>NZ_CP012712.1:1240000-1555000 GCF_001295365.1 Parageobacillus thermoglucosidasius | reverse complement strand
CCAGTGCAACCCGAGAAACTGCTTTAATATCAGCGCCGCTTTGCGCGATAATTTTTTCGCCTTCCACTTTGATTTCTGTTAGATGCTTTAGCTGCACGACAATGCCGCGAATGCCGCCGTCACGCACGATGACGTTCGAACCGTTGCCAAGCAGGGTGAAAGGGAGGCGATGCTTTTCTTTTAACCGAATGACTTCGACCACCTGCTCATATGTTTCCGGCCAGACGAGGAAATCCGCCTTGCCGCCAATTTTTACTAACGTATGATATTTCAACGGTTCGTCCCGCAGCACGTTTTTTTCCCCACAAATTCGCACTAATTCTTGATAAATCACATTATTTTCGCACATCGTTTTTCCCTCTTTGCTTTTTTCTGTTGATTCCCTTTGATGAACTTATTTTTTATCGCTTTTAGTATCATGCAGTTTTAGTCAGCAGTGCTATGGCCGCCGCTCCAGCGAGCCAAGTAGCAATCGCAGAAGCGCAGGGCAGTGAATACGCTCCCTTCCTTACTTTACTACAAAGTCTTCCAATTCTATTGCCCGCTGATCGGCAAGAATGGAAGAATGTTATAGCATCCGGGCACGACATGCCGCCACTCTTAACGTCATTCATTTCTATCCCGTCCGCTGTCCCCGCTTGGATATAACAATCCGACAAGCGGAAATACAACCAGCCGGGCCATTTTCGATGTTGTTTTCGCATTTTTCTCTACCAAATTTGTTGCAAACAAACTGCAAAGCGATGCTCTGCCTGGCCCGCTTTTGCCGACAGACAGCACTATCTCCATTATCGTCCGAATCGCTTTAACAATCAAGTGGCATCCATATCTTTATGGCTTAATTCCTCTTGTGCACCAGTAAATGTTTGATTTTTTGTCAACTATTTTTTCATGGTTTACTTAATATGAATAAAAAAAGAGAGTGGCACATTTAACCGGAGTGGCTTCAATAAAGGAAACCACAGAAAGCCTCTGTGGTGTGATGAAAAAGCAGGCAATCGCAAAAAGCAGGCTTTTTCTATTCCGTTTCTTCGCTCCAAACCTACTTCCCTGCAAATCCCCGCACCTTTATTTTCCACAAAAACATCGGTGCACAAAAGGGCAGCTGGGATACCCTCATCCAATTGCAGATTTTTGTTGTAACATTTCGTGTTTGCCCCAATGTGCGCGCATTGAACGCAGGCAGTTTTTCCAACGGAATGACCACTGTTTGCTGAACATTTTGCAATCACCGTCTTATCTGCTGGCTCAGTGAATGGCCATCAAAAGTGTGTTCTGGAGAAAATAAATATTATCGCGGACAGACAATCACATGAACCAGAGCAGGAACATGAGGTTTATTGGTAGAAATGATAGCCGGTGAATCCAGGTAAAGGAGGGGCATGAGTGAACAGAATGATATTGAAATTAGAAGGTTTGTCTGTTTTATTATTCTTCCTATGGCTATGGATGGGGACTATTCCTTTTCTTTCTCTTGCTTCCCGATATATCGATGTTAGGATGTTTCATCAATGTCAAAACCGGTGCATTGCTTTATAATTTGTTCCATACATATGTAATAACATCGACATTGCCTTTAGCGTGGGGGATTATCACTCACAATGATTTAAGCATAATTGCGGGACTCATTTGGACCACTCATGCAGGTATGGACAGATTATTAGGATATGGCCTAAAATCCTACCCACTTTAAAGATACACACTTTTCAAAAAAATACTGAATTTTCCAGAAAATCATCACTTTATCGCCTTTGCCGACCAAGTGACATCATTTTTAATTTTAATTTTTGTAAAATATCTTTTTCAACATGATACACACCTTGACCATTCGTATAACTTAATTCATGTTTCAATTTGTTTATCAACCTTTTTGCTCCTTTCACATCCCCCTTTAAATACTTAATGATGGCAAGGGAACGATGATAGGCATATGAATCTAATTTCGATACTCCTTTAAATAATTTCTCTATTTCTTCTACGTTCGCTTCATTGTTATCATATAAAAATTTGCATAGTATATACAAACTGTTAAAATTCCCTTTGATCCATTTATTTTCCTTTGTCAGCGGTTCATTGATGATTGGCTGTATACTTGAAAAAATCTGTTCCACATGACCAATGTCAAAATAATAATAAAAAAGAAATGTACAGATCATATGATTTTCTAGCGGATTTTTTTCTTTCATGATTTCCTTACACTTTTCAATCAGTTTTTTATCCCATTCCATAGGTCTTTTTGAACTAAACATCTCACCAAGTATTTGAAATTTTAAAATCTGTAAACCCGCTTCTCTGGCTTTAAATAGTAATAATATATTTCCTCCGTCGTTTACTTCCCCTTTTGTAATCGGAAATGAGGTGGCTATAAATATAGCAATGTTTAAAATGGAACACCATAGCATAAAATTGTTCTGATAAATCTTCCCAATCATAAAAAATACAAGAAATGCTATCAAACTAAACAAAGGGCCTCCCAGCAAAAATAATTCCAATTTTGCTTTTATGTTAGAAAAAGTTCCAACAGAAGGGGTTACAAAAGAAACTCCGCCGAAATAAAGCCAATATTTATTTTCACGTATTCTTAATTTTCCTTTCCCTTTTTCAATGAGAAAGGGACCAAAAGCAAGAAAATGGAAATTAAATCTACATAATAACGCAAAGATCACATGCCCTAATTCGTGCAAAAAAATAGCAATAATCAAACCAATACACAAAATCCATATATCGAAAACAGTCGATGCTAATGATGGAAATAATTTAGTAACTATGAAAGAAATAAAGAATATAATTAGAAGCAAAATACTAGGCCTGTAAACGATATGTTGCATGGAAATCTCTCCTATTAATATTGCCTTACAGATCATCTTGATCATAAGTTATTCCCAGGAAATTAGCAATATTCTAACAAATAGATATAGGAGCATTCCATAACATCAGCATGGGCCGTCCACAAACTCCGCACACCTCCCACCGTGTTCGAAAGGCTAAGAGAAGATCTTCATTCCCCGAATAAAGGAATCGCCTGAAGATATTCTGGAGGCAAAATCACCAGCAAAACAGTGAAACTGCTGAAACTTGTTATTCCATTGTTTATCTGAACAGCAGTTTTTACTGATAGATTTGCTATAAAGTGAGGGCATGAAATGAATTCGCTCGAATAAGAAAACGGAAAATATTATTTCATCTTAAAAAATGCATGAGATTTGAAATAATGTGTCATTAAGTAGTAAGATATTGCTGAAATCGCTGAAATCGTTTGCAGCACCAAAGGAGGTCATCAATTTGAAACAGTTTCTTGAACTTAATAAAAGCTTTATTAATGGCGAATGGGTGGAAGGAGCCAGTGCAAATTCTTATGATATTTTAAATCCATACGATGATTCTGTCATCACAACCGTTAAATTGGCTACAAAAGAACAAACGCAGAAAGCGTTTGAAGCGGCATACCAAGCACAGAAAAAATGGGCAAAAACGCCAGTGGAAGAAAGAAAAGCTATCATCCGGAAAGCATTAGAATATTTTAAAGAGAACAAAGAAGCAATTTTAGAGGCTTTGGCTGTAGAATCAGGCAGCACGTATGTCAAAGCAGAAATAGAATATCAAAGCACGTTAGCGGAATTGGCAGAAGCAGAAAAAATGACAGAAGAGATTTATGCGTACAGGGAAGTTCCTTCTCCTATTGAAGGAAAAACCAATCGAATTTACCGATTGCCGCTGGGAGTGATTTCATCGATTTCTCCGTTTAATTTCCCATTGTTTTTATCTATCAGAACCATTGCTCCTGCGATTGCCTTAGGGAATGCTGTGGTCCATAAGCCAGACTTGAAAACCGGCTTAACTGGAGGTTCGATTATTGCAGCGGCATTTGAATATGCAGGATTGCCTAAAGGGGTATTCAATGTCGTTTTGACGTCTTCGCGGGAAATCGGTGACGAAATGTTAACAAATCCTCATTCAAAAATGGTTAGTTTCACCGGATCCACAGAGGTAGGAAAACGTGTTGGCGCTGTTGCCGGCGGCGCGCTAAAACGCGTAGCATTAGAATTAGGCGGAAACAGCCCGTTTGTCGTGTTGAGCGATGCTGATGTTGACCGAGCAGTGGAAGCAGCGATATTCGGGAAATATTTGCATCAAGGGCAAATTTGCATGATCGTGAATCGATTTATTATTCATCAAGATGTATATGATGAATTTGTGAACAAATTTGTGGAACGGGCGAAAAAATTGCCATATGGAGATCCGCGCAACCGTGAAAACGTGATTGGGCCAATCATCGACCAACGCCAGTTAGAAAAAGCATTAAAAATAATTGAAGAAGCAAAAGCGGAAGGAATCCCGTTGGCATTAGAAGGAAAACGCGTAGGAAACATATTAACGCCAACGGTATTTGTGAATGTGGATAATAACAGCAAGTTAGCGCAAACGGAAGTATTTGCGCCAATTGCGATCATGATTAAAGCGGAAACAGATGAACAAGCGATTGAATTGGCGAATGGAACCGAATATGGTTTAAGCTCGGCTATATTTACCTCTGATCTTGAAAAAGGAACAAAACTAGCTTTAGAGATTGATAGCGGAATGACACATGTTAACGACCAAACGGTTAACCTTCAATCGGATACCCCGTTTGGAGGAACAAAAGCAAGCGGATTGGGCCGTTTCGGAAATCCGTGGATTGTAGAAGAGTTTACAGAAACAAAATGGGTTTCCGTTCAACATCAATATCGGAAATTCCCGTTTTAAGCCGGGGAATATAAACGCTTGCCAACCGTTTGAAAAAGGTGTGCCCCGAAGTTAACGGGATGTTCTCGATGATCATCCATAAAAGCGGACGTCTTGCCTTTTGGCGAAACCAAGTATTCCACTGACCATTCGCTATTTTGATAGATCCGGCTCGATCATCCCCTAAAAACGCTGGAGCAAATTCAGTTTGCCAAAAAACACCCTTTGGCATCTGCGCAAATAATCCGCATGCGGTGCCAAAGGGTACATTTTTTTCAAATATGGTTTTGGAAAAGAGCATTATGAAAATGGATATTGGCGCGGTTGTTTTTGAACAGATACCCATTTAACGGTCGTAAATTCTTCAAAAGCCCGTTCACCACAGTAACGACAATTCTCCACCAAACGGAACATTTTCTTCTACATTGATCAACTGGCCGTTAATGTGAATTATACCTGTTTTCATTTTCTCGCCGCATGGTGCCCTTGCCAACGGACGCACAGGCTGGCTTGAACAACCCGTCCAAAGCTGCATGAGTACATGCGCGGTTGATGAGTGGATCGGGCGAATTCAATAAACATATTAATTCCAAATCAATTTCAGGAATACTCTATCTATCTCATATTTACAATTTTTGTAATATCGATATTTCTGGATATCGATATTTTTGAATTTATTATGAAATATTTTGTATTAATGCGAAAATAATGTTTTATGGTGATATAATCCTTTGTAGGAAGATAATTCTTTAGGGGGGAGTTCTATGGCCAGAATTATTAATTCACCAACAAAATACATACAAGGGAGAGGGGAACTTCAAAATCTCGGCAAATATATTAACAGTTTAGGGAATTCTTTTTTAGTGATTGCCGATCAATTTGTGTTAAATTTTACTAAGGAAACCATTGAACAAAGTTTTTCCGATCAAGAATCCACTTTAACCTTTGAAACATTCCGCGGTGAATGTTCTAAACAAGAAGTCAATCGCCTCCAAACGATTGCCAAGGAAAAACAAATTGATGTCATTGTTGGAGTCGGCGGCGGAAAGACACTGGATACTGCTAAAGCGGTTGCTTTCTATTCCAAGCTTCCGGTTGTTATCGTTCCAACTATTGCTTCTACCGATGCTCCATGCAGTGCTTTATCCGTTCTTTACACAGAAGAAGGGGTTTTTGATGAATATTTAATCTTGCCAAAAAACCCTGATATTGTCCTCGTTGACACCCAAATTGTGGCCAACGCACCAGCAAGACTTCTTGCAGCCGGCATTGGGGATGCCCTTGCAACATATGTGGAAGCAAGAGCTTGTTACGAAGCAAACGCCACTCCAATGGCAGGCGGCACAATCACAAAGGCAGCGATCGCTCTTGCTGAGCTTTGCCAAAACATCCTTTTTGAAGACGGAATAAAAGCATTCCTTGCGGTTGAACAAAACATAGTGACAAAAGCGGTCGAAAATATCGTGGAAGCCAACACGTACTTGAGCGGCATCGGTTTTGAAAGCGGCGGTCTCGCAGCGGCCCACGCGATTCACAATGGCTTTACAGTCATCGATGACACTCATCACCTTTATCACGGCGAAAAAGTTGCTTTCGGCGTAATCACGCAACTCGTCTTAGAAAACCGCAGCACAGAAGAAATTCAAAAATACATTGCTTTCTGCACAGAATTGGGACTGCCAGTTACACTGGAAGACATGGGAATTACCGAAGACATTGAGCCAAAAATCCGAAAAGTTGCTGAAGCTGCTTGCCAAGAAGGCGAAACCATTTACAACATGCCATTCCCTGTCACTCCTGACGATGTTTATGCCGCAATTATTTCAGCGGATATCCTTGGAAGAAAATATAAGTAACCCCCAGCCTCCCCGCGCTAAAAACGCGGGGAGGGGGGCTTGTTCACTCCATTTTCCTTTGCAAAAGAGAGCTTTTGTACTCGTTTGCGGCTTTCCCGCTTTTCTTTCTCGTGTTCCTCTTATTCCTTCAACGTCTTCGATATACATGCCTCGATCACTGTCGTATCCAAATCCGCAGGAAAAACAAGAAGGGGCTACACGATCTTTCTTCATTCCGACAATCCATTCTTCCATAAATTCGTAAAAATCAAATTGGCCATTTATCCTTTGCAACTTCTTTTCACAAAGAGAAAATCCGCCTTGTAAAACAAGAAGATTGCATAAGCTCTATCCGTCCGCGACATAACCATCTTTGAAACATGGTGTTACGTCAAGAAAACGGACACGTCAAACAAAGAGAAATAGCTGCACCTATGCGGCTTCTCTTTTCTGGTTGGCGTAGCATGCTTCTTCAAATTCATAAAATTCATATGGCGATACATAGCCAAGGAAGGAAGAACTTCTTTTTTGGTTGCAGAATCATTCAATGTATTCAAAAATGTCCTGTTTTGCTTCTTTTCATGTATGGAATCGATTCAGATAGATGCACTCTTTTTTGGATTAAGCTATGAAATGACTTCCATACAAGTGTTGTCGTAACCGTTTCCACATCTCGACATGCTCACTTGAAAATGATGTTTCTGTAAGAGCTGTTGATAATCATTTGAAGCATATCGGCTCCCACGATCTGAATGATGAATCACTAGTTCCGGTGATTTTTCGCCTGTTTAGAGCCCGTTGTAACGATTGGATCACTAACTCTTTCGTCATTCGTGATCGATATGCCATCCTATAATCTTACGAGTATATAAATCCATGATAATAGATTTGCCAATTTTACTTTTCTAAGAACATCTATGAGTTTACCATCGTTAAAAGGAGATCCTTCCCATCCGTATATCCAATTTTCTCGAACAGTTGCTCTTGCCAAACTACATTATTGCTTCAAGGCGTTTAATCATCCCGGCAGGAAATTGTGAAATAAATAAAGCTTAAGTGTTTCTCATTTTTCTAGATCGTAAATAAAAGAACAAAATTGTAAAGAAGATTAATATTATTATTAGGGGAACTGTATAGTTGCCTAAATTCTCTGCTTTCCCTAGCGAGATTAAAATTGTCTTAATCTCGATAACAGCCATTATTATTACCGATTCTAGACCAATAAAAATTCTCATTAAGCGGTCATTCTTATATAATTTAATACCCTTTTCATCGTTATTTCTAAGAAAATGTGACTTTTGAAGTTTACTGGATAACAACACTGAAGCATATGCAGTAGTAATGACTACCAAAAGTATTATTAACATTGATTTATTACCATAATTATCTGCTTCTCCTGAAAAGCCATAATGAATAGGAATCCTTTCCGGAATATTACTCCATACACCTATGATCGTAAATAACACCCCTACTACGATGAGAATAGAAAGGAAAATCAAGATTTTTTCAAATAAAGATAAAGGAATAGATTGATTTTCCATTTAAACACCTCCCTAAGTTAAAAATTTTCAAACAAATAAACATTTCTAAAATAAGACCCAATTTTCGTCCTCGTCTTGCTCAATAACAGTGAGTTCTGCGTCTCGAAGCAACTCCTCAACCTTTGGAAAATTTATTTTTTGCAATTCTTTAAATTGAACCTGCCATTGTTCTAATGCTTTTATCGTCGGTGACAGGTTAATCTTATCTAATGTTTGATTAATTGTTCTTTGGAGTTCTGCAATCGGACTATCGATACTAGTATAGATTTTGCTTAATGATAAACTTAATTGTTTAGCACTATCTAAAACAGTTTGCATAGAATCAGTTGCACCAGCAAAACTGTTCCTTAACGTACTAATTGATTCTAAGGATGGAGCAACAGATTGTATATGTTTTACCGAATAATTCCCTAAGTTCATCTTTAGGAGGTCTTACACCTTCTAATTCTTTACTTTCAGCCATCTCTTGAAAGACATGGTAGTTAGATTTTAATAATATGTCACTTGGAACTTTTATAGCAAACAATCGATCAAAAATTGATTAATTTTACTCATATTTCTACCTCCAACTATTTTACACAATATATCTTCTTTTGTATTTATCACTTCTGATTAAGCATTTACTGTATTCTTAACGGTATTTTCAAATTATTCAACAGTAGTTTAAAACGACTGTAATCAACTTCTTCTCTTCTTTTAGCGGCTCGTACAATGTCTTGGATGATATCCCAATCTTTCCTTAATCCTGCTGGAATCAGTTCTTCTTTTGCGCGTATTTGTTTTAATTCGTTTAAATGCCGTTCAATTAATTCCTCATAGGAGATACAAAGATGCGAATGAGTTTTTGGTGAGGAATGGTATGAATAATAATATGGAAGGGTGCACGACTTGGAGGTTCTATGTTGCCGACTTTGGTAAGAGATTTCCTTTAGCCGTTCCCTTTCTGATTGACGTTGCTTTTGGAGTTCTTCCATTCTCTTTGCATGAAGTTTTTTCAGTTGTTTATCCAAAAGTGGTATGTCATGTTCTATTTGCTCGAGATAAGATTGTGGAATTTCAATTCCTGCAAACTCTTTTATGTCGGTTTTCTCGCCACGATAAATTTTAAGGAGCAGTTCATCACGTTCTAAATGTATCGAATGGAATCCTTTTTTAATATCCCGAATAATTTCTGATGTTAAACGGGTATAGTTTCCTAAACACGTTTCCCCTAGTTTGTATGTTTTGTTTTGCTTTTTATGGGTTACAATGTACTGATATCGGAGAGGCATGTCGCATTCGCAGCGAAACGGTCGATTCCCGCGTCCTCCATCTAATATTTCAACTAAAATCCAATCATCGACTGCTTCTGCCAGTTGTTCGTTGTCCATATCTTCTGTCACGATAATCCCTTTTTTTAATGCTAAAACTTCTAGCCATTTGCTTTTTTTGCTTCGTTTCGTGAAAGCGTCCATATATTTGCGCTGCTTCGGTGTCAATAACTGATAAATCTCATCTACTTCTGCTTCAGTCAAAGGCGTATGAAAACTCCTCAAACTCATGTTTACACCTTCCTTGAAACAAGGTAAATCAGACATCCATTAACCAAAATTCGACATTTGCAACCAAAAACCTTCAAAAAATCAATTCTAAACAAAAAAAGAGGCCACCGTTAACAAGTAGCCTCTTCATTCGTTCAATCATTCTTTACACAACCTATCACTTTAGAATCCAAACTGCTCGTAAATGTTATTCAAGTTTCTCGCAAGAATCTTATTTCTTCCAATTGCCTTTTTGTATTTTGTTTTAAGGCGGTGCCATT
This sequence comes from Parageobacillus thermoglucosidasius, assembly GCF_001295365.1. Lineage (GTDB taxonomy): Bacteria > Bacillota > Bacilli > Bacillales > Anoxybacillaceae > Parageobacillus > Parageobacillus thermoglucosidasius. The sequence continues at coordinate 1,545,101 of NZ_CP012712.1, read as the reverse complement.
GAGTATTTGTTCTTTTGGAATAAACAGCATAAGTTTCCTGTAAAGGTCCAATTTTCAATTTTTTTATCCTCTACTATCACCAATCATTTTGTCTTATTCTCTTATCCATCAATATTGCAAACAAATAGGACGGAGCCGGCAAGTGCTGTACAGGTACAGTATTTTCTAACGGTACATATTTCAACGCTTCTTTAAAAGTATTCTTTGATATTGAGTAATTAGTTCTGCTTAATTCAATCGAATTTCCCTTAACTTTGTACGTAAACTCTCCCCCTCGAATTTGCTTAAAAACTTGCCCTTCACATCCCTTGATTCGTTTCCATACGGTTTCAATCATCCTATCCCCCCTACTAACAAAAAGTTTAAAATATGTTGAGTTCATACCTTAATTATAACCCAATACCCAATTTAAGGAAATTTTAAACAAAAATATGAGCGCCCTATATAGTCTCTGAGAATGCCAATGGTTGATAAAAATTCCCTCCATACCTCTATCTTTTTCTGCTAAAATAATTCTATACACTTAAGGGGCTTTGTTATGGCCAGTGTATAAAGATTACTCCATAAAGAAAAGAGAAAGTTGGTATTATGAATTTGTTTATAAGAAAAAAAGATACAAAAAAAGAGGCTTTGCTAGAAGAACTGATGCAGAAGCAGCGGAGAGACAGAAAAGATACGAATTGCAGCAAGGAATATCCATTCAAGAATCAAAAATTACTGTAAAAGACTACTTTAAAGAATGGTTAAGCAGAAGGCATAATCTTTCTCAAAATACGAAAAATCTTTATAAAACCTTTCTTAACAATCATTTAGATTTTTTTGAAAATGTACAACTAATGATGTTCCTTTTAATAACTGTTAATTTGAAGGTCAAGTCCAAATTATTGTGTAAATTCCCCTTTGATAGACAACATGGACCTGATGACTTGACGTATGGTAGGTAAGACCGGCAAGTCCCCCTGCCGGTCGCCTTCCCGGACAAATGATCATGTTGTCAAGGAACAGGCGTGTCAAGGAGCTTTCGCGGCATATCCTCGCTTCGCTCCGGTATTCCACGTTCTCCTTGACACGGCGTAGAGGTTATCCCACTCTCTTGATCGCCGGAGCCACCTGATTCACCGATCGGACTCCTTGCTCTTTCGTTTTCCGCCACTGCCAATATTCAGCCATATCCAAGTATTTGCGCCCTGACATCCATTTTTCATCGATTTCGATCAACACGGCACCAACGAGGCGATACACCGATTCCCGGTTCGGAAAGATGCGGATGACCCGTTCTCTGCGGCGAATTTCTTCGTTCAGCCGTTCCACTCCGTTGGTCGTGCGCAGACGCCGCCGATAACGGTCCGGATAGTCCAATACGGCGGTGGCGTCTTCGAATCCCTCTTCGAGGATTTGCATGGCTTTTGGGACTTTTTCTTCCCATTTGGCCAGCACTTGTTCCAATAACAGCCGGGCCGTTTGCTTATTTGGAGCATGAAGAATCCCACGAATCTCCTCGAGCAAGGCATCCTGCATATACTTTGGTGCGGCGTCGAGGATATTGCGAATAAAATGTGTCTGGCATCGTTGCCATGTAGCGCCTTGGAAATGCTTTTCAATGGCTTGCACCAGCCCACCGTGCTGATCCGAGATGATCAAGTCCACTCCCCGGAGTCCCCGATCTTTCAGCCATCCGAAGAACTCGCTCCAGCTGGACTCCGATTCACTGTTTCCGATTTGCAGGCCAAGAATTTCCCGATATCCTTCCTCATTCACTCCTGTAGCGATCAACACGGCACTGGAGCGTACTCGTCCATCCTCCCGGACTTTCGTATAAATAGCATCTACTAGCACAAACGGATACACGTGTTCATGAAGGGAACGGTAATTCCAGTCTTGGATAATCGGATCCAGTCCCTTGCACAGTGAGGAGACCGTGGACTTGGAAAACGAAGTGCCGCATAATTCCTCCGTGATTTGAGTGATTTTTCGGGTAGACACCCCGTTTACCACCATTTCCATTAGTGCCAGTACCAGTGCTTGTTCGCTCCGTTGATACCGTTGGAACAGCTCCGTAGAGAACTCCCCATCTCTTGTCCGTGGAACGCGCAAGGTCAACCGTCCCACCCGGGTCGTCAGCTGGCGTGGATACGAACCGTTTCGATAGCCTTTTCGTTCTTCCGTTCGTTCATAACGGCGAGCTCCCAGCTGTTCTTCCACTTGTGCCTCGAGGATTTGATTGAGGACTTGTTCCAATAGCTTAGCTAATCCCTCATCTCTGGTGAATAACCCGTGCAAAAGTTCATCATTTAGGGTAATATGATATTGAGCCATGGTTGCATTCCTCCTTATGTTTGGTGTTTTTGGTCCACTGTTTATTCTACCAAAGGGGAAGCAACATGGCTCTTTTTCTATTTCTCTTTTTACACAATTATATGGACTTAACTTAATTTGAATGTGTCCAATCAAAATAACAATTATTCCGTAGATATAAAGGAGCCATTTAGAGATTATTTTGAAACAACTTATTCAACAAACGAATGCGTTACTTCAAGAACAAGGAAGTAACGCTTGATTACAGACGTAAGAAAAGGAGAAATCAATCATCAATCGCATTTATGTCGGTCTTTTTTCCATGGTTTAAAAATCAACACTGAAATATAACAAAGCCAATCATAAAAAACAAAAGCTTGCGGCATCGCAAGCTTTATTAACAATCCGAACTTTTCACATTGAGTGGCGGCGGAACTATCCAACCTTTTTCTTTGTTCATTCTAAGCAATGTAGCACCATATTGCGCTTTTTTCATGTGAAATTGACCATACATTAAAGCAATATCTTCCCTGATGCACTGCCCCATAATTGTACTACATGCCACTAAACCGGCTGCAATATCTTTACTAAGCATTGCAGCAATTTCCGGGTCAGTAAATCTCGCACCTGCAGGAATATTTTCCCAACACGCTTTTGGCCGTTCTGGCGGTGATGGTGGAAGCGCTATTCCATTTTCTTTTAACAAATTTTCTGTTTCTTGTATTTCCGGTTTTAGAACGTTTTCAATACTATCCTCAATAAAACGTTTTAAATCCTCATCACCTGTGTGATTGAGTAATGTTTGATATCCGGCTACTAATCCTTTAGCAGTTAGTAAATACGACCATACACCAAATATTTCTCCGTAGTGCATCGGCTCTTCTTTTGGATTACCGCTTAAAATTCCCATAATAAACCTCCTAACAAAATTCATAATATCACCTTTTCTTTAGATAATATGGATTGATTGAAATACAATTATGCAAAGAAAAGTGCAGTTTTCAAAAAATTTATTGCGTCATTGGAAAAACAGTGTAATTTTGTATGAAAACTGCTGGATGATGGTACCGCTAAGAAGTTTGTGTAATGCATGATAAGCAACAAACCACACTTCTCTGTCTTTTACAATCGTCCGCACCTGGCTACCGCTGTAATTAAATACCTGCTGCAGATGATTCATCCGTTCTCTCCCTCCTTAAATTCCTTTCTTGGAAACACAACTGTCATTTTGTTTCCCCCTAGATCTACATTGTTATCCTTCCCAGCATTCTTTTAATTTTTTTATTTTTTATAAAATTTTAAATAAATAAAAATCTGGCATTTTTAATAATTTGTGCTAAACTTTGCTAAAGGCAAATTTGACAAAAGTAAGAGACGAAAATCCACAGACCTAAGTCAACTGTGTTATGATAGCAAGATTGCACAATTTTTTACAACAAGAGGATTTCCTTTTGCTAATTTGCCTTATTATTAGCGAAAGGTGATTTTAAATTGTTAAAAACTATATTAGTTGCTGACGATTCAATGTTTATGAGAAATTTATTAAAGAATCTCTTAACCGATAATGATTACCAAGTTGTCGCTGAGGCATCCGATGGCAGTAGTGCTGTATCTCTTTACAAAGAAAAGGCACCTGACATTGTTATACTTGACTTAACTATGTCTATCATGAACGGATTAGATGCTTTAAAAAATATTTTAAAATTTGATCCAAGAGCAAAAGTAATAATTTATTCAGCGATGGGGCAAAAAAGACTAATTATTGATGCTATTGAAATAGGCGCTAAGGACTTCATAATCAAGCCTTATTTTAACGAATTAATTCCATCTTTAAATAAATTATTTAGGTGATTAGGCACTTCTTTATAGAAGTGCTTTTTTGAAACTCACTTGCTAATTTGTTTCCAAATACTTTACCGTTTCTTGAACATCCTTATCTAAAATCATTTTTATAAGTTGTTCGTTGGTTAAGTTTGCCGCTGCTACTTCAGCTTGTTTCATCTTTTCTTCATCTTTGATACAAAATCCGTACCATGTTGATAATAATTCCGCTCGATTCATACTTTTCAATACTTCACGATAAGCACGCCTAATTTCCGCATGTTCTTTCGGCGAGACTTTTCTTACTGCCACTCTTTCCTCACCTTATCTCATTCTAATTGGAAGTTGCTGCATGTTTTTGTCGGAATATTTACTAATCAACTTTATAAAACCCCATATCCGCATGGCTTTCCAGCCAATCTTTATAGTAGTTTTCATAAATGTATTTATCTATTTCTTCTTCCGATAATCCTTCCAATTCTTCATCAGGAATATCAATCTCTTCTTCACGCATTGAACCAACATACCCTGTGGATACATAAAATTGATGTTAGTCTAAATTATAGACACAACGAATAGAGAAATGTATAGTAAATCTATCAATCATGGGGAGTGTCTATAATGACAAGACGTTTTGATAAAGAATTCAAAATACATGCAGTAAAATTAGTGGTCGAGGAAGGAAAAGCGGTCGCTCAAACCGCAAGACAACTCGATATTTCGCCAAAAACTCTTCATAAATGGGTCGCAGATTATAAAAAAGATGCCGAACATAGAAGAGTAAGTAATGATCAATCCGGCCATGCTTGCACCAATCAATCCACCAATTTGGTTTGCGATCGAACTGAAGGAGTTCGCCGAAAGGAGCATTTCTTTTGGAATAACCTCACGAATCAGTGCCATCGTGGAAGGATTATACACTTGGTCACCCAGTGCAACGAAAAAAGCCATCGCATACAAATGCCATGGTTGAAGCTGTCCCAGCCACCAAAAAATAGGTATAGTAAGCACAATAGCAGCTCGAAAAAGATCCATATAAACTGATAGCAACCTACGGTCCCATCGATCAACAAATACGCCGATAAACGGTGACAACAGGATACCAGGAATAGCAGCACAAACAAGAACAACAGCAACCGAAAAACTTGCTCCGGTTAACTTTATTGCCAACCAGCTATTAGCAATAAACTGCATCCCCGTACCAAACATTGAGACTGTCGTACCGATAAAGTAAAATAGGAAAGGTCGTTGGCGCAATATCTCAAATCTTTCGCGTATAAGTTTATTCATAAAGAGTCATCACCAATCTGATCGTTTACTTCCACTACTATTTGATTTAGTAATTGATCTACAATTCTGTTTGCAGCCGTTGCATCATCTGCAACAACCACTAAATCGCCTATCCAATCGTCATTTGATGTTGGATATCGTACCTGATCGCCTATTTTGACTTTCCATTGAAATTTCTCGACAAACTGGCAACCTTCAATTAACTCAACACCTTTCAATGCGCAAATATTCCCTGTTTTTGGTGCGGTGAAATGATATACACTTGCACCTTTTTTCCATTTTGGCGTCAAATCAGGTTTTTCACCAACAAACATCTTGATAGTTTCACGAATAGGGTCTATCCCTGTCGCTTTATAAATCAGTTGCGGGACAATACCACCAGCCAATCTAGGATTTATCTCTACAAGATAGGGACCTCTATTGGTAAGGATGAGTTCTGTGTGACACGGCCCGAAATCATATCCAATCGTTTCAAGGAGATGTCTTACGTAGTTAGTAATTTCTTTGAAATTTTTAATTTCAACAGGAAAACTTGCTCCCACCTCTACAAAATAAGGATAACCAGTTAGCTTTCGATCGGTAATTCCTAAAACGTGATGATCACCGTTCATGGAGAAAGTTTCGACACTAACTAATTGGCCTTCCAAATACTCCTCGATTAAAAAATCGGACGAGCGCTTCAGTCCACGATTGTTATCAAGGTTTAGTCTGTTTTTTTCGTACATCTCTTCCAATTCGGATTTATTGTAAACAATTCTCACGTTTCTGCTTCCTGTGTTGTCCACTGGTTTAAACACACATGGATAGCCTATTTGTTCAGCAAGGAAATAGGCTTCCTCCAAACTATTTCCACTTCCCCATCGTGGGACAGGAATTCCATTTTCGGAGCATACCTGTCTAGTGATATGTTTGAGACGCGCTGTCTTTACAGCTTTAGGATTACATGCAGGCAGACCTAATTTTTTTGCAACCTCAGCTACAATTGGTGCGTAAAATTCACTGAAGCTTAACATTCCGTCAAAAGGGTATTGCATTTTAAATTGCTTTAAGTATTGTAATAATTCATCTGGCTCATTTGTTGGACATTCTTTGATACGGTCTGCGTACCGTAATGGATGATCGTCTAATCTCCTTCCCTTCATATAGTGTTCAAGATTTGCTGTCACAAACGTCACGCTATAACCAAGTTCCTTTGCGATGCTTATGGCTTCAATCCCGTTTCCTGGATTACTCTCAACAAATACAATATGCTTCAACTCAAATTCCTCCTTTCACATCATGATGATTCTCAACATTATTTATGACAACATTTATCCTTCTTGAAGCTGCTTCTGCCCGGTTGATAGCTTCCTCAACAGTATCACCTTCAGCTACCACGTAACCAACTCGATCCAAACTACTACTCAACTCAGTAATATAGGTTCCAACTTCTTTCAACATTCTCACTTCTCTGATTCCAGCCATCGCTTTGACTGATTCAATCCCTTCAAAACATTCAATCATCCCAATATTTGCATTAACGTAACGGATAGCAGCTGCTTTCGATCGAGTTGCAGTTAAATCAACTGGCCTACCAAGAGCCGCTTCAACCATTATTTTATATATGTTACAACCTGTTGCGATATCTACCAACATAGGAATCCGATCGCCACCTGGACGAGTCTGGGTTTCAATGATGTGAACCCCTTTTGATGAGAGCTTTACTTCCGTGTGAGCTGGCCCAAAGGTGTGGCCGACGGCGTCTAACAATTCTTGCACTTCTTCGAATATTGCTGTTTTTTCTTCGTGGCTAACACGAGCCGGAACAGCTGCCCCATTTCAATGAAGTGTGGCGCTCCAGTTGTTAATTTTTCTGTGATAGCCAACAGCGTATGTCGTCCATCAATTGTTATTGTTTCAACGCTGAACTCAACTCCATCTATGTACTCTTCCACTAAACATGGAAACAATATACTATTTCGAGATTTTTGCTCTTCCAACTCAGACATGTCCATGATCAGCCTGACACCTTTACTTCCAGTTCCATCAATTGGCTTTAAAATGATAGGTCCCCCAACACTTTGAAAAAAACGAACAATCTCTTCGAAATTGTTGACAGCGCTAAAACGTACAGGATTGCAGTTGGAAGCCAACATTTGCTGTCGCATTTTGTATTTATCACGGGTATTTTCTACTGCTTTAACAGGAGTATTGAGCAAACCAAACTCTTCTGCCATCTTGGACGCAGTCAGTAGTGAAAATTCCGTTACGCTCAGTACCGCATCAAACGGACGAATACGATGTAAACAGCGAATGAATTCTTCCAGATCAGGATTGTCGTTGAGCTCCATCATGTGCACGACATCAGCAATTTGCAAATCTTGAGGACGCAAACGATTTTTGTGCTGAATAAAAGTAAGGTGAATATTCTCCGCTAGTTTGGCATATTCAATTGCCTGAGTGTACCCGCCAACCATCAATACTCGTTTTATCGACATTTCGATTCCCCCGTTTTAATTAATTTTTTTTATAGAAAAGTGAAATTCCTTTTCCAATTGGAACCAAAACTTCCTCATACATTCCACAAGCACGAATGATAGAAAAAAACGGAATCAAATCATCTGGATTTGGAAACAACGTATTATCAACCAACAATAAACCACCAGGAACTAAAATGTCATCAATATATCTCCACCAATCAACATAATAAGTTCGGACAGCATCTAGAAAGATAACATCTTGTTTTCCTTTAAACGACTGTAAAACATCGCCGATGTTCCCATGGATGGGGTTTATTAATGTTTCTGTTCCCGCTTTTTTAAAATGTTCCAAAGCAATGAGATATTTCTGTTCATGCCATTCCACTGTAGTTACGATACCGCCGCGCTGTCTCAGTGCTTCCGCTATCCATATGGTAGAATAGCCACAACCTGTGCCAAGCTCAAGTACAGTTGAGTAGTGACTGAGAGAGAGCAGAATATATAAAAATCGCCCTGCATCTTCACCTATAATCAACATCTGCTCCTTCTTTTCCGTTGTACGGCTATCATGTTCGGTAGCAAATTGTTGTATGTCTTTTAAAATTAGCAATGTTCGTTCGTCCATCCATTGTTCCTCGCTTTCCAAAATGATATTCTTCTATGTATCATGAATAAAATAAAAATAGTGAAAACACTCGTACCTTTTCATGTAACACCATGAAAAGGAAACGAGTGTACGCTCTTTTATTCTAATTATTTGTTTGGCAAGAGAACACTAGCAATAATGTTTTGCAAGATAGTCCATCATACGGCTCATGTCCGTCCACGTCTCTCTGTTTGTCTGACGGAATGCCTCCTCTAGTGCTGCTTCCACTTCTTCTTGTTTTCCGTTTGCAGCCCACTCGTGCAAAAGCATACCTGTGTAGCCAACATGACGAATCTCATCGTTCAAGATCACATTCAGAACGTCCAGGGTTTTCTCCGGCCATCCTTCTTTCACAAAGTCTGTGTTGCTTAGATAGTCAATATACAGCTTTAGACAACGCCAAGAGCGCATTTCAATTGTATGGACACGAGCAGTAAAAACAATGAGGTCTTCATGATAATCTTTTATATCGTCCCACTTTTTTAACATTTCTTCACTCTCTGCGATTTCAAGCTCACCACCCAAATCTTGAAGAAGGCCGCCAAAAAGACGCGAATGTCTCTCCACATCAAGAGCATGACGGTGCATTAACTGTTGAATTCGAGGGTCTCCGCTGCGTTCGCCCATTAAATCGACACGCAGAGAACCAGATGCTTCATCGGTCGTATTCTGGTGCAGCATATGATATTTCCAATTAGGAACTTCTTTCATTAGAAAGTGGACTAAATTTTTAAACACATCTGTCTCATATGAAAGGAAGTTGTTGATCAACGAGCTCATTTTTTAGAATAGGGGTTATTTATATCAAAATTACTATCATGATCCTTAAGTAATTGGAACAAATCTTGACGGATACTATCCGATCCGACAATAGTTTGCAGTTCATTTGCCATTAGTAAAACCTCCCTCTATAAATGTTGATATATCAACGGTTGTAGCCGTTTCAGGGGTGTCAAAAAAATATTTTTCGACAAAGTTCCTAACATTATTTCTTAAATATGTGTATATCTTACATTGGGTGGGTATGCTTCGCGGTCACTACTGGTTAAATTTGGTTGTAGTGAGGGAAGCGTATGGGATGCATCTTGGATCTCTGCATCGCTGATGATGACGAACCCTCCCATGTCTCTGGGCATCCTTGTGCCTACATTCCTTCGTTCGGTCTAGTCATCAGGCAGAGGCCAGCTAAGCTCCTTTAGGGACTCAAGGTCGAATGGATGGTATCATGCCAGCTTCTCCGTGTCATCCTTATTGTCTAGGGAATCACAAGGCATGCAGGCATCAAGCCGCCGTTTCGAGACCAAAGATGTCCTGCATCATTCGCTTCGCATCGAACGCTTGGTGCTTCGTACACACCGCGTGCAGTACCTTCAGTAATTTCCCACATAACACCACAATCGATTGCTTCTTGCGCAACGGATTATCGGGCCGTGTCGTGTAATATTCATGTAACTGTCGAAACGCTTCGTTGTGGCGGATCATCGGCATCATCACGCGGAAGAGGAGGGCGCGCAACCGCCTTCTTCCACGCTTCGAGATCCGTTTTTGCCCTTTGTGGTGGCCGGAGGAATGTTCCCGCAGTGCCAGGCCCGCAAGTTTCAATAATTGGCGCGGATCCTGATAGTGGGAAAAACTCCCGATTTCCGATAACAGTTCCACGATAGTCGCATCCCCTAAGCCCGAAACCGTTTTGAGCCATTCGTATTCCACGGATGTTTGCACAAGTTCCGTCAGTTGCTGGGTCAGTGCCTCGATTTCTTCCTCCAATTGGCGGTACCGGCGGACAAGTGTGGCGATTTCGATACGGGCCATCTGTTGTCCTTCCGTTACGCCAATGGAGTGTTGGGCCCGTTCTATGAGCTTCTTCGCTTTCGGCCTTTGCGGCGATTGTAATCCCTCGCTTTGCCGGTAAAGGGCGAGAACCTCTTCTAGCTCTTTTCCTGCTAGATCACTCGGAAATGGCGTATATTCCAGTACCGCGAGCGCCATTTTCCCAAACGACGGAAAGACTTGCGTAAACTCTGGAAAATACCGATCGAGCCAGCGAATCATCTGATTTCGAACTGCTCCCTGTTCTTCCACCAATTTGGAGCGAAATGTCGCTCCAACGCGCAGCTCCGCTTCCATCCCTTTGAGAATGCGCGGATAGCTGAATCGGCCGTCTTTCACTAACCGGGCAATGACGAGCGCATCTTTCGCATCATGCTTGGTTGGAAGGTTATCGTCCAGCTCTTTGGATCGCTTCACGTGCATCGGGTTTGTCATGACGAGAGGGATGCCTTTCTCATCAAGAAAATAGGCGAGATTCAGCCAATAATGTCCCGTTGGCTCGATGCCAACGATCACCTCAGTTTTTCCAAATTCCTTCATGGCTTCCACGATACACTGGTACAACCATTCCAATCCTTCTTTCGATTGCAGAACGGGAAACGACTTTTTTAACACCCTCCCTCGCTCATCCACAAAGCAGGCATAATGCTTCTTTTTCGCGATATCCATGCCAACAACCAGCGTTTGATCGGTGACTTGATTCATCTTCTTGTTTGAGATAGAATGCATGTATAGTCCTCCTTGGTATCCAAATTAGGGGTCAATTTCGTGCGATTGACACCCCCGAATCATACCAAGAGGGCTTTTTTTATTCAAGTCCCCGAAAAAACTTCTAACAGGAATGCTCCTTTCGCCCTACTCAATACGACAAAAGGAGGCTCTTTTCCTACATTGTTTTTCCGTCAAATTCCGGCATTCGTATGCGCCGAACAAACGGGCAGGAAACGAAATACGGTACTTGCCACACTTAGCCTATATGCAGTTTTTGCACTTGTGCCGTTCATAAGCCCTTTTCGCTTTTTCCTTCTCGTCGTACTGATGCATAACCGCAAACCTCACTCCATGTTTTCTACCACCCAGCGACTGTCATCATTCATTATCACCAGCTTCCCTTTTAAAATTCATCCGTGAACTAAAAACGCCACCCCCGATCGGAGTGACGCCCTGCTTCAAATAAAATATCCACGATACCATCGTAGCATGTATAGGACAAAATAGCCTGTCATTTTCCTGCCAAAAAACTGCCTTTTTTCTGCCACAAATCTGCTATTCGTCCCTTGCCTTTAACAATGGATTTCTAATTTCTTTCTTTTATCGTTGATCCGAGATAGTTGCATTATTATTAAGTGCACTTAATAGAGCAAGATTGTCATATGGAGGACCAAATGTTGTACCTGCAAGCAAAACAATATCAAATTCATTCGGTGGAGTTCCCCATGAGTTTCCTAAGAAGGTGGTGAATGCACCGTCTACTAAAAATCCCCCTTTTGTGTTGTAAACCACATTATTGTTAATAGGGCCTGTCACATTCGGATTAATATACATTCCTGTCCTTAAAGAATGGAAAGTATTATTCATTACCGAAATGGCAAGGCCTCCTTGAGATACAACGGCTCTGTTAACAACCCAGCTGCTCATAGGCAATGCTTGAGGTGGTCCGTAAATGGTATTATTGATGATCGTCGTGTTATTCCCGCCAATTTGGATAAATTCTTTTTGATAAGGAATATCGCTTGTCATCGTTAAACCATCGATTGTCGTATTCGGCGCAGTAATTAGCATTGCAATAATGTCTGCTTGCAAGAATAGAAGGGTACCTGGTTCTCCTTTTAAAGTAATTCCAGCCTTATTGACGACAATTTGTGATGTAATTGGATACGTTCCACTTAGAATATGAACCGTTCCCCCTGGATTCACCGCGGCAATTCCTTGAGGAATGGTTCCAAAAGGATTTGCTCTACTGCCATTTCCACCAACAGCACCAGCTTGAACATAAATATTATCTAAATCAACGACCTGATTTACGGCTTGATCAAGAGCGGCTTGGACACTAGCAACGGAAGGATAGCCTAAAGCAGGCCGATTATTTAGCAATTGCTGGGCAACATCATTTTTAGCGGTTTCTGATAACATGTTATATTCTGTAAGGTTTAATCCAAGCAAAGGGTTTTCAATGGCAGCTCTCATTTCCGGAACAGTTGTTGCGGCATTGACAGCAGCTAAACTGACAACTTGATTTACGGCTTGATCCAGAGCAGCTTGGACACTAGCAACGGAAGGGTAACCTAAAGCAGGTCGATTATCAAGTAATTGCTGGGCAACATCATTTTTAGCTGCTTCTGATAACGCGTTATATTCTGTAAGATCTAATCCAAGCAAAGGATTTTCAATGGCGGCTCTCATTTCCGGAACAGTTGTTGCGGCATTGACGGCAGCTAACGCAATGTCTGCTGGTAGAGGCCCATGCACTTGTACGATTTGCATATTGGTACAGCCACATGTCACCCTCACCTGTTGTATATTTTTTCTTTTTTTATGTTCTGACAATATGTTTCACCTACTTTCCACTTTATTAAGATATTTCAATATATGATCAGGATCATAAGTAAGTTATAGGCTAAGCGTTTATATTATCTATATAAATCCAGTTTGAAATTCTGACATGTTTAATCAACCTGCATCCTTGTCTATACTGCTCCTAAATGAGTAAATCAAAGGAGCGGAAGAAGAATGAGGAAAAAAGGATTACAAATTACAAACGATCATGGTTGGACGATCGAACGTCTTCAAGAACAGGAACGCAAAATGAAAAAGGCGAACATGGCAAAACGAATTGCAGTCATTCGTCTGATTATGCAAGGCTATTTGGGGATCCAAGTCGCTGAGCTCTTGAATCTCCACCGTGAGACCGTTTCGATTTACGTGCAAAAGTTTAATCAAGGTGGCATGGATGCGTTATTAGAACGTCGATACGCCCCGGGCAGAAAGCCGTATCTATCTTCAGAAGAAGAACGGGAATTAAAAAAAATGCTGGAAGAAAGCACTCCTGCCGATGAAGGATACGGCATTGAAACGGGCTGGAATACCCGGATTATTCAACATGGTATTATGTCAAGAAAATAGACACATAAAATCGAGAAAAATTTTAAAACCCTACTACCGCACTTCGTTTGGTGGCCTCTTGAGAAGAAGAACGATTTGGTAAACCCTTCCCCTTCTCAAGAGGAAAGATGCTCCTTATATCGTGACTTGTGGAGAGAAGCGTTGCTGCTGTTTGCCTTGCTGATGCATCTTCTCATACTCCATTGGCGTCATGTACCCGTTTGCCGAATGAATTCGTTGGGCATTATAAAAACATTCAAGGTATTCGAAAATTCGCTGTTTGGCTTCTTCTCTTGTTGTAAAGGTTTCATGGAAAATGAGTTCCTTTTTAAGGATGCTGTGAAACGATTCGGCACATGCGTTGTCATAACAGTTTCCTTTCCGGCTCATGCTCGTCTGGATTCCGTATTGCCTCAACATGACTTGATATTCATTCGATGCATACTGGCTCCCTTGGTCCGAATGGTGAATCAGACCAGGTTGGGGATTTCGCTGATGGATGGCCCGGTGGAATGCTTTGATCACTAACTCCTTTGTCATGCGCTCGGAAAGATACCAGCCTACAATTTTACGAGAAAACAAATCCATGATGGATGCTAAATACAGCCAGCCTTCTTTCGTCCAAATATACGTGATATCCGCCACCCATACTTGTTTCGGCTCATTGACTTCAAACTGCTGATTCAATAAGTTGGGATACACAGGCCAATGATGCTTCGAGTTCGTGGTTGCCTTATATTTTTTCTTTGTTTTTGAACGAATGTCCCCATCTTTCATGATTCTGGCGACCGTTTTTGGAGATACCTCGACCCCTTGTTTCTGAAGGATTTTTGTGATTTTTGGACTGCCATACGTTTCTCTTGACTCGATATGAATCTTTTTGATTTGCTTTTTCAACGCTTCCCGTCTTTTCTTTTGTTGGCTTTCTGGCCGTTTGGTCCATGCATAGTATCCACTTCTTGAAATACCTCGGACTTCACACATCTTTGCCACGCGAAACTTCTTTCTATGCGTATGAATGAATTCATACATTACTTCTGGTTTTTGGCGAAGGTGCTCATGGCCTTTTTTAAAATAGCGTTTTCCTCCTCAAGGTCACGGATGCGTTTTTGTAGTTCGCGCTTTTCTTGATCTTCAGGTTTAAGGTTTCCGCTTCCGACAAAACTATGTTCGGCATCTTTTTTATAATCTGCGACCCATTTATGAAGAGTTTTTGGCGAAATATCGAGTTGTCTTGCGGTTTGAGCGACCGCTTTTCCTTCCTCGACCACTAATTTTACTGCATGTATTTTGAATTCTTTATCAAAACGTCTTGTCATTATAGACACTCCCCATGATTGATAGATTTACTATACATTTCTCTATTCGTTGTGTCTATAATCTAGACTAACATCAAACGGATTTGGGGATGGCTGAAAGAGAGCGTGATTGCCAATCGGTTTCATGCCAATCGAAAAGAGTTGCGGGAATCGATTGTTTCGTTCTTGGAGCATCTCACTCAATTTCCAGAAAAAGTGCTCCAACGCATTGGACAGATAGTTATGTCGGAAAATTAATCTGAATCTATATAAATCAGGCGATTTAATATTCGGAGAATGAGATAACCGAATGGAAATATTCTCTCTGGATCACGAATCGGCTGCACAAAATTCATTGTTTATACACCTCGATTCGGAGAGCAAAAGCAAGTTTGTAAAATGCACGTGACTTAATGCGGTAATACTTCCGCTCGCTCATGCCGAGGTCATTGTAAACTTCGTAATCATATACATCGTCTTCCGTCATATAACGCCGGATAAGAATCGCACGTTCCCATTTGCTTAAGCGATTAATTGCCGCAGTCACCCGTTGGATATATTCATCACGTTCCCGCTCATAATCAGCATTTCTTATCGCCATTTCTTCAGTTGAGGAATGGAATTTGTTTGTATTGGAAGGAGGAACGAGTGAATAGTGTTGAGTTACTCTCGGCAGTTGATCCAATCGTAATGTAAGCAAATAGATACGATACTTTTCTAATGCCGCTTCAACCGCTTTTTTTGTCGCTTTACGATCAATTTCATCTAATGGCTTATCCATCTTCTCAACCTCCGAAATGAATGATTAATGCTGACGAAAAGCCCCGCCTTTGGCACAACGATAAACTGGACGATGAACCCCCATCAGTTCTTTTAGCTCCCGCTCGGTAAATCGTTCTTTGGAGCGCTTCGGTTTAGGTTCTTTCTTATGCTTGTCTGTTTGGAGCATCTTGTTCGCTTTCATCCATTTTCGTAATTGCTGCTGGATGGTTCTCATGACACATTCCTCCCATCATTTTTGCTGCAAAAGAAAAGAGGACACCAATCATACAGAGATAGCCATGCTACTCTGCACAATCAGTGTCCTCACGCTCTCGGTCTTGGACATATTTGGTTCTGATTCCATTATATCAAAACGGTGAAAAGAAACAATCATACGGCGGCCTTTTGCAGCAAGATTCGGAATGTTTCCCTGCCCTTCGGCTCATCCACTTGTTCTTCCCCTGTATCGATGCGAGTGAGGAATTCGTCCGCTGATTGTTGTAACTCCAGAGAATTCGTGATAATGTCCCCCTCCAGGAAGTGGAATAGCCGGTCCGGTAACGCCCCTTATCTCATGTCTATGCCCATCATCGAAGGAGGTAAATGTAAAATAACGGTGTGTATGTGGAACACCACTTGGCGCAGGCTCTGTCTCTCCAACATATCTATGGCTATGACCTACGTCATAAGAAGTAACCCCAGAGAACCGGTGAACATGTACAGGCCTGCTATCCCAAGTAGTAATATATAAGCTGTGTGAGTGATATGAGTCTGAATCATCAGAATGAACCAAATAACCACTAACAGGTATCTCCATCGTTTTTCTCCTTTCACTCATTTTTCATGTATTATATGATGATGGGCGTGTTGATGTGTGGACTAGTTTTTGGCAATGGAGTCGAACGGCGAACCGCGTGACTCCATACCAACGTTTTAATCAACTAATGCACAATGGCGTTTAGATAACGTTTCCGGCGTCAAATTAAGGATAGCTGTAACTTTTTCTTCTTTTCATGTATTAGCTTAGCTTTTGCTTCCTTGCGAGAAATTGGTCGAATTGGCCGCGCCAAGAAAGAAACAATAATATCGGTGAATTGAATTTCTACATCTGTGTATTCAATCGTTTGAAACGGCATATCGTGGTACCAAAACATCCTTCCCAGCCGAATATGCTCGAGCACATGCTCTTTCCCCGTTTTAATGGTAATGAAAAACTCACGAAGATCATCACCTTTATGAGGATTGGCTGATGGATATGGATACGCAAAATCTTGCTCTAAATTTTGGCAAACGTATTCAATTTCGAGTTGAGAATAAGTAATAGCTACCCATTGTATTCCGATAATGAGCCTCATTTTCCCTTGGTACTCAATCACATCGCCAATACGACGCGGTTGGCGATATAGCATAGTAGTCATCTTGATTGTTTTGATAAGGTTGCGCATTTTATCGCCCCCTTGGCAACAAATTTGCTATTTTTTTCGTAGAATCTTCGAACTGTGCAACAAGTTATTCCAATATTATGGATAGTCCTATGATAGAATAAAGTTACATTCTTAGGACGGTGATATTTATGAAAGAATTTTTATCTAGTTTTTTACTTATTACCAGTTGGCTTATATTTGCAATTAGTGGATACCTATTTATTTGGACAATCTTCTTCGTTTATGCCATTGTACCAGCCTTTTTAAGTTTAGCTATTGGCTTATTCTGCTTTTATTGCTCAAAGAAGCTGGACAGTAACATCAAAAAGAATTCTTAAAATCCCCCTATGTCGCAGTATGTGTCTACTGCGCATTAACTTTTTCTTTGCATTTGTCGCAAGCAACAGTATTACATAAAACATTCTTGCCTTTTATAATCTTCCAATCGTGAGGAAACCACTTTACATTTACTGATTTATTACAATAGGAGCAAATAACAAGCGCCATTTCTTCGCCTCCTATGTGTCTGCTGTGCAACACAATGCCTATTGTGTTTCTAAAAACCGTCCGCAAGCTCTCCAATTGACGCGATGATCTGTAGCAGGGCCGTTTGTATTCTGACGAAGAGCGCACTTCCAGTATTTATTTGAAAACTGCTTATAAAATAGATGCTGGCAGTGTTTGCACTTCTTTCCTTCTGGTCCATATCCATATTCCCTAACCATAGGATTAACCTAAAACGGAAAATCATCATCCGGCCACGGGCAGCAAGCTCCCCAGTTTGCCGGATCCGCACGCCAACGATCCGCTTCGATCTCTCGACACTTTTGATACAAGAAATTAATAAATTGACACAATGTCGGGCTATCCGGTCGCCCATTTGACTAATTGCAAAGGTGAGATATGTCTCAAGCCCTAACGCATCGTCATCCGATATCGGCGGCAACATGATTGGCATTTAGATCACCCTAAAAACTCATAAATATTGGTCTGCCCTTCTGGGACGACGAATGACGATACCTTTTTTCGAATATGCAATTCCCCGGCTGATACTTCATGCAGCGCTTTGTCTGTTCTGCAAACAGGACATTGCACAAGGTGCTGCTCCTCAAAACTTTGCGACACAGCGAAAAGCACGTCGCATTCCTGGCACTCATACACATGAACGAGAATTTTCGCCTCAAAACAACTCGCTTTCCTCATATTTGATTCGGGCTGTTTTCCCTTTCGCCGTCTCGATGATCGTATAGCCATGCTCCACTGCTTCCGCTACTTTTGCTTTTCCTTGCACACCATCGATGACAAGCACGAGCACTTTTCCCGGAACAACAGGATGGGAAACGGTCATGTTATTGATATCGATTGGCAATTCTTGCGCTCTTTTGCTCACCAGAATCCCTCCGTGGTATAATAGTAATGTGCGGTCAGGAGAAATCCTGGCTTTTATTTTTTTATGTTTAATGATTTAACATGTACCATCCGTAAAACATTGCAAGTACGATAACAATTCCGAATACCCATTTCAATAGAGGCGACAGTGATTCCAAAATGATGACTGCACCAAAAAATATCAATGCAATGATCGATAATAATGTGAGCGCTACTAAAACGATTAATATTTCTATCACAGTCATCTCACCACCTATCAAACGCCTATATTTGCCCTGTACAGCGTTTTTTCTCGTTCCAATAAATTATTTTACATTCTCACGAAAACGCTCGAAATTTGAAGCGAGATAGGCATCACTGCTTTACTTTCTCGATTCTCAAAGTATAGTTTTCAGCAAGTTCAACACGCTTTAAACTATCATCTATCCAAACTTGAAATTTTTCTTCCGGCATCGGACCGCATTCCGGGCATGGTGCGAAACCAACGGAAAAACTATTAATCTCGTGTACTACATGAGTGCCGTTGCAAAGTTTACACATTTGCTAACCCCTCCAATCTATGATTTAGTTTGATATCCCTCGGGATAACGACTGTATAATCCTGGCACATTTGAAATATCCGAGTACCAAGCGCTTCATCCACTTCTATGAGCTCTTCAACCGTCAGTTCTGAAGAAATCAAAATCGGTTTGTGATTAAGATAGCGGTGGTAAACGGGGTGTCTACCCGAAAAATCACTCAAATCACGGAGGAATTATGCGGCACTTCGTTTTCCAAGTCCACGGTCTCCTCGCTGTGCAAGGGACTGGATCCGATTATCCAAGACTGGAATTACCGTTCCCTTCATGAACACGTGTATCCGTTTGTGCTAGTAGATGCTATTTATACGAAAGTCCGGGAGGATGGACGAGTACGCTCCAGAGCCGTGTTGATCGCTACAGGAGTGAATGAAGAAGGATATCGGGAAATTCTTGGCCTGCAAATCGGAAACAGTGAATCGGAGTCCAGCTGGAGCGAGTTCTTCGGATGGCTGAAAGACCGGGGAGTGGACTTGATCATCTCGGATCAGCACGGTGGGCTGGTGCAAGCCATTGAAAAGCATTTCCAAGGCGCTACATGGCAACGATGCCAGACACATTTTATTCGCAATATCCTCGATGCCGCACCAAAGTATATGCAGGATGCCTTGCTCGAGGAGATTCGTGGGATTCTTCATGCCCCAACAAGCAGACAGCCCGGCTGTTATTGGAACAAGTGCTGGCCAAATGGGAAGAAAAAGCCCCAAAAGCCATGCAAATCCTCGAAGAGGGATTCGAAGACGCCACCGCCGTATTGGACTATCCAGACCGTTATCGGCGGCGTCTGCGTACGACAAACGGAGTGGAACGGCTGAACGAAGAAATTCGCCGCAGAGAACGGGTCATCCGCATCTTTCCGAACCGGGAATCGGTGTATCGCCTCGTTGGTGCCGTGTTGATCGAAATCGATGAAAAATGGATGTCGGGACGTAAATACTTAGATATGTCCGAATATTGGCAGTGGCGGAAAACGAAAGAGCAAGAAGCTCGATCGGTGAATCAGGAAGTTTCGACGATCAAGAGAGTGGGATAACCTCTTCTCCGTGTCAAGGAGAACGTGGAATACCGGAGCGAAGCGAGGATATGCCGCGAAAGCTCCTTGACACGCCTGTTCCTTGACAACATGATGTTTTGTCCGGAAGGCGACTGGCAGGGAGACTTGCCGGACTTACCTACTATACGTCAAGTCATCAGGTCCATGTTGTCTATCAAAGGGGAATTTACACAATAATTTGGACTTGACCAGTTGAAGGAGGATAAAAATAATGGCAAAGGGGCATGTTAGACCAAGAGGAAATAATAAATGGCAATTAGAAATAGATTTAGGCAGCTATGTGGACCCAAAAACCGGGAAGAAAAAACGAAATCGCAAATATAAAACAATTATCGCAAAAGGACAACGACAAGCAGAGCGAGAACTTGCTAAATTTGTTGCTGAGGTAACCGGAGATGGATACTTTGAACCGGAGAAAATCAATTTTGTTGATTTTGTACAAAACGAATGGATCCCAAAATGCGCTAAAAAACGTTTGGCCCCGACAACTTTTGAAAATTACATGGAATGTGTTAGAAATCGAATATTACCTGCTTTCCAATATTTAAGAATGGACCAGATAAAACCAAAACATATCATAGATTTTTTGGATAACCTTGAGGAAAACGGTATGAGAATGGACGGCAAAGGAGGAAAATTGTCCAGTTCTCGAATTTACTATCATTACCGAATATTAAATAACATTTTTAACTTTGCACAAGAAATTCAAATCATTAAAGAAAATCCTGTGAAAATGGTTAAAAAGCCAAAGGTAGAGTACAAAGAAACAGAGGTATATACGGATGAGGAGGTAGCTCATCTTTTGGAATGTTTGGAATCTGAAACACAAGTACCACACTGGCAGATCATCATTAAACTCGCGATCATAACTGGGATGCGACGATCCGAATTGTGCGGTCTGGAATTCAAGCATTTTGACTATGAAAACAGGATCGTACATGTTAGGCAGGCTTTGACATATACAAAAGAAAACGGATATGAGATCCACGAAATACGGAAGGGAAACCGAACGGCACGGCAAAGAGAGATCCATATCCCCCTCTCGTTGGCGGCTGAAATCAAAAAGTTGGAACTGCAAAGAAAAAAAAGAGCGATTAGCATCATCAAAACCTCTTTGGATGGATGGAAAATATAATCTCATTTTGGCACACGAAAACGGGCAACCCTATCACCCACGATCCGTCCAAAGATGGTGGGAGCGTTTTATCGAACGACACAATCTGAAATATATCAATATCCATGCACTCCGGCATACGTCAGCCACCATTCTGATTAACCAGGGGGTTCATGCAAAAATTATTTCGGAACGTTTGGGCCACAGTGACATAAAAACAACCATGAATATTTATGGACATGCTATGAAACAGGCTGACAAACTGGCAACAGAAAAATTGGAAAGTGTACTAAAAAGATCAGCAAAAAAATCAATATGAACCATCAAAAAACATTTAATTTTTCCGTTTTGCCGGCAAAAAGTCGGCAAAAACAGATTTTTAAAGAAAAAGCGCGGTTCATGATTTTCTCAAGAACCGCGCTGTATCAAGGACTTTCGATGATGATTCCGACTGGGCTCGAACCAGCGACCTCCACCCTGTCAAGGTGGCGCTCTCCCAGCTGAGCTACGGAATCATGTGCTGTTGAACACATTTTTTATTATATGGATGAGCCTTATCTTTGTCAAATACTTTTTAAAAAAATTTTTCTGAATGGTGCCGGGCGTTATACGCTTATGCATAGCATATGGCGGGGGAAATCGCCAACCGCCGCTTGTTGCGCGCTGACGCAGCGCCGCATATGGCCATGCTATATGTCTATGTTTTGTTTTTCCATCATCTGCTTTTTCTGTGGCGATGTGCATAGCGGCGGAAACATTCCGGCTGGCAACATAAACGAAAAGGTATGCGCTGACCGCTTTTTTTGCGCATACCTTATTTATTTTAACGGGCAGAAACGGCCGGTGTTTCTTTGACATGGGATAAGGCTTGCTCGAAATCGGCGATTAAATCGTCCGTGGCTTCAAGCCCGACGCTGAGGCGCAGCAGGCCGTCCGTGATGCCGCGCCGCTCCCGTTCTTCCTTTGGCATTGCCGCATGCGACATTTTGGCAGGATATGATAAAATCGATTCGACCGCACCTAAGCTGACGGCAAATACCGGGATGCGGACATGTTTCACAAACGTCCGGGCCGCTTCTTCATCGGCAAGGCGGAACGACAGCACCGCGCCAAATCCGGAGGCTTGATAGCGCTGGACCGAATGGCCGGGATGGTGCGTGAGTCCCGGGTAAAACACTTCTTCCACTTTCGGATGGCTGGCTAAATAGCGGGCGATAGCGAACGCGGATTCCGACGACTGCTTGAGGCGGACGTGCAGGGTTTTCAGCCCGCGCAGCACGAGCCATGCATCTTGCACGCCCAGCACCGCCCCAAAAGCGTTTTGCAATTTGTACAGCTGTTTCGCAAGCTCCTCGTCTTTGACAACAGCAAGGCCGGCAACGACGTCGCTATGCCCTGCCAAAAATTTCGTCGCACTGTGGAGAACGACATCGACACCGAGATCAAGCGGGCGCTGCAGCGCGGGAGTCATAAACGTATTATCTAAAAACGTTAAACATCCGTTTGCTTTTGCCAGCTTAACGATGCCGCGAATATCCGTCACTTTTAAAAGCGGATTCGATGGCGTTTCGACGTAAATGACTTTGGTGTTCGGGCGGATATGGGACGCCACTTCATGCAAATCGGTCATATCGACAAACGTATATTCAATGCCAAAACGGCTCAATACTTCGGTAATCATGCGGTACGTGCCGCCATAAACGTCTTCCGTCACGAGCACATGATCCCCTTTGGACAGAAGGAGAAAAGCGGTGGAAATCGCCGCCATTCCGGATGAGAAGGCAAAGCCGCGCACCCCGCCTTCTAACGCTGCGATCGTTTCTTCCAGCGCTTCACGCGTCGGATTGCCCGAGCGGCTATAATCATATTTGCCGAATGTGTCAAAATCAAATTGATGGAACGTGGAAGCGTGCTGGATCGGCACGCTGACTGCCCCCGTTTGCGGGTCCGTTTTCCATTTGTTATGGAGCAGTTTCGTTTGAAAAGAGACGCGTTGTTCCATCTTTTTACACCTCCTTCATTTTTTGCAGCGCTTGCGACAAGTCGGCTATTAAATCTTCAACATGCTCGATGCCGACAGAGAAGCGGAGCAGCCGGTTACAGACGCCATTGGCGATGCGGATTTCTTCCGGAATATCCGCATGCGTTTGCGTCGCCGGATACGTAATAAAGCTTTCGACTCCTCCCAGACTTTCCGCGAACGTGATGAGGCGCAAGCTTTGCAAAAAACGGTTCACCCATTTTTCCTCGCGCAGTCGGAACGACAGCATGCCTCCTCTTCCCGGATATAACACGTCGGTTATATCTTCATGGGCTGCTAAAAATTCGCTGATGCGTTTCGCATTTTCTTCATGCTGGCGCATGCGGAGCGCCAGTGTCTTCATGCCGCGGATGAGCAGCCATGAATCAAACGGCGAAAGCACGGCGCCAATAGCGTTTTGATATTCCGCGAGCCGCTGACAAAGATCCTCCCCCCTTGCAACGACAAGACCTGCCAGCACATCGTTATGGCCCCCTAAATATTTTGTCGCGCTATGAATGACGATATCTGCCCCTTGCTCGATCGGACGCTGGAGAACTGGGGTGTAAAACGTGTTGTCAACAATGAGCAGCAGCCCATGTTTTTTGGCGAGCTTCGCGACTTCCGCAATATCCGTTTCCTGCATTAATGGGTTTGTCGGCGTCTCCAAAAAAATGGCTTTCGTTTTTTCAGTGATCGAGTTTTCGACCAATTGCATATCGCGAAAATCGACATATTGGAAAGACAAGCCGTATTTTCGCCAGCCCCGCTCAAATAAACGATATGTCCCCCCGTATAAATCGGCGGAAACGAGAAATTCATCCCCGCTTTCAAACAGCGCAAGAACCGTCTGAATCGCGGCCATGCCGGAGCTGAACGCGTAGCCTTGATCACCGCCTTCCAGCTTTGCGATCGCTTCCTCCACGATTTTCCTCGTCGGGTTGCCAGTGCGAATATAGTCAAATCCAGTAGACTGACCAATCCCTGCATGCCGGTATGCGGTCGAAAAGTAGACGGGCGGATTGACCGTTCCTGTCACCGTGTCACTGCGGTTACCGATTTGTGCCAACAGCGTTTCCACTTTCTCCATTTTTCTCTCTCTCCTTCTTTCGTAAAATAAAAAAAGTCTTCTAAGAAGAAGACTTTTTCATACGTCCATCAGTGCTTCTTCTTATCTGCCGAATTGAAAGATTCAATTCGCTGGATTTAGCACCTGGCCAATTAATGGCTGGTTGCTGAAGTTTCATAGGGCCAGTTCCCTCCACTTCTCTTGATAAGAATGCATCCCCATTATTCAATTTTCTAATTATTAAAAAATGTACCTCATTTCCTGTAAGTTTTCAAGTATTTTTTTACGCGCTCCTTTTTCAGCAAAAAAGTTTGTTTTTAGATAGCGTATGCGTTTGTTAACATCGTTTAACAAAATATGTTACAATAACAGAAAGACTTTGTTTTGATGGAGGACGACTATGGCAGCAGCAAAAGGGGCAATGCGCGATTATACGGTTTATAGCAGCGAACTTAACGAAGAAATCACGCTTCTTGCCTATTTGCCCAGCACGTTTTCTCTGTTCCATAAACATTCTCTTTTGATCGCGCAAGATGGGAAAGATTATTTTATGTACGGGAAAATAAGAAGCGTCATCGAACAGCTGATGGAAAGCGGCAAAATTGACCGCACGATCGTCGTTGGCATTCCGTACCGCGATGTTAAAGACCGCTATGAGAAATATCATCCGGATGGAAAGAAAAACAGCCGCTATTTGCGTTTTTTGGCGCATGAGCTCGTGCCGTTTCTCGATCAAACGTTCCCGACATACCAAACCGGAAAAGGACGCGCTCTCATCGGCGACTCCCTCGGCGGCACCGTATCGCTAATAGCAGGTCTGTTGTATCCGCATACATTTGGAAAAATTGCGATGCAGTCACCATACATAGACGAAGGCATCATCGCGAAAATCCAGCAGTTTGCCGACCCGTCATTATTGCAGATTTACCATTCGGTAGGCAAAGACGAAACAGCGGTCAAAACGACGGATGGGGACGTGCGCGATTTTATCACGCCAAACCGGAAGGCGAAAGAAGCGTTTTTGCAAAAAGGTTTTTTGTACGAATACAACGAATTTGCCGGCGGTCATGCATGGACGTATTGGCAGCCGGATGTCCCGCTCGCAGTCGGGCGCATCCTTGCTTTGTAAGCACTACAACACTTTTCGGAATTTTGCTATAATGAAGTACCAATAAATCATTAAGGAGGGATTTTTTTATGAAATATGGCATTGTTTTATTTCCTTCAAAACGAATACAAGACTTTGCCAATTCATATAGAAAGCGCTACGATAGCCATTACGCCCTCATTCCGCCGCATTTAACACTAAAAGAGCCTTTCGAAGCCGATGATCAGCAAATTCAAGAAATGGTGAAAGAATTGCGCAAAATCGCCGCAGAAACCGACGTCATCCCGTTAACAGTGACAAAGTTCAGCTCCTTTTACCCAGCAAGCAATGTCATTTATTTAAAAGTGGAGCCGAATGAACCGTTGCAGCACCTCTATGAACGGCTTCACAGCGGGATTTTTGCCGCTGAACCGGAATATGTATTCGTCCCGCACATCACCATCGGCCGCGATTTGCCAAGCGCTGAATACGCCGATGTGTATGGGCAGCTTCGGATGCAAAACGTTCATTTCGTGGAAACCGTTGACCGCTTCCATCTTCTCTATCAATTAGAAAACGGCTCATGGACGGTATATGAAACATTTCATCTTGGGGGAAAGGAACAGGAGTAGCATGAATGTAGTGATCGGGAAAAAAAGTGATGCTTCTCTATATAAAGATGCATTGTTTGTCCGGCAAACCGTATTTATCGAGGAGCAGCACGTTCCTAAAGAAGAAGAAATCGACGAATTTGAGCAAGACGCTGTACATTTTGTTTTGTACGACGGGGAAAAACCGGTCGGGGCCGGCAGATTTCGCACAATCGATGACGGTCTCGGCAAAATCGAGCGGATTTGCATTTTGCCGCAATATCGCGGCCGCGGGGCAGGAAAGCAGCTGATGGAAACGATCGAGAAGTTTGCCAAAGAACAAGGCATCCGAAAAGTAAAACTGAATGCGCAGACACATGCAGAGCCGTTTTATCAGAAACTTGGATATCATACCGTTTCCGACGTGTTTATGGATGCCGGAATTCCTCATGTAACGATGGTAAAACCGCTTCTTTAAGACCGTATCGGACGGCGGTACGGTCCCTCGCCACCTTTTCCCGCATCCTTGCGCGCTGATCACCGTGTGCGTTGAAGCTCCTTTGCCTCTCCGTCCGGCCCGCTTGCACGATTTCCGCTATGGCATCTCCTTCAAGAAAAATTTTTATCATAGATGCCCGCTTGCTTTATTGCTTTCGCCGCACAGCCGGCAGCCGCGCCTCAGCCATTGTGTTCCCGCTCTGTCCGGCCAGCTTGGGCACAGGAAAACTGCTTTTGCCGCCATTTCTGTGACTTCATCCGTCCGTCGCAACTTGCGGCGCCTTGGCCCGAAAACGGCAACGAGCTCATAAAGCGGCGCATGCCGGCATCTTCCTTTCTCCGTGTTTATTTCGCCATCTTTGGAAATAAACATAAAAAAGGGAGCTCCGATTTTTTTCGAAAGCTCCCTTTCGCTTACTTTTTGCCCAGCATGTCAGCAATCGTGTTGAAGTCAAGCTGTTTACCGTTTTGAACAAGCGTTCGGACGATTTGCTCCTCCAGCTCTTTCGGCACTTTCCGGTTAGCGATTTGCGCGACACGCTGAATCACATGGCGCACCGTTTTTTCATCTTTAAAATTGGCATTTTGCAAGGAATTTGCTAATTCAAATATGTCTTTCATATTGACGCCTGTTTTCTTTTCAATATTTTTGAAAAACTGATTATCCATTTGCACCAAATCCTCCTTCTCCCCTTATATCGTATGAACAGAAAAGCAAAAAGTGCATGCGCTGAAAGAAAAAATACGAGCCGCCCGTTGAATAGAACAGCCCGTACCTGTTGCGTGGCGTTAACCAATAAACGCAGCACCGACAATAATTAACAAAATAAACAACACGACAATCAACACAAAGCTACTGCCATAGCCGCCGCCATAACCGCCGCCATAGCCGTAGCCGCCATAACCTCCACAGCCGTAACTGCAACCAAAGCCCATATGGTGCACCTCCTTACGCTTTGTTACTTTATCGTATTCATTACATTTGCAGCTGGTATAGGCATATGTGGAAGATGTTATCCAAATAATCGAAACAGCTTCGAAAATTCTTTATCCTTCTTCGCAAACCATTTGTTTATATAATCTAAGTTTCCTTGGACATCTTTTAAAAATTGGTTATTTAACTTTTCCATTTCCCGTATTTGTTTATCAAAATCGTTTCCCCACCGTTCAAACAGCTGGATAAACTGTTCATGTCCCTCTTTTTTAGAATTTGCCCATGTTTCCAGCGCTTTTTCCAGCTCCCGGCTCACCGCATTCGCCTCCTTTCTTATCTTTTATGTATGCAATCTAGCCAATAACGTGCCAAGGCATATGAATTCTTTTTTTTCGGCAAAATGTGATAAAGTATAAGCGATACTACTTCGTTCAAGGAGGAATTTCCGTTGAAAGAGCTACAAACTGCTGAACAGTTTCAAGAGGCCATTTCCGGAGAAAAAACAGCAATTGTCAAATTTTATGCGACATGGTGCCCAGACTGTGCAAGAATGAACATGTTTATCGATGATATCGTGAACGAATATGCACAATATGACTGGTTCGAAATGGACCGAGACAAATTCCCGGATCTTGCTGAGAAATACCAAGTTATGGGCATCCCAAGCTTGCTCGTCTTCCGAAACGGAGAAAAAATCGCCCACCTTCACAGCGCCAACGCGAAAACGCCAGAAGAAGTTAAACAATTTTTGCAGTCATTAACCGCATAAGCTTATTCCAGCAAAAAAAGCCGCTTCCATCGCGGCTTTTTTCCATCAACATTGCACGGCCATGCGAAAATGCATCCATCATTCATCCTCAGCCACTTCATCATCTTTTGGCTGGCGTGCGTCATTGCCTCCGCTATGCATAAATTCGATCGATATTTCTTCATCCGTCGTATTCGCGCTTCGTTGGCGATCACTTTTCCTCAATTCGATCATAATTTCTTCGTCTGTCGTCCGAATTCGTTTTTGTTCCACGGTTACATTCCTCCTTCAGTTTTTTAAAAATGGCGCCACTTTTTGCAACAATGCTTGCATTTTTTCCGCATTTGCTTCATATAGCGCTTTTGCTTCTTTTGACTCTGTTTGCAGCGCAAATAATTCAAAATCCGCTTGCACTTTTTTGATCGCCGCTAACAGCAGCTTCTTCTCTTGCGGCTCAGGAATCTGGATTTTATCGTTATACAAGTCGATCGTCAGCTGCCCATAAGAGTCCACTTGGCCTAAAAACACGTTCTCGATCGCTACACCTTGTTTGTCCAGTTCCTGCTTGAGCCAGCCGCGGTTCAGCCCCATCGTCGCAAGCGGTTCATCCAAAATCATGCCATCCATAATCACCGTTTGCGGCTCTTTTTCTGACGGCGGGTTTGGAAATACGTCGCCGACGGTTAACGGCTGTTTTTCCCGTTTCAACAGCACGTTTAAATCGCCGTTTGGTTCCAAAACAGCAAATTCGACGTCCGCAATGCGAAACACGTCTTTTTTGCGGAGCTGTTCAAGCAGTTCATCTACTGTATACTTTTCCCGCTTTAAATTTTCCTCTAATATTTTTCCATTTTTGATAAACAAAGTGGAATTTCCTTCGACAAAATCACGAAATTTTTTATTTCTTAAAGAAAGGCGGGCAATTAACACCGGAAATAGCGACCAAATTAAAATGCTTGTAATGCCTTCTTGCAAACTAATGCCTAAATCCATTGACATTGTGCCGGCAATATCGCCGACGGTAATGCCGACAATGTATTCAAAGAAAGACAGCTTCGATAATTGTTTTTTTCCAAGTATGCGCGTAATAATAAACAGGCCAAGCAAAATGGAAATCGAACGAATAGCTACTTCTAACCATACAGGCATCGATCATGCTCCTTACTTTCCGTGATATTGTGGCTCCTCCCATTCCAGTTTGCCGATGCGCTTTTTGATGTCGGCGATGATTTCTTCTGTCATCATCATCGCCTCATGAAACGCCCGCTGCGCCTTTTCGTCTTGTGAAATGAGAGCGAGCTCTTGCAGTCCGGCATGAATGCTTTTTAAACTTGCTAAACTTTGTTTTACTTGTGAAGCAACAGTCATGTTTTCCCCCCTTATCCTTTTGGCCGGAATAAAAGGGCGCCGATAAATCCGAATACAATTGCCGCCGAAATGCCTGCACTGGTGACTTCAAACATCCCTGTCAGCACCCCGATAATGCCGTGTTTTTCCGCTTCCTGGAGCGCTCCGTGGACGAGCGAATTGCCAAAGCTGGTAATCGGAATAGTGGCACCGGCGCCGGCAAAATCAATGAGCGGTTCGTACAAACCGAAACCATCTAAAATCGCGCCGGCGACAACCAGCGATGCCAACGTGTGTGCGGGAGTTAGCTTGAACACATCCATTAAAATTTGCCCAATCACGCAAATCAGCCCGCCGACAACAAAAGCCCAAAAAAACATTGCGCTCATGGTCCATCACCTCCATGTTCAATCGCCACCGCATGAGCAATGCAAGGAATCGTTTCATTTTGCTGGAACGACAGCGGCGATAAAAGGGCGCCAGTCGCGACCACGAGAATTCGTTTTAACTCTCCCCGTTTCATCCGGTTTAACAAATGCCCGTATGCCACAACAGCGGAGCAGCCAGCGCCGCTTGCACCGGATAACACGGGCTGGCCTTCCCGGTAAATGATCAGCCCGCAGTCTTGATAACGCTCTTCCTCTATATTCATTCCGTGCTGGCGCAGTAAATCGAGCGATATTTCCCGGCCGATTTTCCCTAAATCGCCGGTGACGATTAAGTCATAATAAGAGGCGTCAATTTGCATATCGCGCAAATGTGCTTCGATCGTATCCACTGCTGCCGGCGCCATCGCCCCTCCCATATTGAACGGGTCGCTCAATCCCATATCGACAACCCGGCCGATCGTCGCCGACGTGACGCGCGGCCCATCGCCATAAGTACTTATGAGGGCCACTCCTGCCCCTGTCACCGTCCATTGGGCAGTTGGCGGCTTTTGCCCTCCGTATTCCGTCGGATAGCGGAATTGTTTCTCCACCGCCGCGTTATGGCTTGCCGCCCCGGTCAATATATAGTCTGCCCCGCCATGATTCACAATAAAAGCGCTTAACGCTAATCCTTCCATTGAGGTCGAGCAGGCGCCAAACACCCCTAAATACGGGGCGCCGATCGTTCGCGCCGCAAAGTTTGTCGGCGTCATTTGGTTGATCAAATCACCGGCAATGATCAATTGCACTTTTTCTTTCGCTATTCCGGCTTTTTCCATCGCTTTAAACATCGCTTCTTCCAGCAGCACTTTATGCGCTTTCTCATATGATTGCTCACCGAGCCACAAATCCTCATGAAGCAAATCGAAATCGTCGGCGATGCGGCCGTTTGCCTCGAACGGCCCCCCGACTGTCGCTGTGGATAAAATGGCCGGTTTGTTCTCAAACACCCATGTCCGATGTCCCTTTAACATTACAAACCACCCCATTTCGTTGCGACCGTTTTAACTAATGCAACGACAAAGGCGGCAAATGTGCCGAATAAAATAACCGAGCCTGCCAGCTTGAACATATTCGCGCCGACCCCAAGAACAAATCCTTCCGTCCGATGCTCAATCGCTGCTGAAATCACCGCATTGCCAAAGCCTGTAACAGGAACGGCGCTGCCCGCCCCGGCGAATTGCGCAATCCGGTCATAGACCCCAAGCCCGGTGAAGATCATGGAAAGAAATACCATCGTCGCTACAGTGGGATTCCCCACCGTTTGCTCCGTAAAATCAAAAAAGTACATGTAAAAATACGATATCGCTTGCCCAACCGCACAAATCAACCCGCCAACAAGAAAAGCGCGAACACAGTTTTTCGCGACAGGACGTTTCGTTTCCCGTTCTTTCTCGAATAAATGATATTCTTGCTGTGTCGAAGTAAGTCTTTTCCTCTTCTCGTTTGCCATCATACCACCCCTTATGTGCGCTCTTCGCTTAGCTGCCTGATCTTTTCAATTTGTTGATCGGCTTTTTTCTCATTCCAGTCTTTGTTTCCTATTTTTCCGCGAAGTTCTTTTGTTTTCCAAAATATTTTTAAATCACTGGATGAAACAATTTGGTAATTGGGAAACAAGTGCATTAATTGGCGATCAATTTCTTTTTCAATCTGCTTGCGGTAAAAACGGTGCATATGCTTGATTTGATAAGCAACAAGCAATTTTTTGCTTGTGTTAACAGCAACAGCGTCTTTTATATCCTCTCTTGCCTTAATGCGGGCAGCCGCTTGTTCTGCCGTTTGCTGATTGATGTGATCCGGTTGCATGTCCCCGTTTGTATTTGTTTTCATAAAACCGGACCCTTGCAGCGACTGCTGTTTCACTTCCCGTTCTTTCGCGCAGCCGCTTATCCATACGCAAATAACGATTGTTGCAAACAACCATTTTCTCATGCTCATCAACCCATCCATATATGTATTTTCGTTGGAAAAAGGTTGGCATGCACCAACCTTCCCCCTTATCGTTTGCAAAACTCCGTTCTCGTATCGCTGTCTCCTGATTGCGAATGCTTTTATTGCTGTTTATATTGCGGTTCTTCGTTTTGAATTTCTTGCACGCGAGAGTTAACTAAATCAACGATCGCCTGCGTTTGTTGCGCCGCCTGCTGGTAAAGTTGTTTCGCTGCTTGGTTTTCCGTTTGCAGCGCGAATGTTTCAAAGCTTGCCTGGGCGGCTTTTAAACCTGCCAATGTTTGTTTTACTTGAGTTGCAACAGTCATCCACTGTTCCCCCTTGCTGTGGTGGTAATATCGATTACATTTGTTAGAATGGATTTTTTTCGGAAAAATATAATTGTCATTTTTTACAAAAAAAAGACTTCCCAGTGAAACGGGCAGTCTTTAACACATCTTTACTTTATTATTTTTTCCAGAGCAACCGCGGCAATGGATAGGCATTCATCAGCAAAAATGCCTCGCCCAGCCGCTCGTGCTTTCCAAATCGGTACCGATGCCACATGTTTGCAATGGCAAAAAAGGCAAAAGAGCCGACAGCAAGCTGATGATTTTGGCTTTCAAAACGCTTAACTACTATTCCCCGCTATCCCGTTAAATCCAAGAAAAAGGCTTTCTTTCTTCTCCATCATCATGCGTTGTTTCGCCATGAGCGCCCTCAGCTGCTTCTTCATCTATGCGATGCGGAAACAGCCACGGATCGCGGATGCGTCTTTTCGGAACAATCACCACATCATCCGCATGAATGATTAGCTTACCGACATGAATAACACGAGGCTTTTTACGATTGGACACTCCCATTCCTCCCTTCCTCTCGCCTAGTTGCATTGTTAGACTATGCAGTTAGGCGGATAGAGGTATAGGCATTTTTCACATCTCACTCACTATTTCTTTCTGATTGTTCTGCCGCAGCCGCATCCCCCTGCCCGCTTCACGGCTTTAGAAGAAGGCGCTCTCGTTACTTTAATGGGCTGAAATGCTGAAACCCGCTTTTTCATCATCCATAACCTCCATGCCTTTAATGTACTTTATAGTTTATGTGGCGCGGACAGAATGTGTTTCTCCTTTTTTATCACGATTTGATTTTCCGACATATATAAACGAAAAGCATGCAGGCCCGGCAAACGCCCCCGTTCATTGCGGCTGCTCCTTGTTTCGCCAGCATCCGTCACCGGTCTCCCGATGTTATGAATCGAACTTTTCCATTACCCACTCCATAAAAGAAGCTCCCCCAGCAATCGCCAATATCACAAGGAGCGGATGAAAGATAATGGGATAGAACATATTACCGATATAAAGAACAGCAGCACACCAAATCCCTGTACACCAATAGCAGCTCAGCAGCTCTCCGACCCAGCGGCGCAAACCGCTTCCCTTAACGCTTAAAAATGATTGGACCGTTCCATCTGGCAGTATTTCTTCCACCGTTTCGTGAAATGGCTTCCGCAAAAATGCGGTAATCGAATCGTACATCATTAATCTCGTTAAGCGAAACGTGCTTAAAATAAAAAGAAAAAGCTCAGTAACGGTCACGTTGCTCTTCTTCTCCTTTCTCTAAAAGCCCGATCAATGCAAGGGAAACAACCTCCTTTCTCGGAATGACATCCTCTCCGAAAACGGTGTCGATAATGATTTCCGTTCCATCGTACTGGCGGATGATTCCTTCTCTTTCTCCGTCCGTACTAATGAGCTTGCATTTTATATTGGAAAGATGCGCTGGGAGATTGGCCAAAAATGACAGCTGTTCTTCGAGCGACATCTGTTGAAATTGTTTTTCCTGCTGCTGGTCAAGATTTTTTTCGTCAAATCCTTTACTTCTTACTTTTTGCCCGGCGGCGGCTCTGCTTTGAAACGTCCGCTGCATGTAAGCGACCACACGGTCCAGCTTTGGCTGCACGATATAAAGAAGCGGCTTATTTTCAACCATGTCACGCCGTTCCATTTATCATCACCTCCTTTTTTCGGCTGTTGCTTTATTATATGTATGCCGTTTATCGCAAGAATTGCCCAGAAGTTTGTCAAAAAAACAAGCTGCTCCTTTTATCAAGGAACAGCTCGCCAGTTTGTTGTTGCAGCAGCGCTTTCCGCTCCAAGACGAGCGTGCCGCAGCATTCACTGATTAATATCCTAAAATATGATATCCAGAATCGACATGGATAATTTCGCCCGTAATGCCACGCGACAAATCGCTAAATAAAAACAGCGCCGTATCGCCGACTTCTTCTTGCGTCGTCGTGCGCCGGAGCGGAGCGCGTTCTTCAATTTGTTTTAAAATCGCGTTAAAATCGCTAATTCCTTTTGCCGACAGCGTCCGAATCGGTCCGGCCGAAATCGCGTTGACGCGGATGCCATACTTTCCTAAATCGTTTGCTAAATATTTAACACTGGCATCCAACGACGCTTTCGCCACTCCCATAATGTTATAATTTTGCACGACGCGCTCGCCGCCAAGATAGGTTAATGTTACGATGCTTCCACCTTCCGTCATCAGCTCTTTCGCTTCTCTAGCAACCGCGGTTAAGGAATAGGCGCTGATGTTGTGGGCTAGCAAAAATCCTTCGCGGCTTACTTTCATATATTCTCCACTTAAATCTTCTCTGTTCGCAAACGCAATGCAATGGGCAACCCCATGAATGACGCCGACTTGCTCCTTAATTTGCTGGAAACACTGGACAATTTCCTCATCTTTCGTCACATCGCAAGGAAGAAGCAGGGAGCTTTCATCTTCCAGCGTATCTACAAGGGAACGAACCTCTTTTTCAAAACGCTCACCGGCGTATGTAAAAATAAGACGCGCCCCCGCCGCATGCAAAGATCTCGCGATTCCCCAAGCGATGCTGCGCTTATTCGCCACTCCCATCACAACATATGTGCGCCCTTTTAATGATAAATTCATTCGCCATCCTCCTATATCGATGAAATTAATATTTGTTATTAGTACCTAGTATTAACTTTATTATATGATAAGTCTTGCCGAAAGTAAATGTGTCAAACCTCTTTGCAAAAATGCCGTAATTCGCTAATATGGTATATGGCATGTTTTTATTATTACGGAGAGGGTCAAATATGGGACAAGATCGGCTATCACAATCGAAACTGGATTATAATTTATTGTTTATTTTGTTTTTAATGGCGATTGTCAGCGCGATTGCCATTCATAGCGCCGAGGCGACGCTGCCAGAAAAATTGCAAAACATCAATTTTGCCTATAAGCAATTGCAATGGTATGCGATCGGTGCTGGCGTGATCGCGTTGACGATGATTATCGACTATGACCGGTTTTTCCAAATCGCTTGGTATTTATATGGATTTGGCATGCTGCTGCTTCTCGGACTGGAGTTGAATGTCCCAGGCACGGTGACAAATAAAGGAGCGACTAGCTGGTACAAGCTCCCAGGCGGGAATTTTCAGCCATCCGAGCTGATGAAAATTTTTATGATTATCGTCCTTAGCCGCATTATCGTTAACCATCGCGAGAAATATCCAGAACCGACGATCAAAGATGATTTCAGGCTGCTTGGCAAAATCGCGCTAACCGTATTGCCGCCGCTTATTTTGCTGGCAAAGCAGCCGGATTTAGGAATGTCGATGGTGTTTGTCGCCATTACTGGTTCGCTCGTGCTCGTTTCCGGCATCCGCTGGCGCATCATTTTCGGCATTATCCTTTCTGTGGTAGCGGTAGTAGCGACAGTTGTATTTATTTTCTTTCAGTTTCCCGACTTTTTCCATAAGTATATTATAAAAGAAGATTACCAATTAAACCGCTTCTACGGCTGGCTTGCTCCTTATGAGTATTCCAATGAACAAGGGTTCCAGCTTATCCGCTCTCTGCTTGCCATCGGTTCCGGAGAATTGTATGGAAAAGGCTTTGGCAATTTGCAAGTATATCTTCCAGAGGCGCACACCGACTTTATTTTCGGCGTCATCTCTGAGCAGTTTGGCTTTATCGGTGCCAGTGTCGTTATTTCCCTCTTTTTCTTGCTCGTATACCGCATGGTGCATATCGCCTTAGAGAGCAATGATCTTTACGGAAGCTATCTATGTGCCGGCGTCATCGGCATGATTACGTTCCAAGTGTTTCAAAACATTGGCATGACGATCGGCTTAGTGCCAATCACTGGCCTTCCCCTCCCATTTATTAGTTACGGGGGAAGTTCGCTCGCCACGTATATGCTGGCAATCGGCCTTGTCCTTAACGTGCATTCGCGCACGAAAAAATTTATGTTTTCTTCGGATGAATAAAAAGCCGCATGATGAGCGGCTTTTTATTTTATAATAATCATGCCGTTCACACATCTTTGGATTTGGAAGAAGTTTCTTGATGTCTTCCATCACAGCGCTTTCATAAAGAAAAAGCAAAACTTCGCAAAAAACGGAAAAAGGAGAACGAAACGATGAAAATCGATATCATCGGCGATATTCACGGATGTTACGCAGAATTTGTAACACTAACTAAACGGCTTGGATATGAATGGAGCATGGGAATCCCCGTCCATCCTTATGGAAGAAAGCTCGGCTTCGTCGGCGATTTAACCGACCGCGGCCCACAATCATTGCAAACAGTGGAAGTTGTCTGTTCCCTTGTCGAGCGCCAGTCCGCTTATTACGTTCCCGGCAATCATTGCAATAAACTGTACCGCTTTTTTTTAGGAAGAAACGTGCAAATTACGCATGGCCTTGAAACAACAGTGGCAGAGTATCGCGCATTGCCGCCGGGCCGGCAGGATATGATTCGCCAAAAATTTATAAAACTGTATGAAACGGCACCGCTATACGCCCAGCTGGACAATGGCCGCCTTATTATCGCCCATGCCGGCATCCGCCAAGATTACATTGGGCGAACCGGCAAAAAAGTGCAAACGTTCGTGCTTTACGGCGATATTACGGGAAAAACAAATCCGGACGGAACGCCCGTGAGGCGGGACTGGGCAAAACATTACAATGGAGAAGCATGGATTGTATACGGCCATACTCCCGTAAAACAGCCAAGAATGATCAATCATACGATCAACATTGACACCGGCTGCGTATTTGGCGGCGCGCTGACCGCTTTTCGCTATCCGGAAATGGAGACCGTTTCTGTCCCTTCTTCCATGCCATATGTACCGGAAAAATTCCGAACGTTTGACTAGCGCCAATCCCTGTCTCCTACGAACGAAGCCGCTCGATCAGCCGCTGCATATCATCGGGAAGCGGGCAGGAAAACGTATATGCCTGTTTCTTCAACGGGTGGAAAAACGAAAGTTCTTTGCTGTGCAGCGCCTGGCGGTCAATCGCATTCCGGCTCCCGCCATACAATTCATCCCCGGCAAGCGGATGGCCGATATGTGCCAGATGAACGCGAATTTGGTGGGTGCGGCCTGTCTCAAGCTGCAAGGATAAGTGCGTATAATCACGGAACCGTTGCAGCACGCGAAAGTGTGTAACGGCGCGCTGCCCGTCTTCGCGAACTTCCCGCGCAATAATGCTGTCGCTTTTCCGGGCGATCGGCGCATCAATCGTCCCTTCGTCCTTGCTGACGCGTCCGTGGCAGATCGCTTCATACCGCCTTGCCACTTTGCCTTGTTTTTGCAATGTGGATAAAAGATGATGAATATGGCGGTGCTTGGCGATCAGCACAAGCCCGGAAGTATCGCGGTCAAGCCTTGTCACAACATGAATCGTCGATGTTAATTGCTGCTTTTCGTAATGATATAGCAGCGCGTTGGCGAGCGTGCCGCCCGGATGCTCGCGCGATGGAATCGTCGCCATGAACGGCGGCTTATTGACGACGATGACATGCTCATCTTCATACACAATATCTAAAGGAATCGCTTCTGGTGCCATTCCTTCGCTTGGCAGTTCCGGAGGAAATACGACGCGCAGCGTCTCCCCTTCGCCAAGGCGGTGGCGGACCGTCACCGGCTGATCATTGACATAAATCGCTCCGCCATGAAATTTAATATCGATCAATGCCGTTTTTGAAATCCCGTTTTCTTTTAAAAACTCGCGAATAAGTTTGCCTTCGTCTTGTTTTGTAACAATCCAAGTGAGCGTAAACTGCGACAACATTGTCTACCTGCCTTTATGTGCTTGTTTGTCAATCGGCGATAAATGAATCGCGCACCCGCTTCCAAAACGGAAACGGCCGAAAGCGTGCAAAACGAATTTTCTCATTGGCGACACGGCACTGAATCGATTTCACGTCTTTATGCAACAGGGATAAATGGTCAATCGTAATTT
Organism: Parageobacillus thermoglucosidasius; assembly: GCF_001295365.1. Taxonomy (GTDB): domain Bacteria; phylum Bacillota; class Bacilli; order Bacillales; family Anoxybacillaceae; genus Parageobacillus; species Parageobacillus thermoglucosidasius. The sequence goes on along the minus strand of NZ_CP012712.1, from coordinate 1,507,102 downwards.
GAAAATCGACATTGTTTACCGGTTTTAATATGCATGTATGATGGGCGGGAAGAACGAGCGGTGATCCGATCGTGCGGAATACCCGGTTGTTAATCGACGCCATCTCGGTAACTTGGATGGCCTCAAGCGACGGATGCAATATCGCGCCGCCCAGCGCTTTGTTATAAGCCGTGCTTCCTGTTGGCGTAGAGATGCATAACCCGTCTCCACGAAACGTTTCAAAAAGATCGCCGCGAATTTCCACATCGATCACCAGCGTGCCGCTGACGCTTTTCACCGTGCATTCATTTAAAGCAAGATATTTCGTTTCACGCTCCCCGTTGATGTAGCGAATGGTCACTTCCAATAACGGATATTCCACGACTTGGTATGGTGTTTTCGCAATGGCGATGACTAATTTTTCGATTTCTTCCGGTACCCAGTCGGCGTAAAATCCTAAATGACCGGTATGAACACCGACAAACGCCGTTTTATCCAAGCGGCGGCAATAGCGATGGAACGCATAAAGCAGTGTGCCGTCGCCGCCGACGGAAATAACAAGATCAGGTTCGTCTTCATCATACTGTAAATCAAAATCAAGCAAATATGTTTTAATTTTTTGCGTAAGTATGTTCGATGTCTCATCTCCTTTGGACGTAACGGCAAATTTCATCGGCGCTTGCTTTTCTTTCATCGTTATTCCCCTTTTGCATCCTGTTTTCGTGAAAAAGCTGCTTGTGCTTCTTGAATTTCGAAGCGGATTTTTGACATTTCTTCATCCAAACGGTACGCCGCTTCCGCAGCGCGCTGCAACCTTACTTTAATATCTTCGGGAAAGCGGCCGCTATATTTATAGTTTAACGAATGTTCAATTGTTGCCCAAAAATTCATGGCGAGCGTCCGGATTTGAATTTCTGCTAAAATTTTCTTTTCTCCGCAAATCGTTTGCACCGGATAGCGGATCACCATATGATAAGAGCGATAGCCGCTCTCTTTTTTTTGGGTGATGTAATCCCGTTCTTCGACAATTTCAAAATCATTCCGTTTGCGAAGCAGCTCTACTACCGTTTTAATATCATCGACAAATTGGCACATCATGCGGAGCCCCGCGATATCTTGCATTTGTTCTTCCAATTTGTCAAGCGGAATATTTTTCTTTTGCGCTTTATCGAGAATGCTTGCCACCGGCTTTACTCTTCCAGTAACAAATTCAATCGGCGAATGCACTCCCAGCATTTCAAACTGGGCGCGCATTCCTTTCAATTTCACTTTTAGTTCTTCAACCGCCTGTTTGTATGGCGCCAAAAACAAATCCCAATGTTTGACCATGATACCACCACCAATGTTATGTAAGAAAAATTTCTTTTACTGCCTGCTCCATTTGTTCACCGTAATTGGCGTTTCCATCAATATTTTCAATTAAATACGCCAGCTCTTCCTTGAAATTGGTCAGTTCCAGTTCCGCCATTCCACTTTGCAAAAAGACCGGAATGCTCTCCGTTAATACTTGTTTCATATCGGTCCAATGCTCATATGGAATTGTTACGTAAATAAAATCTTCCTCGGTTTCCAATATATAAATAAACGCGATATTATCTGAATCAACAAGCATATGATTTTTCGGTTTTGCATGTTCCAGCGAAAATGGGGAATCATTGCTGATCAGCCATAATCGCTCGTTTCGTTTTTCTATTTTTTCCACCATTAATTTCTTTCGCATGCCCAATCTCCTTCCACATGAACAATTCTTTTTTATTTTACCATAATCACCCTATGCATAATAAGTAATTGATATTCAGCAATATACATCCGATAATAAAGTTGAAGAGAATATAAAAGGGGAGCAAATATGGAACAAGAAATAGAAATCGAATTTAAAAATTTATTGACGAAAGAAGAATTTGACAGAATTCGGCAAGCGTTTCATATTGCTGACAATGCTTTTGAGCATCAAGAAAACCATTATTTTGACACACCGCAGTTTTTGCTGAAAGACAAGCGCGCGGCGCTGCGAATCCGCGTGAAAAACGGCAGCTATACATTAACATTGAAACAGACGGCGGCGCACGGCGCTTTGCTTGAGACACATGAGCAGCTGACAAAAGAGGAAGCGGACGCTCTCTTAAACGGTACAGCCGTTGTCCAAGGCTCTATTGCGCAAATTCTTCGGGAAATTGGCGTCCCGCCTGAACAGCTGCGGCATTTCGGCACATTGGCAACCGACCGTGCGCAATGGGCGTACGAAGGCGGCACATTGTTTCTTGACCATAGTCATTACTTACAAACTGATGATTACGAGCTGGAGTACGAAACAGAAGAGGCAGAAAGCGGAAGACAGCGGTTTTTACAGCTTCTTGCTTCACTGCATATTCCACTTCGGCCGACTGCCAATAAAATTCAACGCCTGTTTGCGAAAAAATACGAAGAGGGGGAACCATAATGGACGTTTCAACACTTAAACTATTGCTCGAGCTTCAAGCATTGCAAACTTTCACGCCAGCCCGCGCAAATACTGTGAATCAAAGCGGCACGAACACATGGTCATTTGCGCAACTGCTCGATGAATTTTTGGAACAGCAGCAGCCAATGCCGCCAGTGAAAGAAAAACAAAATGCAACGCCTCCTTCAACAACAGGAAAATCGCTTTCCTTCAAAAGCACGGATGAAAACATCGATGCGTTGATCGCACAGGCGGCGGAAAAATATGATGTTGATCCGCAACTGATCCGCGCTGTCATCCGCCACGAGTCCAATTTTAATCCGAATGCGCTAAGCCGCGCCGGTGCAGCCGGGCTGATGCAATTAATGCCAAGCACCGCCAAAATGCTTGGGGTAGAAAACCGATTTGACCCGGCGCAAAACATCGAAGGCGGCACCAAATATTTACGAATGTTGCTTGACCGCTATAACGGCAATGTCCAGCTTGCGCTTGCTGCGTATAACGCCGGCCCCGGCAACGTCGATCGCTATGGAGGAATTCCGCCATTTTCTGAAACAAGGGCATATGTGAAAAAAGTGCTTAACACCTATAACTCCATATAATTGCTCCTTTTGTCCGAGTCACTTTGTTTGAGATAAATACGCTTCATTGTTAAAATAGCAGTAAAATCACCGTACACAAACATTTTACTCAAAGGAGCATTCACAATGGCTGAACAATGGCAAACACTCTACGAGGCGATCGGTGGAGAAAAGACGGTTGCAAGGCTTGTGGAAGCTTTTTATAAACGCGTTGCCAAACATCCTGATTTAAGCCCGATTTTTCCGGACGATTTAACAGAAACGGCTAGAAAACAAAAACAATTTTTAACACAATATTTAGGAGGGCCGCCGCTTTACACGCAGGAACACGGGCATCCGATGTTGCGGGCGCGTCATTTGCGCTTTGAAATTACGCCGACTCGCGCCGAGGCATGGCTTTCCTGTATGCGTGCCGCAATGGACGAAATCGGTCTGTCTGGACCAGCGCGCGAACAATTTTATCACCGTCTCGTTTTAACTGCCCATCATATGGTCAACACCCAAGACAATTTAGAAGGAAAGGGGTATTCCCTTGAATGACAAATTAACTGGGAAAGCTGCCCCGGATTGGTGGCATGCTTCCCAGTCGCGCAGCAACGAGACAAAGCCGTTGGAAATTTATTTGTTCATTGATCCACTCTGCCCGGAATGTTGGGGGCTTGAACCAATTATCAAAAAACTGGTGATTGAGTACGGACGTTTCTTTACATTGAAACATGTGTTAAGCGGAAAGCTGGCGACGCTTCATATGCAGAAACGCCATAAGCCGGAAATGATCGCTAAAGTGTGGGAGCGGACGGCAAGCCGTTCGGGAATGTCTTGCGATGGGAGCCTATGGCTGGAGAATCCTATTTCTAGTCCATTTGCCGCATCGATCGCTATTAAAGCGGCAGAATTGCAAGGCAAACGCGCAGGGATCCGTTTCTTGCGCCAGTTGCAAGAATTATTGTTTTTGGAAAAGCAAAATGTCTCCGATATTTCCGTGTTGATCGATTGCGCGACGCGCGTCGGTCTGGACGTCGATGAATTTGTTCGCGATTTGCAGTCGCCAAGCGCGTCAAAAGCGTTTCAATGCGATTTAAAAATTACATCCGAGATGGACGTAAACGAAATTCCAACGCTCGTCTTTTTTAACGAAAACATTGAAGATGAAGGAATCAAAATTTCCGGATGCTATCCTTACGAGATTTACGTTGAACTGATTTATGAAATGCTTGGCTTTCAACCCGAACCATCCCCTCCTCCCCCGCTCGAGTCATTTTTAAGCCATTTTAAATTCGTCGCCACAAAAGAAATCGCAGTTGTTTATAATATGACCGTAAATGAAGCGGAAAAAGAAATGAAAAAACTGCAGTTAAAACAAAAAGTAGAAAAAGTGCCAGTAAAACACGGAACATTTTGGCGCTATATCTCAAAAGAAAATTAAGGAAAAGCCCGGCAAAACGCCGGGCTTTTCCTTTTGTCAAGACAACAAAGGGGATGGGAGAAATTTTTCACGGTCAAACAAAGGGGTATAAAGTTTTTGTGATTTTATTCACGATATTATCTTAACAAACGATATAAGGTTTTGACAACTACTTTGTGCTTTTGTTCACATTATTGTCATAAATATGGAAGAAATCATCTTTTTCTTCACCATACTCATATAATGAATAGCAGGGTCAACAGAAAGGAGGAAAAAATGAAACGAATCACGCTGTTCATTTGGGGATTCATTGTGCTCATCGCCTTTTGTTTCAATTTGCTTGGCCTGATGCATCTTATTCCCCCGCTGATTACGATGCCACTTTTATTTTTTTCGATTTTTGGCTTTTTAGCAACTTGGAACAGCCGCAATCAATTTAAAGGATTTTATCAAAAGCGAATGTGGCAATAACGCCACATTCGCTTTTCCGTTTACGACAATAGCTGTTCCATTTCTTCCAGTTTTTCTGCGAATACTTGGCAAGCCTGGCGGATCGGCTCCGCGCTCGTCATATCCACTCCCGCTTTTTTCAACACTTCAATCGGATAGTCGGAGCTACCTGCTTTTAAAAACTCGATATAGCGCTTCACGGCCGGCTCCCCTTCTTCTAATATTTGTCTGCTTAATGCGGTCGCCGCGCTAAAGCCGGTTGCGTATTGATAAACATAATAGTTGTAGTAAAAATGCGGAATACGCGCCCATTCTAATCCGATTTCCTTATCGACAACAATATCATCGCCAAAATATTTTTTGTTTAATTCGTAATACATGGAAGTCAATGAATCCGCTGTAAGCGCTTCGCCTTCCTGCGCCTTAATATGAATCATATGTTCAAACTCGGCAAACATCGTTTGGCGGAAGACCGTTCCGCGGAACCCTTCCAAATAATAGTTAAGCAAATATAACCGTTTTTTCTCGTCATCGATCGTTTTTAATAAATAATCATTTAACAGCGCTTCGTTGCATGTCGATGCAACTTCAGCGACAAAAATCGAATAATTTCCATACGGATACGGCTGCGTTTTGCGCGTGTAATAGCTATGCACAGAATGGCCGAATTCGTGGACCAGTGTAAACAAATTATTGACGTTATCTTGCCAATTAAGCAAAATATACGGATTTGTTCCGTACGCTCCTGACGAATAAGCACCGCTTCGTTTTCCCTTGTTTTCGCGTACGTCAACCCAGCGGTTTTCCAGGCCTTCCTTGACGATGCGAATATATTCGTCGCCGAGCGGGGCAAGCCCTTTTAACATGTATTCTTTCGCTTCTTCATACGTTACTTCCATTTTCACATCTTGCACAAGCGGGGTGTATAAATCATACATGTGTAATTCGTCAAGCCCAAGCACTTTTTTGCGCAAACGAACGTAGCGGTGCAACAGCGGCAAATGTTCATGAATCGTTTCAATCAAATTATCGTATACACTTTCAGGGATGTTATTATTGCTTAACGCCGCTTCCCGCGCCGATTTATAGCGGCGGACGCGCGCGAAAAAGTTGTCTTTTTTCACCGCGCCGGCGAGCGTGCTGGCAAATGTGTTTTTATACTTTTCGTACGTCTCATATACCGCTTTAAACGCATCGCGCCGCACGCGGCGGTCCGTGCTTTCCAAAAAGCGAATAAAACGGCCATGCGTTACTTCCACTTCTTCCCCATTTTCATCGATAATCGTCGGGAACGTTAAATCGGCGTTATTCAGCATGCCGAATGTCGTCGAAGATGCTTGCATGACTTCTGCCGCTTGGGCCAGAATCGCCTCTTCTTCGGCGGACAACACATGCGGGCGCTGGCGGTTAATTTCATCTAAAGCGTGTTCATACAGCTTTAATTCTTTTTTCTCTTCTAAAAACGCACGCAATTTCGCCTCATCGATCGCCAAAATTTCCGGCACGATAAATGCCATCGCGCTTGACGCTTCGCTGTAAAGGCTTGTCGCTCGATCGTTCAGCCCTTGATAAAAAGCGTTGGTCGTATCTTGGTCATAGCGCATATGCGCATATGTATACAGCTTGCCAAGACGCATGGATATCTTATCTTGGTATTGCAGCGCTTCGTATAACGTATCTGCCGATTCCCCCAGCCTTCCTTGATAATCCGATAATTTCGGAATCATTTTTTTCACTTCTTGAAATTCTTGCTCCCATGCTTCATCCGTTGGGAAAATGTCCTCTAAACGCCACGTTTCTTCAACAGGAATTTCACTTCGCAATGGTAACGATTTTTTTGTTTTCTTTTCATCCATTTCGCAAACCTCCTTTGGAAAATTATATCATAAATCATATTTTATTATGATCATTTCCCCTCCTCATCAATAAATCCATTCCTACCCATTTTTGTTCAGCTCCAATTCATTTATATAACGGAAAAGCGGAGGCTGTCTTTTCATTTGCTCCATCATTTGTCGATCCTGCTGTATTACTTCATCCATCGTCTTCGGAAAAGTAAATTCTTTTACTAAACGAAGGCATTTGCGGCCTTCCCACTGAAAATAGCCAAGCTTTGTCAGCAATTGCAAATACTCGTAAACCGCCTGCGTATATCGTCGTCCCGTTGCGAGCGGCAGCTGGCGGGCAGCAAGCCGGCCCGCAGCCAGCCTTTCACCGATAAAACGATAAATGGAATCGAGCGGAACAAGTTTGCGTTCCGGTTGCATAAACGGGATTAACACATATGTTTGCCAAATAAACGGCGGTGTTTCAAACAAATAGCCGTGTGGCAGCGGCCAGCCTGCTTCGGTGGGAAAAAGGGACGGAATAATGCCCCGCCGGTAAAAATCGTAACAAATAAGCCTTGTGATCTTATCTGGATATAACGGAAAAGTAAGGCGCCATCGTTGTTTATAGTTAAGCCAATCATGCCAAAACGAGGCGGGCAGCGAAACCGCCGGAAAGGACAACAAATCGGAAAAAGAAAGCGAATGCAGAGGCTGTACAACAGGAATAGCAAATGTGCGGCGGACAGAGAACGGAATTAAATGAACGAGGCGGATAAGACGTTTTGTTTCTGAACAATAGAAGAAAAGAAGCGGGCGTGGAACAAGGGGAAAATGGTGGGCAAACATCCATTGAAAACGGGGCAATGAAATATGATGGTTCCGGTAGCGCAGATGATGTGCTCCAAGAATCCAAATTGGGCGGATTCCTTTCGCCCGATAGGAATCGTTGCGTTTCCGGAACAATATCTCACGAATGGCAGAGCATTGATATTCTACCGCATATATGAAATGATGATGTGCAACAAGGATGTCTGGGCGCTGTTGAACCGGCGGTAAATATGGCTCCAATTTTGCCTGTATGTTCTGGCGTTGAAGCCAAGAAAATAAATCGAATTTTCCGGTCAAATGGCGCGCTGATTCCGGCTCGTGCTCGTATGGGCACGCGTCATCTTTTTTATGCGCAAAATGCGGAATGCGGTGATTGCCAAGCTTTAATACGACTTCCCGCTTGCAGGCAGGACAAAAAAACGATTCCTTCCTTTTTAATCGGACTAACTCTTCCTTCGTCCAAGTCTTGGCAAGTGAAACAACCTCTCCATTTCGCAACAACGCGACAAGCAAAATATCACATCCTTTTTGTTTCTTTATATCTATTCGGCAAAAGCAGCCTGTTTTCCTGTTTTTTGTCCGCCAATCCATAAAAAATGATAAATGCCCGGCACCGTTTCCGGGCGAAAATCATAATAAAGGGGACAACAATCTTGATACTGACTCCATCACACGAATGGACAGCGGACGGCGCCGAAATATTTCATTATTAATTTGGCTGGAATATTTTAAATCTTCAAGAAAATCAGCAACAAGTTTTTTTGTGCTATCCGTATGATATAAAAAGGCATTCACTTCAAAATTAAGATGAAAGCTGCGCATATCCATATTTGCTGTGCCGATCGATGCCAATTCCCCATCGACGATCATGATTTTGCTATGCAAAAATCCTTTTGAATATTCATAAATTTTCACACCGGCTTCCAACAGTTCCGGAAAATAGGAACGCGAAGCATAAAAGACGATTTTTTTATCCGGCCGCCTTGGCGCCAAAATGCGGACGTCAATCCCGCTTAATGCAGCGACCTTTAGCGCCGTTAAAATATCTTCGTCCGGCACGAAATACGGTGAGGCAATCCAGATCGACCGCTGCGCGGATGTAATCATGGCAAAATATAAATGCTTAATGACTTCCCATTTTTGGTCAGGGCCGCCCGCGATTAATTGGACTCCCCCTTGCCCGTCATAATGGACAAGCTGCGGGGATAAATATTCTGGCGTCAATAGCGTCTTTCCGGTCATATAATACCAATCTTGCAAAAAAATAAGCTGCAATGTGCGTACGGCTTCACCGCGGATCCATAAATGCGTATCGCGCCAAAAACCGAAATATTTATCTTTTCCTAAATATTCATCACCGATATTCAATCCTCCGACAAAGCCAACCGTTCCATCAATAACAATAATTTTCCGATGATTACGAAAGTTGATTTTGTTGTTTAAAAATGGCAAACGGACTGGAGAAAAAGGAATCATTTCCACTCCTGCATCGCGCAGCTCTTGAATATACGTTTTAGATAATTTCCAGCTCCCGACAGCATCATAAAGAAAACGGACATGCACCCCGCTTTTTGCCTTTTCCACTAAAATCGCTTTCAGCTGTTGGCCAACTCCATCATGGCGGACAATATAATATTCTAAATGAATATGATGCGTCGCTTTCTTTAATTCTTCAAAAATAGTGGAAAATGTTTCTTGCCCGTTTGTCAATACTTTTGTTTCCGTCGCAAGAGAAACAGGGCTTTTTCCGATGCGGTGAGCAAGCTGAAGCAGCGGGCGTTGGTGTTCGGCGATCGCCAGTTGTTCCACATCCCATTGGTGATGCGTTTGAAACTTTAAAAATGTTTGTTCATCGAGCATCGCCTTCTTTTGGAAAAGCCTCTGTTTCCTGTAATTTTTTCCAAACATCAAATAAAAGAAAAAGCCAAGCACCGGAAAGCTGCCGAGGACAACAAGCCACGCGATCGTATGCGCGGGTCTCCGGTTTTCAAGGGAAATGACAAATGCAATAAAAATAACGGAACAGGAAATTAAAATACTAAGGACGCCGAGCAGCCTTCCTTCCCAATAATCGTTTGTCAAAAATAAAAAGACCGCTACAACTAGGACAAAAATAATAACCCTTAATGTGTTCCGCAATGATGCTCACCTTACCTATTCTCTAGACTTTTCGCTCGAAGAAAACGCCGATTTCAGCGGATGAAATCGGCGCTTATTTCAACGGAAAATGTTCTTTCAATGTCTCTAAAGCATTGTCACGGATAATTTCTTTTCCATATTCCTCTAAGCGGTAAATCGTCACTTGCGAATCTGTGCCATACTCTAAAAGCAAGCTCAAAATGTTGTCCATTTCATATTCTGTATAATCTTCCTCGCTAAATTGGACGAACAAGTAATATCGGCGCTCAAATTGGAAAAGGCGGTTCACAAGCCCTGTAAAGTTGGCGCGGTGGGCAAGGGAAATCAAATCTTCAATATCTTTAAAGCAAATCGTAAACTGAAGGATCTCCTTATCGCTATTGGCAAACGATTCATCATTGCGTACAATATGAAAATGATGGTCAAGCAATTCTTCCATTTTTTCATCAACTGGAAAATCGCGCAATCTTTCTTCCGGGAGAGGAAGTTCCAGCTTGCTTCCATCCTTCGATAGCTGCGCTTTTGTGACAAGCACTTCTAATCCTTTATCCAGCGCCTGCACTTGGATCCAAAGGGGCCCCTCAAGTGAAAAATCGCCTTCGCTATGAACTTCATCCATCATTTCCCAAAACAATTCTTCGCTGCGCTCGCGGTTATACCAAATCTCTTCGCGGTCAAAACCGCGCTCCTCTATATCAACATAAGAAATATAAAACTTCACCGTATGTTCATTAATTCGCTCTATTTCCATAGCGCAGACTCTCCCTTCCTAAATAAAGAATAAAAGTTGAAGGGATTTTTACCCCCAAAACATTCTATTTAAATACAAGATAACATCTTGTACTTTTATTTTATGATAAAAAGCGAAAGAAGGGAAATAAAAAAACCACGTTTTTAAAAATTGGTTATGAAATGAAACATGCCCTACTATAATGGTGGTGAAAACAAAAGAAATGAGGGGCACGCATGATCGGCGAATATGTGACATCGATTCTTCTTATTATCGGCATTGATATCGTTCTTGGCGGAGATAACGCCGTTGTCATCGCTTTAGCGAGCCGCAACCTGACTGAACAAAAGCGGAACATCGCGATTGTCCTCGGCACAGCGTTGGCCATTTTCATCCGCATTCTCTTAACAGCGGCGGTTGTGATGTTATTGAAAATTCCATTTTTACAGTTGGCCGGCGGTTGCGTGTTGCTTTGGATTTCCTTAAAGCTGCTGATCCAAAAAGACGAAGCGGCTGCAGCGATTCCATCGGAAACATCGCTTTGGAAAGCGATACAAACAATTGTAACGGCCGATATTGCAATGGGATTGGACAATGTGATCGCGGTCGCCGGGGCCGCACATGGGCACACTTCGCTTGTGGTGTTCGGATTTCTTCTTTCCGTCCCCATTATCATTTTAGGCAGTAAGCTAATTCTTTACGCGATGGAACGCTATGCTTTCCTCGTTTATATTGGCGGAGCCCTGTTAGCCTATACCGCGGGAAAAATGATCATCGAAGAACAGCAAATATCCCGTTTGTACAATAGTGTTGCTTCGTGGAAGCCGGAATTCCCGCTGATGATCGCGGCATTTATTACCTTATTGGGATTCATCATCAACCGGCGCAACGCACAGCACTGGACGTAGTGACACTAAAAAAATGAGAACAAACTTCTGCATGGAAAACCATGCAGAAGTTTGTTCTCCTTATTCGTTAACGAGACGTTGCGCTTGACGAAGTTGATATGCCCGCACTTTCCGCGGCAAGAAACGGCGAATTTCGTCTTCATTATAACCGACTTGCAGCCGTTTTTCATCAATAATAATCGGTCTGCGCAAAATTCCAGGATGTTTTTGAATGAGTTCGTATAAATCTTGCAACGGCAACGACTCGAGATTGATGTTTAACTTTTGGAAAACTTTTGATCTTGTTGAAATAATCTCATCAGTTCCTGTTTCCGTCATGCGCAAAATTTCTTTTATCTCCTCAATCGTTAACGGTTCGGAGAAAATATTGCGCTCTACGTAAGGAATATTATGTTTTTCAAGCCATGCTTTCGCTTTTCGGCATGACGTGCAACTTGGTGAAGTATACAATTTCACCATACTCTCACTCCCTTTCAACAAGGATCGCCTTGCCTTCTATATCAAACTGGACGAACTAGCCATAACACTCTAGCTGCAAAACATGGTAATTTGAAATAACTCTAACATAATACATTATACAATAAATGTGTAAATAAAGATATAGTTTTTCAAAAAAGTTGCCTATTTTCTTCGTTTAATTTTCACCGTTTCTTCCAAAAAACAGAAAAATCCTCTACAATAAAATTGGAACGATTGCCATGGGGGGGAGAGCATTCATGAGGCAATATTTTATCGATTACATGATTGTTTCCGGACTGATTATCGGCATTACCGCATTCATGGGAGTCATTGCGGCCAGCATTGGTGAACGCATTTTCGGCGGTTCGAAACGAAAAGAACACGTTAATGAATCAAAACATATACAGAGCGGCTGGAACCTCGTCGGCGGCAAAAATAAAACGATCTCTTAAGCGGAGATCGTTTTATTTATACATCGATTGATATGTTTTATATTCCGCCTCTGAGCATAATACGAAATGGCCCGGGGTAATTTCGCGGAATTCCAGCTCTTCCCCTTCTTTATACTGATGCTGCGACGGGTCGTAAATAATCCGTTTCCGCGTCCGTTCTGTTTCCGGATCAGGAAGCGGAATGGCTGACAATAACGCTTTTGTGTATGGATGAATCGGATTGCGGTACAATTCTTCTGCATCGGCAAGCTCGACCAATTTGCCGAAATACATCACGCCAATGCGGTCGCTAATATATTTGACCATGGACAAATCATGGGCGATAAACAAATACGTCAGCCCTTTTTCACGCTGCAGCTTTTTCATTAAATTCACCACTTGCGCCTGAATCGACACATCCAGCGCGGAAATCGGCTCATCGGCGATGATAAACTCCGGTTCCACCGCTAAAGCGCGGGCAATCCCGATCCGCTGGCGCTGGCCGCCCGAAAATTCGTGCGGGTAGCGGTTCGCGTGTTCGCGGTTTAAGCCAACGGTCTCCAGCAACTCATATACGCGCTGCATCCGCTCTTCTTTCGTTTTCGCCAGACCGTGAATATCGATGCCTTCAGCGATAATATCGGCAACGGTCATGCGCGGATTCAGCGATGCATATGGGTCTTGGAAGATCATTTGCATTTTTCGCTTCAACTCTTTTAGTTCTTTCGCTGAATGTTTGCCATGGACATTTATCCCATTAAAAAGAACTTCTCCGCCTGTCGCTTTATATAGTCCAATAATCGTCCGTCCCGTTGTCGACTTGCCGCAACCCGACTCTCCAACAAGGCCAAGTGTTTCCCCTTTATAAATATCGAAAGTAACGCCATCCACCGCTTTAACGACATTTCCGCCGCCGACTGGAAAATACTGTTTCAAATTTTTCACTTCAATAAGCTTCTGTTTTTCTGGCATATTACTCACTCTCCCTTACTATAATTGGTTGAGGATAATTGGTGGAGAGCTTGCGCAATCGCCGTTTTACCGCTTCCGGCGGCTCAACTTTCGGCGCATCTGGATGAAGCAGCCATGTTGCGGCATAATGGGTATCGGAAATTTGAAACAGCGGCGGTTCCATTTCAAAATCAATTTTCATCGCATACGGATTACGCGGCGCAAACGCATCACCTTTTGGCGGATTCGTCAAATCCGGCGGCGTGCCTGGAATCGACGCCAACTCTGTCTTATCATCACTATCAAGGCTTGGCATAGAAGCAAGCAAGCCCCATGTATAAGGATGTCTCGGGTCGTAAAAAATTTCATCAACCGTTCCCATTTCAACGATTTTCCCCGCATACATCACGGCGACGCGATCAGCTACGTTGGCTACTACTCCTAAATCATGGGTAATAAAAATAATGGCTGTCCCTGTTTTTTTCTGTATATCTTTCATTAATTCTAAAATTTGCGCCTGAATGGTTACATCAAGGGCAGTGGTTGGTTCGTCGGCAATTAACAGCTTTGGATTGGAAGCCAAAGCAATCGCAATCATCGCGCGCTGCCGCATCCCGCCAGAAAACTCGTGCGGATATTGATCGACACGCTTTTCCGGCATCGGAATCCCAACCAACCGCAACAATTCAATGGCCCGCTCTTTTGCCGCTGATCTCGGCATTTTTTGATGTTTCATGACCGCTTCCATAATTTGCTTTCCGACTTTCATCGTTGGATTGAGCGATGTCATCGGATCTTGAAAAATCATCCCGATATCTTTTCCGCGGATTTGTTCCATTTCTTTATCCGTTTTTTTAACAAGATCTTCCCCATCAAATATGATTTGGCCATTTTTTATTTTTCCCGGCGGAGTAGGAATAAGGCGCATAATCGTTTGTGAAGTAACACTTTTTCCAGAGCCTGATTCCCCAACAATCGCCAATGTTTCTCCCTTATTTAAATAAAAGCTAACTCCGCGGACCGCTTGCACTTCGCCCCCGTATGTTTGAAACGATACTTCCAAATTTTTTACTTCTAACAGCTTTTCCATATTCTCATCACCCTACTTACGCAATTTCGGATCTAATGCATCGCGCAGCCCATCTCCCACCACATTAAAAGCAAAAATAGTTAAGCAAATAAATGTGGCTGGGAAAAACAGACGCCATGGATAATATTGCAATGCTTGCACTCCTTCAGAAGCCATTGTCCCCCAACTTGCTAACGGTTGTGGAACACCTAATCCTAAATAGCTTAAAAATGCCTCTGTAAAAATGGCGTTAGGAATCGTTAACGTCATCGTAACAAGAATCGAGCCCATGGCATTAGGAATCAAATGCTTAAACATGATTCTGGACGTGCTTGCGCCAAGTGTTCGCGCTGCCAATACATATTCCTGGTTTTTCAACTGCAACACTTGTCCCCGAACAATACGAGCCATATTGACCCATCCGGTAATCGTCATGGCAAGAATCATCGTCCCTAACCCTTGTCCCAAAATAACCATTAATATGATGACTAAAAGCAAATAAGGAACTCCGTATAAAATATCAGCGATACGCATCATGATTTCATCCGTTTTTCCGCCACGGTAGCCGGCAATTCCTCCCCAAAGGACGCCAATGACCAAATCGATCAGCGCTGCGGCTAATCCGATAAACAAAGAAATGCGGGCACCATACCATGTGCGAGTAAATATATCACGTCCAAGTTCATCGGTTCCAAACCAATGTTTAGAAGAAGGCGGCTGGTTCGTATTCATTAAATCATTCGTTGCGTAATCATAGTTGGTCATATACGGTCCAAAAATGGCCATGAACACTAAAAGAATTAATAAAATTAATCCAAACATAGCTAACTTATTTTTTCGAAAACGTATCGAAACATCTTTCCAAAACGAAAGACTCGGTTTTGACAACTTCTCCGCTTCCCCAACATCGGCTACCGCCGGCTGAAACATCTCTTTTGGAATCTGCTGCATGATTACTCCCCTTTCTTACCACCGGCTAACTTAATGCGTGGATCAATAAAGCCATAAGCAATATCCACAAGCAACACAGACAATAATAATAGAATACTGTAAAACACCGTAACCCCCATAATCGTTGTATAGTCGCGGTTTGTAATACTTGTTACAAAATGGCTTCCGAGTCCGGGTATCCCAAAAATTTTTTCAATCACAAAGCTGCCTGTTAAAATTTGTGCGGATAAAGGGCCTAAGTATGTTACAACTGGAAGGATCGCGTTGCGGATTGCGTGCTTCACCGTAATTTGTCTGCGCGAGAGCCCTTTTGCTTTTGCCGTGCGAATATAGTCGTTACTTAATACTTCCAACATGCTAGAACGGGTTAAACGGGCAATAAATGCCGTTGGCGTTGCGGCCAGCGCAAGCGCAGGCAGCACCGTATGTTGCAGCGATTCCCAACGAGCAACCGGGAACCATCCCAACTTGATCGCTAAAAAATACTGCAAAACGGATGCCATAATAAAGCTTGGAACAGAGATTCCGAGAACAGCGAAAACCATTGCCCCATAATCTTGCCATTTATTGTGGTTCAACGCCGCGATAATTCCTAGTAAAATCCCAACACTGATCGCAATGAATAATGATTCCATGCCAAGAAAAAAGGACACGGGAAATCCTTCATTAATTAAGTCGTTAACCGTCTGCCCTTTATATTTAAACGAAGGTCCGAAATCCCATTTCGCGACAGAAACTAAATAATCAACATATTGGATATACCACGGTCGATCCAGTCCATAATATTCATTCAAGTTTTTCTCAATTTCCGGCGGAACTTGCTTCTCACTCGAGAACGGCCCTCCCGGAGCAGCCCTCATTAAAAAAAATGTCGCTGTTACAATTAAAAACAAAGACATAAGCATATAAAGTAGCCGCTTGCTTATATATCTTAACAAATTTCCTGCACCTCCATTTTCTTGCAATACGTCTTAACAGGAAATGAAGGTATATGAGCCGAAAAAACCCATATACCTTCTTCACCTTTCACTGCGGTTTTATTCAAAATATGCCCACTTAAATTGGACATCGCCAAGGCCAGACACTTCTACACCTTTCAAGTTGTCTTTTTGCACCCATGTATTCGTGTAGAAGTAAACTGGCGCTATAGGCATTTCATCCATTAAAATCGCTTCTGCCTGTTTTAGCAATTCTTTCCGTTTTTCCGGGTCTGTTTCTTTCTGAGAATCGATTAACAACTGTTTGTATTGCGGATTTTCCCAGTTTGTATCGTTATTGCCGCCTTTTTTGTCGCGGAACAGTTCTAGGAAGTTGATCGGATCGTTAAAGTCGCCTGACCAGCCCATCCGTCCGATTTGATAGTCACCGGAGTGCAGCTTCTCAATGTATACTGCCCATTCCGCATTTTCCAGTTTTACTTCGATTCCTAAATTTTTCTTCCACATATCTTGAACCGCTTGAGCAATTTTCGCGTGAGCATCGTCGGTGTTATACGATAAGGTGATCGGTGGCAAATCTTTCACATCTTTTAGCCCAAGCTCTTGAAGGCCTTTTTGCAAATATTCTTTCGCTTTTTTAACATCGTTGTCTTTAAAATACCCTTTTTTGTTTTCAGGGAACATCGTCGGCGGCACAACTGCCATAGCCGGAATTTGTTCGCCTTTTGTCACATTTTCCACAATTGCTTTGCGATCGATTGCGTACGCAAGAGCTTTGCGGATATTGACATTGTTTAACGGTGCTTTTTCCGTATTAAACTTAAACATGTAAACACTAGCGATCGGTTGAATATGCAACTTGCCTTCTTTCTTTAATTGCGGTAAAGAATCTGTCGGCAATTGCCCTGTCGGCATGCCTGCCCAATCTAACTCACCATTATTAAACATCGAAAGCTCTGTATTGTTATCATTGACCATAACCATATCAATTTTGGTCAATTTGACGTTTTTTGCATCCCAGTAATTTTCGTTTTTCTCGAGAACGATCTTGTTATTGTGTTCCCAAGAAGTCATTTTGAACGGACCGTTCGAAGTGTAGTCAGGGCCAGCATTGGCATACCATTTTGGATTTTTCTGCGCAATTTTGCTGTTCACTGGGAAGTACGTATAGAACGCCGTTAATTCTAAGAAATAAGGCGTTGGATTTTCCAGTGTAACTTGCAGCGTTTTGTCGTCGATTGCTTTTACGCCGACATCTTCCGCTTTTGCTTTCCCTTCGTTAAACGCTTGACCATTTTTAACGTAATAAAGCTGATAAGCATATTGCGATTGGTTTTTCGGATCCAGCGCCCATTTCCATGCATATTCAAAGTCTTGGGCGGTAACTGGGTCGCCATTGGACCATTTGGCATCGCGCAATTTGAATGTGTATGTTTTTAAGTCTTTAGAAACTTCGTAGCTTTCTGCCATCGCTAACTGAGGTTTGCCGTCTTTAATGCGGGTTAACCCTTCAAATGTTTGGTATAACACGTTGGCGGAAACACTATCATTCGCTAAGCCCGGATTTAGTGAGAATGGCTCTGTTTTAATGTTCACATGCAATTCTTGTGGAACATCAGCAGCTTTGTTTCCTTTCTCGCCGGCGGATTCATTGCCTTTTTGGAAGCCGCCGCACGCAGAAAGGAAAAGGCTTAACGCCAACATGAAGCTCAAAAGCATAAAACTTCTTTTCTTCATGGAATTCCCCCCTAAAATAAATTTATGTTCAAAAGCTCTGCGTAAAAACGCGGAACTTTTGTTAATAAATTCAATATTTTTTAAATAAAATAAAAAAATTTATTGCATTTTATTTTATTATTAAAACATTGTTTATGTCATAAAAATTATTAATATATTTTAAAAATAATTTACATTTTACTTTTTTGTTTCTTTTCTGAATTTTACTTCAGTTGAGGTATGTACCGGCTCACTTCTTTCTTTTTGCTACCTGTCATTTTATATTGTTTTTTGATAATTGTAAATAAAAAATTTATTTTTATATTATTTAAAGCGTTTACATTTTGGTTATTTTAACATTTTGTTAAGAAGTAATGAGCGAAGATTTATTTTTTCTTCATTCATTGCTAAAAATGTAATTTTATTAACATAATTTCTAAAATAATGTATTTGATAAAAAAATTATTAAATAACACTTTGAAATCAGAATAATAACTTTTCCAAAAACTTTTTGTTTGCGCTATTAAGCCATGGCGACAGCGCTTCGCAAAATTCGCCCCCACAAAGTCGTTTATTTCTCCATCACTCCTAATGCCATATATGCTCCGTTTCGCGGATAGTCCGTAACCTAACGGGTTTCTTTCACCACATCGTTGATATTGCCACATCTGCCTATTTGTTCCGTACAGTATTAATTATATTTATTTCGCTTTTTTCTATTCATTGCTTAGGAGGGAAAAAGAAACTTGCATATAGCAAATAGATGTTTTACAATAAGAGTCAAAAAAACTGGAATGAACATGCGATGAGAAAGAAGAGTACATATTGCGATGCCTTCAGAGAGCTTGTGGCTGGTGGGAACAAGCGGCTAGCAATATGGAATGGGCTTTCGAGCATCCGGCTGAACGAGAGTAGGCTTTGGACGCCTGCCTTGCGTTATCAAGGCGCCATGCGCATACAGGCATGGGCAGAGTGATTGCACCATATGTGCAATAACTAGGGTGGCAACGCGGTCCTATCGTCCCTAACGTTTAAGGGAATAGGGCCTTTTTAAATGGATAAAAAAGGAGTGGTATGATGAAAACGAGTTTTTCAGGCATTCAGCCAAGCGGTGTCATTACGCTTGGCAACTATATCGGCGCTATGCGGCAATTCGTAGAATTGCAGAATGAGTACAACTGCTACTTTTGCATTGTCGATCAGCATGCGATTACCGTCCCGCAAGATCCGCAGGAACTGCAAAAAAACATTCGCAGTTTAGCCGCCCTTTATTTGGCGGTCGGCATCGATCCGAATAAGGCGACTTTGTTTATCCAGTCGGAAGTTCCTGCCCACGCGCAGGCAGGATGGATGCTGCAATGCCTTTCTTATATCGGCGAACTGGAAAGAATGACTCAATTCAAAGACAAATCAGCAGGAAAAGAAGCGGTGAGCGCCGGACTGCTTACTTATCCGCCGTTAATGGCTGCAGATATTCTTTTATATAAAACCGATATTGTGCCTGTCGGGGAAGACCAAAAACAACATATTGAATTGACGCGCGATTTAGCAGAACGCTTCAACAAGCGGTACGGGGAGATTTTTACGATTCCGGAACCGCGCATTCCAAAAATCGGCGCGCGCATTATGTCGCTTGCAGACCCGACAAAAAAAATGAGCAAATCGGATCCGAACAAAAAGTCGTTTATTACGCTTCTTGATGATGCCAAAGCGGTGGAAAAGAAAATCAAAAGCGCCGTAACGGATTCAGAAGGAGTCATCCGATATGACAAAGAAAATAAACCAGGAATCTCCAACCTTCTTAACATTTATTCGATTTTAGCGAACAAAACGATTGAAGAACTTGAACAAGAATATGCCGGAAAAGGGTATGGCGTATTTAAAGCCGATCTTGCCCAAGTGATTATTGATACCCTTACCCCGATTCAAGAGAAATATTATCATTTATTGGAAAGCAGCACACTCGACGAAGTGCTTGACAAAGGGGCAGAAAAAGCAAATAAAGTGGCAACGGAAATGCTCGAAAAAATGGAACAAGCGATGGGGCTCGGAAGAAGGCGTTAATAAAAGCAAGCCGTTTGTGGCTTGCTTTTTTGTTTTACACGCGCATCCACCGTTCTTTTCCGGGGCTTGCTTGCGTTTGTGCGCCAACAGCGCGATGTTTAATTCACTTTCGGCTCCTGTTCCATTTCCCAAAGTTTTTCAAAAAACGGCTGACCTTTTATTAATTTTTCGCATAACTGCACATGTCTTTCGGACCAGCCGTATTTTGTCTCCTCGTATAAGCGCTGCCATGCCTCTTCAAACGGCATTTTTTGAATATCAGGATATTTGTGCGGCGCCCATTCCGTATACCAGTAGCGCACCTCCGCGACATTTTTCGTTGCGCGAAGTTGATCAAGCGCCATAAACAGCAGTTGTTTGAGCTGCCGCTCCTTTCGCGTAAGTCCGCACATCCATTCAGGAGAAGGGGACAAAATATGGTACGCTTTTTCAAAGGCTGGCAGCGGATACGGTCCTTCTTCATGTTCTGCGGTCATTTCATACACTTGCTGTTCTTGTCTCGGAATAAGGCGGCTTTTTCGAATCGGAATGTTATAGCCAATCGTGTCAACAGCGAGAATGCCGTAGCCGTCCGTAATGACAAAACAATAATCAAGCTGGATGCGCTCGTGATTTTTCCGCAAATATGCTTTTTGGTATACATCTTCAAGAAGCTGCTTCGGAATTTCCGATAAACTGTTTTCAATATAATTGAATAACGCAGAAGAAACTTTGAGCAGCGGCACTTGATCAAGCAGTTCAACTTGATCGTCCTTCCTCCATTCATAGAAATGACACACGTTATATCCGTTTTCTTCCCCTTCAAACCAATTGACCCAAACGTCATGAAGATATAGCATACGATACCCCTCGCTTTAAACAAACTTATTTGTCCATCAGTATAGGCAGAGGGGGCAATTTTTATTCCATTTCATCCTTTTTTATCCATTACTCTTCTCGATAAGGAAAGTATAAGCTTCCTAGCATTAGCAAAAGCCCTATTGGGAGCAGATAAAATTCTATTCTTGTGCGAATATGGACAAAATATCCGGTCCATCCCCTCTCTGGTGTCATCATGTTTAAAGAAGCAAGCATTACCACCCCGCCAATGACCGAAATGCCAAAACCGACCAAGTAAACGAATATGCGAATCATCGGGCTCCTCTTCTTTCCCTGACTTGTCCTTCTCATGTTTTACATATATGAGCCCGCAATGCTGATCATGACTGCTTGTTGTTTTCTAATGAAGCAGCCTGCAATATCTGTTCTGAATCCATATTCATTAATTCGGAAAAACGCGCGCCATGTTCAAGGCAGCGGCGGACGATATAATGACCGACCGCATACCCAAGCATAGTTGGATAAAAACCAAGCCCGTAAAGCAGCCGAGCATACAACGGATGTTTGGAGAAAATCGACTTATGCGGTGATACGTACCGTTTCCAAAAGCTGTAAAGCTGTTCGTCCGAGTAATAGGTCGTCCATCTTGCTTGCTGCTCCTTGCCGACATACTGGCAAACCGCGTTTTCGGCAAGCCCTTCTAATATGATCGCATCCAAAAGTGTCGTATCTTCGCTTTCTTTCATTTGTTTTTTCAAGCGACAAACATGATTGTACTCATGTGTTATCAATGCCTCGATTTCTTTGTCCGTATGGTGCGGCAATAAAAAAATAAACAATTTGTCATGAAAGGCGATCCCCCCTTTGCTATTAAACTCACGCGCTAAAACCCGGTTATAAGGATCCGCTGGAAAAAGAAAAAGAGGCACATCTGGGCCGTTCCATTTCTTCTTTCTCTTTTCGTAAACCGCCTCGACCCGTTCCCATATATTTTTTTGTTTCATTTGCTTAATCGTTTCTTTCATATTTTTCGACGGTTTGTACATGCCGAAACGCACAAGGTGGAAGTAAATATCTCGCTCGTTCGCATCTGGAAAATACAAAACAAGGCGCCGGCACAGGCGAACGGGATCATCATGCCATTCGCCAAGCCATCGATCAGTACGGATAACCGGCATGCTTGTCACCTCTTTTTCCATTTTTCCTATCGTATGATCAAAACAAAAAAGAGGTGAAAAAAAAGGGGCTATCTCCTTTTACGGAGGCAGCCCATCACCGTTATTTTACATATTTTTTAAAAATCAACGTAGCATTATGCCCGCCAAAGCCGAACGAATTGCTTAACACCGCGTTAACTTCTTGCTTTCTCGCCGCATTTGGCACATAGTCAAGATCGCATTCCGGATCAGGAGTTTCATAGTTTATCGTCGGCGGAATCACTCCATCTTTAATCGCTAACACGGAAAATACCGCTTCTACTGCGCCAGCCGCTCCCAGCAAATGACCGGTCATCGATTTGGTCGAGCTGACCGCCAGCTTGTACGCATGGGCGCCGAACACTTCTTTAATCGCCATTGTTTCATATTTGTCATTGTATTCTGTACTCGTGCCGTGGGCATTAATATAATCAATTTCTTCCGGCTTCATTCCTGCATCGGCCAACGCTTGGCGCATCGCACGGACGCCGCCTTCCCCACCTGGAGCCGGCGCGGTAATATGATATGCATCCCCTGTCGCCCCATAGCCAACAATTTCCGCATAAATTGGCGCACCGCGGCGCACCGCGTGCTCCAGCTCTTCCAATACAAGAATTCCTGCTCCTTCTCCCATCACAAAACCATCGCGGTTTTTGTCAAACGGGCGGCTCGCCGTTTTTGGATCCGGGTTCGTCGACAGCGCCGTATTCGCGCAAAATCCGGCCAGCGCCATTTTCGTTATCGGCGCTTCGGTGCCGCCAGCAATCATGACATCAGCATCACCGCGCTGAATCACTTTAAACGCATCGCCAATGGAGTTGGTTCCTGTTGCACAAGCAGTGACAGTGCAAGAATTGATTCCTTTCGCCCCCAGAATGATGGACACTTGTCCCGCTGCCATATCCGGAATCATCATCGGCACAAAAAACGGGCTTACCCGGCGATAGCCGCGTTGTTGGAAAATCTCAAATTGCTGCTCATATGTTTCCATCCCGCCGATTCCCGATCCGATCCAAACGCCGACTCTTGACGCATTTTCATCGGTGATTTCTAATTTTGCGTCGTTAACCGCCATCAATGCGGCAGCGACAGCGTATTGCGTAAAACGGTCCATTTTGCGCGCTTCGCGCCGATCAATAAATTGTTCTACATTGAAGTCTTTCACTTCTGCCGCCACTTTTGCCGGAAAATCATCTGGATTGACGCGCGTTAGCATCCCGATTCCTGACTTGCCGGCAATAATATTTTTCCACGTCGTTTCCACATTGTTCCCAAGCGGCGTTACCGCTCCAAGACCTGTAACAACGACTCGTCTCTTTTCCATCACTTCCGTCTCTCCTTTTTTATCCGTATTGAGCTGCTAGCGGCCCCAACGCAAAGCGATAGCACCCCACGTTAATCCGCCGCCAAATCCAACCATAATAATGAGATCATCGTCTTTGATTTTTCCTGCTTCTAATTCTTCGACAATGGAAATGGGGATGGAAGCAGCCGAAGTGTTTCCGTATTTTCGAACAGTTGTTGACATTTTCTCCTCCGGCAGTTCAAGGCGCTGCCTTGCAGCTTCGACAATGCGAATATTGGCTTGATGCGGAATGAGAAAATCAACATCGTTTTTCGATAATCCTGCTTTTTCTAAGACGTTAATGCATGATTCTCCCATTTGGCGGACGGCGAATTTGAATACTTCTCTACCGTTCATCACGATATATTCGTCTTTATATAAATGTTTTCCTCCTGTTCCGTCCGCTCCTAATTCAAACGACAAAATGCCTCGTCCTTTGAAAACAGGGCCCATCACGACCGCACCGGCGCCGTCGCCAAATAGCACCGCCGTATTGCGGTCATTCCAGTCGGTAATTTTGGATAATTTTTCTGCTCCCACTACCAATATATAACGATACACGCCATTGTCAATAAATTGGCTTGCGGTAACCATTCCGTAAATAAAACCAGCGCATGCCGCGCTAATATCTAACGCCGCCGCTTTTGCCGCGCCAAGCCGTTCTTGCAGCATGCAGGCGACAGATGGAAATGACTTGTCAGGCGTCACTGTTGCGACTAAAATTAAGTCAATATCTTTAGCGGAAATTCCCGCGTCATCCAACGCTTTTTTCGCCGCAAAATACGCCATGTCGGAAGTATCGATATCGTCTGCAGCAATTCTTCGTTCTTCAATACCCGTTCTCGACCGAATCCATTCATCTGATGTATCCATCATTTTCTCCAAATCAAAGTTTGTCAACACCTTTTCTGGCAAATATCGTCCGATTCCAAGAATACCTGCTCCCACACCGAACATCTCCTTTAGTATATAACCAATTATTATTACTTGGTACTAATTTTATCGTAAACACGAAAAACACGCAATAGAAATATGTAAAGCGTGTGATCTGTCTAATCACTTTCCTATTTTCTACATACAGTGCTAATAAAGAAAAAAGCAAGGGAGGAGGCGTTGTATAGTGGATGACCAAAAGCAAACAAAGCAGCAGAACGAGCAAATGGACCGTTTTTCCCGTTTAATGTTCGGTTCCTTTCCGCCGCGCTCTCGCCAGTCGCGTGATGGCTCTGTTCAAAACGATCTTTCTTCCCAGCAAGGGCCTGATTTTTTGCAGCTGATGCAAAACATCGATACGCTTGTCACTTCATTTGATCAATTAAAGCCGTTGATGAAAAAAATAACTTCTTTCGTTAATATGTTAAAAAAATAAGAGGCGTATGGGAACAAACGCCTCTTTTTACTCTTAAAAGCAGCTGCATTCATGGAAGCTCGTTATATTGTTGATAAAATTGATGGATCGCTTTACTAAACTGATACCGCTTTTCTGGCAAATAATAAGTAACATGAACATTATCGTCGGCCGCCCCCAACCATTGCTCATATTTCTGGCAGTGGTGAGAAGAGGAACAACGGGTAATTCCTGATAATTCCCAGATTTTTATCGGGACTTGGCGGGGCACAATGAACAAGGAGGGAACTGCTTTTTCGATATTTTCCTCGTCGATATCGTAGGCAAGCGCTATTTCTTTTTTCATTCTTTTATAAAAAAATTCGTTTTCCTTCTTATGCTCAAGCTGGGCGCGTAAATCAAGACAAGGGCTTAACATTACGATCGCACGGATTTGCTTTGGCATTGTTTCAAGAAGCTGCAAAGCGACAAGCGCTCCCATTCCTTCGGCAAGAATATAAATCCGTTTGTTTAATATTTCACTTTTTAGCACGTAGTAAATAAGTTGTTTCGCCAAACGCACTGCTTTTGGGCTTCCCCAATGCCTGCCGTACAGATGAGAGTAAAAAATGGTGTAGCCGTATTCGAGCAGATCGCAAAGAAATTGGTGGCGTCCTTTATGTTCGATCCAAAAGCTCGTACGGTCGTTAACAAAATGATTCGTGTCACCAATAATCAAAAGAGCAAATCCGTTTGGACGTTCCGGCAAATGTATGATACACCACTGGTCATCAAGCTGAAAAAATCGTCGTTGAACCGTCATCGATATTCACCCTTGCTTTTACGATGCATAATTGTACAATACACAGTATGCGGAACGAAAAAAAAAGTACGGGTATATGCCTAAACGAGCAAATTATGATAAGATAAGAAAAGGAATGATGCGAAGATGGGAGGAAATGTAATGCGCCTGTTTTGGACATTTTTCTGGACGTTTTTGCTTGTCCAGATGGCGACGTACGTCATGGGCTCGATGCAAGGCATCGGCTACAACTTCACAACCGGCGCCTTGCTCGGCGTGATCGTGACCGTTTTGGTCGTCGTTGTCGCCGCTTTGATTCCGGACGAGCCAGCCGGGGATCATCACCATTAAAACGAACAACGCCTTGGAGATTGAATCTCCAAGGCGTTGTTTTTTGCAACTGTCTATGCCGTTATTCACCGCTCGTTTCGGCCGGCGCTCTTCGTTCTTTTTCCAGCCATATAATGAGCCCCGGCAACAGCATCCCACGAATCAAAAACGTATCAAGCAAAATCCCGATCGCGACAAGAAATCCGAAGACAAACAATAGTTGCACCGGTTGGGTCATCAACACGGAAAACGTCGCCGCTAAAATGAGGCCGGCTGAAGAAATGACGCCGCCTGTATGGGTTACCGCCTGTTTCACCGCTTCATGGAGCGAATGCGTTCTCCACTCCTCTTGGAAACGGGAAATCAGCATAATATTATAGTCGATGCCAAGCGCCACGAGGAAGACGAATGCATACAGTGGCACGCGGCCGCTGACTGCTTCGATGCCAAACAGCCAATCGGTCAGCCAAATTCCGAGGCCAAGCGCAGCCGTAAACGAAACGAGAATCGTCCCCATCATATACACGGACCGCTTCACCGACCGCGTCAGCCCAATGAGCAACAAAAGAATCAAGAGCGTTTCCAACGAAACAATCACGATCATATCGCGTTTGTTCAACGACCGCTCATCCACTTTCGCCGCTGTTTCCCCGGCAAAATAAAGGCGCCCATCAAGCCCGCTTTGTTTGACGATCGTTTCCTTCCGGTCAATAATCCGTTCCATCGCATCGATCGTTTCGACATCGTATGGGTTTTCGCGAAACGTAAGTGTAAATGAGACGACGCGGCCATCATCCGCCGTACCAGTCGGGCGCACCTCACTGACAAGCGGCTGTTTCTCAAGCTGATTTTGCAGCTGTTCCAGTTGCTGTGGCGTGACCTTTTCCTTTCCTTCAAACAAGACCGTGGTCGGCGCCAGCTCCCCTTTGGCAAAATGTTGTTCCAACAGTTCATATCCTTGGCGCGACGGCATATCTTTCGGGAACGATTTGATCATATCATACTCATATCGAAGCGCGGTTGTATGGCCCGCCATCACTACAAGGAGCAAACCAATCAAAGCCACGGTCAGCCGCGGCTTTTGAACAACAAACCGGCCGATTCTCCCCCAAAATCCACTTGTTCCTTTCCCTTCGCTCTCACCGACGCGTGGAATGTTCGGCCAAAACGCTTTGCGGCCAAACAGCGTAAACAACGCCGGAATCAGCGTAACGGAAGCGATCATGATGATCGCCATCGCAAGAGCGAACGTCGGGGCAAAATTTCGGTAATCGCCTAGTTTCGCGAAAAACAAGACAAGCATGGCGGCCAGCACCGTGCCTCCAGAGAAAAAGACCGGCAGTCCCGTCTCGCGCATCGCCCATTTCATGGCCTGCCATTTGTTCTCATGCCGTTTCAACTCTTCGCGGTAACGAGAAAAGATGAACAACGAATAATCGGTGATCGCCGCAAACAGCAAAATCGACATGATCGAAATGGTCTGTTTGGACATCACCAGCCCGGCTTTGCCCATCACTCCAAGCAGCTGCATAACCACCCCGTAAACAAAACCGGCAGCTACAAGCGGGATCAACGCTAACAGCGGCGAACGGTAAATGACGATCAACAGCACGAGAATCAACCCGACTGTCGACAACATGAGCACAATATCAGCGCGGGAAAACAAGGCCAACGTATCGGCCGCAATGCCGGCCGGCCCCGTGATATATATAGCAACATCGCTTTCCTTTTTGACCCATTTGCGAATCTCGTCGTTCACCGTTTGGATGTCTTTGGACTCCATCGTTGACCGATAGACGGCCGGAACAACGATCGTTTTCCCATCTTCAGAAACAAAGCCGGCCATCGCTTGCGGTGGAAGAGAAGCAACAGGAATGACTTGTTCCAAAGCGTCGCGGTGCGCTTGTTCGATATGGCCCACCAAACGTTGCAGTTCATCTTTGGCAATCGGACGGTCATCTGAATGAAAGACAAAAATGGCCGGAACGCCGTCGCTCGACGAAATATACTCGTCTGCTTTTTTCGCCGCCACCATCGATTGCGCATCTTCTGGGAGCGTTTCAATGCTTGAGACTTCATATTCTTTGGCGCTCGGCGCTACAGCCCCCAGTATGGCAACGGCCGCAAGCCAAACGATCAACGTCCACCACATTCCTTTTTTCGTTGCCACCCGGTCAGTCAAAGCATGCAGCCATCGATTCATCGCTATTCCTCCATTTTTCATGAATTGCCGAAAGTGACACTTCTGTCACTTTCGGCACATTCTTATTGTAAAGGGAAAGTGGCAATACTGTCAATTTCCAGTCATCACCCCATACATGATGATTTCCTTAATGCTTTCCGCCCATTGGTCAAGCGAAATGCCGGGAAAATGAGGGACGACCACCGATTGAAAAATATACGCAAGAACGATCCGGTTCGGAAGATGCGGTTTGATTCTTCCTTCCTGTTTCCCTCGTTCCACCAACTGATTAAGTTCTTCATACATCCGTTCATGAAACTGTTCAAGGCGCTCCTTATTCGCCCGCACAGCCGGAGTGGTATCCGGAATGCGCCTTCCGATCGCGATCATTCGATGAAGATCGTCATGGTACAAAATCAAGTTAAGCAAAAAACGGAATTGTTCATCAAACGTCGGATAGTCATGAATGTGAACAAACTTGGCAAACACTTGCTCCATTTCGTCCACCATATATGCCGTAATGACCTCTTCTTTGTTCTCGAAATGTTTATAAATGGCCGTTCTTGATACACCGAGCCGTTCCGCTAACAACCCGAAGGTAAATCCTTCATAGCCGTGTTCAAGGAGAAGTTGTTTTGTATGTTGAAACACTTCGTTCAATGAAAATTTCCGTTCGCGTGCCATTTGATCGCCTCTCCCCTTTTCACCTTATGCCGGTATAAGCATTCCCGCACTTATTATACATCTGCTTTAAGGAAAAAGAAAAGGCGCCCTGCGAAAAGCAAGGCGCTTTTGGTCAATACTACGGATCGCGCACGGATGGAACGGATGAGGCAACCTAGGCGATACCCCTTTTTGCCAACAATATCGATCGTACGTGATTGCCGGGCAAAGGCAAGCCCCTCACCACTCCCCTCTTTGATGCGCCAAATAAGCCGGAGCGCTTCCCCGTTTCCTTGCCGCATCGTCTTTATAACTGTGGACGGATGACAAGCCGGCCGTTTTCGGCATCGACGATGACGGTGCTGTAATCTTTCACCCGCCCGGCGATCAACTCTTTGGCGAGCGGCGTTTCGATTTGCTTTTGCATAAACCGTTTGAGCGGACGCGCGCCGTAGACCGGGTCGAAGCCCGCTTCAGCGATGTATTGCTTCGCCGCTTCCGTCAGCACGAGTTCGATATGGCGATCTGTCAAACGGCGCGACAGCTCGCGGGCGAACTTTTCAACGATGCCTTTCACTTCGTTCACCGACAGCGGCTTAAATAAGACGACGTCGTCAATCCGGTTTAAAAACTCGGGACGGAAATGGGCGCGCAATTGCTGTAATACTTGTTCATGCGTTTCTTCTTTAATTTTTCCGTCTTCCGTCACTCCTTCTAGCAGCAAATGCGATCCGATATTGGATGTCATGATCACCACCGTGTTTTTAAAATCAACCGTGCGTCCTTGCGAGTCGGTAATGCGCCCGTCGTCCAACAGCTGCAATAAGATGTTGAACACTTCTGGATGCGCCTTTTCAATTTCATCGAACAAAATGACGGAATATGGCTTGCGCCGCACCGCTTCCGTTAACTGCCCTCCTTCTTCGTAGCCGACATAGCCCGGAGGCGCGCCGATTAAGCGGGAAACGGCGTGTTTTTCCATATATTCGGACATATCGATGCGGATCATTTGTTCTTCGCTGTCAAATAGCGCGTGTGCGAGCGTTTTGGCCAATTCCGTTTTTCCGACTCCTGTCGGCCCTAAAAAGATAAAGGAACCAATCGGGCGATTAGGGTCTTTTATGCCGGCGCGCGCCCGCAGCACCGCATCAGCAACAAGCTCAACCGCTTCATCTTGGCCTATGACTCGTTCGTGCAGCAATTCGTGCAGCCGCAATAACTTTTCCCTTTCTCCTTCCACTAACCGCGTTAACGGGATTCCCGTCCACCGCGAAACGATTTCTGCGATTTCTTCCTCCGTTACTTCTTCGCGGAGAAGCCGCCCTTCTTTATTATTTTCGCTCATTTCTTGTTCAAGCTGCTTAAGTTGTTTTTCTAACTGCGGAATGCGGCCATGGCGAAGTTCCGCGGCTCTATTCAAGTCATATTCGTTTTCCGCTTCTTCCAATTCGCGCTTCGCTTTCTCCAATGCTTCGCGAACGTCACGCACGCGCTGAATCGCTTCTTTTTCTTGTTGCCATTGCATTTTCATGCTGTCCGCTTTTTCCCGTAAGTCCGCCAGCTCTTTTGTCAGCGCCGCAAGCCGTTCTTTACTTGCTTCGTCTGTCTCTTTCCGCAGCGCCGCTTCTTCGATTTCCAGCTGCATGACGCGGCGCATCACTTCATCCAACTCAGACGGCATCGAATCCATTTCTGTGCGGATCGTCGCACACGCTTCATCGACTAAGTCAATCGCTTTATCCGGCAAAAAGCGGTCGGAAATGTAACGATCCGCCAACGTCGCCGCAGCAACAAGGGCGCGGTCATGAATTTTCACTCCGTGATGCACCTCAAACCGTTCTCTTAAGCCGCGCAAAATCGAAATCGTATCTTCCACGCTCGGTTCTTCAACAAGAACTTGCTGGAAGCGGCGTTCAAGCGCCGGATCTTTTTCAATATATTGCCGGTACTCATCGAGCGTCGTCGCACCGATGCAATGCAACTCGCCGCGCGCCAGCATCGGCTTTAACATGTTGCCTGCGTCCATCGCTCCTTCTGCTCTGCCGGCGCCGACAATCGTATGCAATTCATCGATAAATAAAATAATTCTTCCTTCGCTTTTCTTTATTTCATTTAACACCGCTTTAAGGCGTTCTTCAAATTCGCCGCGAAACTTTGCTCCAGCGACGAGCGAACTCATATCTAATGCGAAAATCGTCTTATCCTTCAATCCTTCCGGAACATCCTTGCGCACGATACGCTGCGCCAGTCCTTCGACAATCGCTGTCTTCCCGACACCCGGTTCCCCGATAAGCACCGGATTGTTTTTCGTTTTGCGTGACAGGATGCGGATGACGCGGCGAATTTCGCTATCGCGGCCAATGACAGGATCAATTTTTCCCGCTTTCACTTCCGCAACTAAATCACGACCGTATTTTTTTAACGCTTCATATGTAACTTCTGGATTTGGGCTTGTCACGCGCTGATTCCCCCTTATTTCCGTCAATACGCGTAATAATGAAGAACGGTTGATGTTGTAACGTTGAAAAAGCCTGCCGATGTCGTCCGTTTCCTCTGTGAAGGCAAGCAGCAAATGTTCAACCGAAATATATTCGTCTTGCATATTTTTAGCTTCTTTTTCCGCTTTTGCCAACAACCGCTGCAGCCGCTGCGACATATACAGATTTTCCGCGCCGGCCCCAAGCACTTCCGGCTTTTTCTTTAATAACGCTTCTAGTTCATGGATGAATGCGCCTATATTAACATGAAGCAGTGTGAATATTCTTCCGGCAAGTCCTTCTTCTTGCTGCAGCAACGCGAACAGCAAATGTTCCAAATCGAGCTGCTGATGATGGTGTCGAGTGGCAATCTTTTGCGCCTCAAGAAAAGCTTCTTGCACTTTTTCCGTAAACTTATTTGCGTTCATCCGCCGTCCCTCCTCTTTGACCTTTTTTGACCTTTAAGTATATTATAACGATGCCTTCTTTTCTTTTCAAATAGAAAGCCACTCCAAATGGAATGGCTTTTCGCGTTAGCAATAAGCGGGAAAATGATATTTTGCCGCTCCATATCATGGGCAGCTTTAGGAGAAATAAGGCGCCTTTCGTATCTTGGCTAGATATTTATGGTTTTCGCACGTACGTCCAGTGGCGGTTATGGTTGGATGTTTCCGGAAACGTGTCTCCTGCTTTTAGTTTTATTTTTCTCGGATTTTTGACATTATCGCCGGTTTCGCCAATTTCGATGTACATCCCATTGTTTGGCGCCTTGTCGCCCGGTTTGAAATGGCGTTGTTGCCCCATTGTTATTCCCCCTTTATCCGAAGTATATTTTTATCATGCCCGTCCGCCCGTTTATTCATAACAAAAAAACACCGGCATATCGCCGGTGTGATTCCGTTACAATAATAAAGATAGTAACACCGCTTTTTGTGCGTGAAGCCGGTTTCCCGCCTGCTGGAACACAAACGAATTTGGCCCGTCAATCACCTCAGCCGTTACTTCTTCACCGCGATGGGCTGGCAAACAATGGAGAAAGAGATAATCTTGTTTGGCATGTTTCACTAATTCGCCGTTGACTTGAAACGGCTGAAACACAGTAAGGCGCTGCTCGCTTTCTTGTTCTTGGCCCATGCTCGTCCACACATCTGTATAAATGACATCTGCATTGGCGACCGCTTCGACTGGATCGTGCGTTACCGCAACTGCCGCTCCTGTTTGTTTTCCAATTTGTTCCGCTGCATCAATATATTTCTCCTTCGGCTCATAACCAGACGGACAAGCGATCACACAATCCATGCCGACTTTTGCTGCGGCAATCATCAGCGCATTGGCGACATTGTTGCCGTCGCCGACATAAGCAAGTTTCAATCCTTTCAGCGTTTTCTTCACTTCATAAATCGTCAATAAGTCAGCTAGCGCCTGGCACGGGTGGTCGTCATCGGTGAGCCCGTTAATCACAGGAATCGTCGCATATGCTGCGAGCTCTTCCAATTTGCTATGGGCAAATGTGCGAATCATAATCGCATCGACGTATTGCGATAATACTCTCGCCGTATCGGCAATCGTTTCTCCCCGGCCAAGCTGCAAATCGCTGCTATTTAAGTAAAGCGCGCTTCCGCCGAGCTGGGTCATCCCTACTTCAAACGACACTCTCGTGCGGGTCGATGGCTTTTCAAAAATCATCGCCAACGTTTTTCCGGCAAGCGGGGCATGCGATTGCCCGGCAAGCTGTTTTTGCTTTAATTCCTCCGCAAGTGCCAATAAATCATAAATGTCTTCTGTTGAAATATCTATTAATGTTAAAAAGTCTTTTCCCTTCAACGAAACGACTTTGTTCATATAATCACCGCTTTCTCTCTTTGTTTTTTCTCATCAAGCCATTCTTGAATCGACGAAACAGAAAACTTTTCCACATCGATCGCTTGCAAAAAGAGTTGAAACGTCTCGCTTTCCGTAAACGTCATAATTTGCCGCGACAATGCTAGCATTCGATGTTGCGCAGTTTTTTCGTCTTTTTGCAAATCGAAAAACGCCAGTGCTTCCTTGCGTTTTATCCATTCAGAAAACGGCATATCGGAAACAGCAATTAATTGTTTTGCTTTCATCATTTCAAGAAGTTCATCGCTTATTTCTCCATTTACGTAAATTTCGCGGGCGTCGCGTTTTTTCGACAAGTAGGAGTAAAACGCCTTTGCCGCCGCTTCTTCCATTGTTTTGGCGATGCTGATCCCTTCTCCCGTCGATTTCATTTCCGGACCGACGAGCGGATCGACTCCAGGCAGCTTATATGTCGAAAACACCGGATATTTGAGGACGAGATATGGCAAATTCGCCAAGTAACGCTGCTTCTCATCAACGACGTCCTTTAAACATTTCCCGAGCAATAATTTTGTCGCAATTTGTGCGAGCGGTATGCCTGTTGCCTTGCTGACAACCGGAACAGTCCGGCTGGCGCGCGGATTCACTTCCAATACGTATACTTGACCGTTGGCAATGACGTATTGAATGTTCATAATTCCTTTAAATTGTAATTTTTTAACAATTTTTCTGGCGTACGTAATGATTTTTGATTGTTCTTCATTCGCAATCGTTTGCGCCGGCAGCACTGCATAACTGTCCCCTGAATGCACTCCTGCTTTTTCCACATGTTCGATGATCGTTGGAAGCAACATATCGTTTCCATCCGCGGCAACGTCGACTTCCGCTTCTTTCCCATCCAAATATGCGTCGATTAGCAACGGATATGCAATCATGCCTTGCTCTAGCAGTGCGCGCAATTGTTGTTCATTTTTAACGATGAACATTCCTCTGCCGCCGATGACGTAAGAAGGGCGGAGCAATACCGGATAACCGATTTTTTTCGCATTCAAAACAAGTTCTTCTTCATTGTTTGCCATCATTCCTGGCACGTGCGGGATGTCCAATTCTTCTAACAGCTGATAAAAACGATCGCGGTCTTCCAGCTGGTCGATCATATCGTAAGTGACGCCAAGAAGGGGAACATTCGCTTCTTCAAGCCCTTTGACAAGATTAATTGCCGTCTGTCCCCCGAACTGAACGATTACTTTTTTTATCTGCTCCGCTTCAATCACGTTCAGCACTTCTTCCAGCGTAAGCGGCTCGAAATAAAGACGGTCGGCCACGGCAAAATCGGTGCTGACCGTTTCCGGATTGTTGTTCATTAACACTGTCTCATATCCTTCTTTTTGCAGAGCGTATACGCTATGCACGGAACTGTAATCAAATTCGATTCCCTGCCCGATTCGAATTGGCCCTGCGCCAATAATCAACACTTTTTCTTTATCGCTTTTTTTTCGCTCATCTTCGCCGAAGTACGTTGAATAATAATAATCCGTTTCCGAATGGAACTCCGCCGCGCACGTATCGACCATTTTATATACCGGGACGATGCCAAGTTGTTTCCGCTTTTCTCTCACGTCGCTTTCCTTCACGTTCCATGCTTCTGCCAAAAACGCGTCGGAAAATCCTTTTTCTTTCAAGAGACGGAACGTTGCTTCATCGATTTCGTCTAAGTTTGTTTCTTTCGCTTTCTTTTCTAATTCAATCAGCTGATAAAACGAATGCAAAAAGAAACGGTCGATTTTTGTCAATTCATACACAACATCGATCGTTTCTCCGCGGCGGAACAATTCAAGAATCGCAAAAAAGCGGCGGTCATCTTTCCGGGCAAGTAGCTGCTTCAATTCGTCATTGGTTTTGTCTTCAAGTTCTGGCAAATATAATCCATTATTCTTTCCTTCTAACGAGTAAACCGCTTTTTGAAACGCGCGTTCCATGTTGCGGTCGATCGCCATTACTTCCCCTGTCGCTTTCATTTGCGTGCCAAGCTGGCGATCGCCGAAAGGAAATTTATCAAACGGCAAGCGCGGAAATTTCACGACGATATAATCAAGCGCCGGTTCAAAACTCGCATATGTTGTTTTCGTTACCGGATTCAGAAGTTCTGCCAGCGTATAGCCGACAGCTAATTTCGCAGCTATGCGCGCGATCGGATATCCCGTCGCCTTCGATGCGAGCGCCGATGAACGGCTGACACGCGGGTTCACTTCAATTAAATAGTACCGTTTGCTAAACGGATCGAGCGCAAACTGAATGTTGCATCCTCCGATAATGCCGAGCGCCGAAATAATTTTGATGGCTGAAGCGCGCAGCATTTGATACTCTTCGTCCGTCAACGTCTGCGACGGGGCAACAACAATCGAGTCGCCGGTATGGATGCCGACAGGATCGACGTTTTCCATATTGCAAACCGTTATGCACGTATTCGTATTGTCGCGCATCACTTCGTATTCAATTTCTTTATATCCAGCCACACTCCGTTCAATGAGGCATTGTGTTATCGGGCTTTCCGCGAGCCCTTTTTCAACTAGGGCAATAAACTGCTCCATCGTTTCCGCGATGCCTCCGCCCGTTCCTCCGAGCGTGTAAGCGGGGCGAATAATGATCGGAAAACCGATTTTTTCGGCAAAAGCAACCGCTTCATCAACGTTCGTAATAATTTCGCTTTCCGGCACTGGTTCGCCCAGTTCATACATGAGCGCGCGAAACGCTTCGCGGTCCTCTCCTCTTTTTATCGCTTCAATCGGTGTTCCAAGCAATTTCACCCCATACTTTTCCAAAACACCCGTTTCATGAAGCTGAAACGCCAAGTTTAATCCCGTCTGCCCTCCAAATGTCGCGAGCAGCCCGTCAGGCCGCTCTTTCGCAATAATCGCCTCCACGCTGTCTACCGTCAACGGCTCAAAATACACGGCGTCGGCATGAACTTCATCTGTCATGATCGTCGCCGGATTGTTATTGACTAAAATAACGCGGTATCCTTCTTCTTTTAAAGCGATGCATGCTTGCGTGCCGGAATAGTCAAATTCCGCCGCCTGCCCTATGACGATCGGGCCGGAGCCGATGATTAAAATCGATTGCAGCGATGTATCTTTAGGCATACACTTTCTCTCCTTTTACTACCGTTTGCAAAAATTCGTCAAAAATATGGTTCGTATCGCTTGGGCCCGGATGTGCTTCCGGATGGTACTGCACGGATAAAATCGGTTTATGGCGGTGCACCATCCCTTCGACGGAACCGTCATTGACGTTGGTAAAGCGGATGTCAAACGGCGCATTCGCTAAACTTTCTTTCTTGACGACATAACTATGATTTTGCGATGTCATCAACACTTTTTGTTTCACCGCGTCATAGACAGGCTGGTTTGCCCCCCGATGGCCGAAGCGGAGCTTTTCTGTGTCTGCGCCATATGAAAGCGCCACTAGCTGATGGCCAAGACAAATTCCCAGCGTTGGATAATGGTCAATGATTTGCCGTATGTTTGCCAACTGTCCGGAAAGCTGCTTCGGATCTCCAGGACCATTGGATAATACGATTCCATCCGGCTTTATCGATTCGATCGTTTCAAATGAAGTATGGTATGGAACGACGGTAACTTTGCATCCCCGCGCTACCAATGATTGCAAAATCGATTTTTTGTAGCCGAAATCGATTAATACAAGGTGAAGCCCACCGTCTCCATATGTTTCGATTTGCGCAGTCGACACATCACGGACTGGAAACGGCTTTTCAGCAACTGCTACCGCATCGCACGACGGGGCAGAAGTAAGCTTTGCCATCATCGTCCCTTCATTGCGAATTTCTTTCACCAAAGCGCGTGTATCAACATGGGTTAACAATGGAATATTCCATTGTTGCAAATATTCTTTCAGGCTATATTTCGCATCGTAATGATATCCGCGGCTGCTCGCTTCATAAACGACCACCGCCTGAACATGCGGTCGCTTGCTTTCAAAATCATCCTCATTGATTCCGTAATTTCCAATTAACGGATACGTAAAAACGATGATTTGATTTTTATATGAAGGATCTGTCAGCACTTCTTGGTAACCGGTCATGCCGGTAAAAAAGACAACTTCCCCGCTTACTTCTCCATTTGGAAGCGGCGATTCTAATTGTCCGGCAAACGTCTTTCCGTTTGCCAAATGCAAATATGCTTCCATGAACGACACCCCATGATCGAATTTTTCCCCAGTTTATAAGGATAAAGAGGCAGCTAGCGATTATTTCGCAGCTGCGGTTTTTACTTTCTGTAGCGTTTGTTTTATCGCTTCTGCTGCCTGATCTAATTCTTCTTTCGAAACGATCAGCGGTGGCAACAGCCGAATGACATTTGGACCTGCTGCTAATACGAGCAGTCCATTTTCATGAATGGCCGGGATCAGTTTTGCCACATCACCGCCACATTCAATGCCAACTAACAGGCCAAGCCCCCGCACTTCTTTCACTAGCTCGAAGTCGCTTAATTCTTCTTGCAGGCGCGCTAAAAAATAGGTTCCTTTTTCTTGTACTTCTTGCAAAAAATCAGGCTGAAAAATGGTTTGCAACGTCGCTTTTGCGGCCGCCATTGCGATTGGATTGCCGCCGAACGTTGAACCGTGCACCCCCGCCGTAAACGCATCTTTCAAAAACGCCTTGCCGATCATTGCCCCAACCGGAATGCCGCTTCCTAATCCTTTCGCGCTTGTAATAATATCCGGCTCAATAGCAAAATGTTGATAAGCAAATGGCTTCCCGGTACGCCCGATCCCTGTCTGCACTTCATCGACAATAAACAGCGCGCCATATTGCTTGCAAAGCTCGGCGATTTTTTGCAAAAACGCGGCATCAGCCGGTCTGACCCCGCCTTCCCCTTGAACAATTTCCACCATCACCGCCGCGACATCCTCGTTCATTTCGTTTTCAAGTGTTTCGATATCGTTAAACGGCAAATGAACAAATTCCGGCAAAAGCGGGCCAAACCCTTTGTATACCTTTTCTTGCCCTGTAGCCGACATCGTCGCAAACGTCCGTCCATGAAACGATTGCAAAAACGTGATGACTTTATGGCGTCCTGTATGTTTGCGCGCCAATTTTAATGCCGCCTCATTCGCTTCTGCGCCGCTATTGCAGAAAAATACGTAATCGCCACAGCTGTTTGCCACGAGAAGTTCCGCTACCTCTTCCTGAAGCGGGATGGTAAATAAATTAGAAACATGCCAAACTTTCTGAAGTTGCGCTTCGATTGCTTTTTGCACTGCCGGATGACGGTGGCCAAGATTGCAAACGGCAATCCCGGAAACAAAATCCAAATATTGTTTTCCGTTTGTATCAGTAACCGTCGTCCCTTCTGCTGATTGTATGCAAATACTCCAACGGTTATATGTCGGAAATAACGCTCCCATTAATAGACCCCCACTTCGTTTCGAATCATCGTTCCATACCATTGCCCGTTTTTATAAAATGGTGTTTTCCCGCTGACGATCATCACTTCATGAAGCGATTCCGATAATGCGGCAATCGCCGCTTTTACCTTTGGAATCATTCCTCCCGTAATGATGCCTTCGTTCATCATTCGTTCAATCGCCTCGATCGTGACTTCTTCCACGACAGCGCCATCCCGCAAAATTCCCGGAACGTCCGTCACAAACAGCAATTGCGCCGCCTTGATCGCTTTCGCTACCGCTCCTGCCGCCGTATCGGCGTTAATGTTGTATTTTTGGCCATCTTTGTCTGCCCCGATTGGCGAAATAACCGGAATATAACGGGATTGCAACAGGTTAGCGACAAAATCGCCATTGACATTGACGACTTTCCCCACATATCCGAGCTTTTCTAAATCGATTGGCGCTGCCTGCAATAAACAGGCGTCTACACCGGAAACGCCGACCGCGGGCAGTCCGTATTGCTGCAATAACGCAACAAGCTGTTTATTTACTTTGCCCGCCAAAATCATTTCCACCACTTCTAATACTTCTTTTGTCGTTTTGCGCAGCCCGTTCATAAATTCACTGTGCACATGGAGCCGCTGCAGCATTTTTCCGATTTCCGGACCGCCGCCATGAACGAGGACAACATTCATGCCTTGTTCGTACATCGCTTGCAAACTTGTAAAAAACGACGGCGATAAATCGCTTAACACGCTGCCTCCACACTTGATGACAATCGTCTTTTCCATCTCCCTCTCCCCTTATTACGTACGATAACTCGCATTAATTTTCACGTAATCATAAGTTAAGTCGCAGCCCCAAGCAACTCCTGTCCCGCTGCCAAGATGCAGATCCACTTCAATGACAATCTCATCGTTTTGTAAGTAGGCGCTTGCTTCCGCTTCGGAAAATGGCTGCGGCTCGCTTCTTTTTAGCATGGAAATCGGACCGATCGAAATGTCAACATTGTCCGGATCGACCATTGCGCCTGCGTATCCAATGGCGCAAATAATTCTTCCCCAATTCGCGTCAGCGCCATAGACGGCCGTTTTTACCAAATTGGAGCCAACGATTTGTTTGGCGATTTTTTTCGCATCATCATCCGTTTTTGCCCCATTAACACGCACTTCAATTAACTTTGTCGCTCCTTCGCCGTCTTTGGCGATTTGTTTCGCTAAATCCTCACACGTTTTTTTCAGCGCTTCATAAAAGTTTTCCCAGTCCGGATGATCCGGTGTTAATTCCTTATGACCAGCAAGCCCGCTTGCCATCACAATAACCATATCGTTCGTGGACGTATCTCCATCTACTGTAATTTGATTGAACGATACATCCGTAATCGAACGAAGCGTTTCTTGCAACAGCGGCGAAGAAATATTGGCATCAGTGGTGATAAACGCCAGCATTGTCGCCATATTCGGATGAATCATTCCCGAACCTTTCGCTGCGCCGCCGATCGTTACTGTTTTTCCGTCAATGGTCGTCTGGTAACACGCTTTTTTCATCACCGTATCCGTCGTTAAAATCGCGGTTTGAAACGCCTCCGCATTTTCCGGCAAGACGCCCGGCTGCAATTTTTTGATTCCTTCACGGATTTTTTCCATCGGCATAAACTCGCCGATCACACCGGTAGAAGCGACTGCAACAAGATGCGGGGCAATGCCGAATTGTCGGGCACATAACTCTCTCATTTCATACGCGTCTTTTAATCCTCTGTCCCCGGTGCACGCATTTGCGCACGCGCTGTTGACGACTACCGCCTGCAGCTTTTGTTCGGTCGCGATGCTTTGCTGCGTCACTTTCAGCGGAGCGGCTTGAAAATGGTTTTGCGTGTAAACCGCGGCGCAAGAAGCCGGCACATCGCACACGATGACGCCTAAATCTTTTTTCACATAGCGTAAACCAGCGTGCACGCCCGCTGCTTTAAACCCTTTTGGTGTGACGACCGTTCCTTCGGCAATATAAGAAATTTTCGTTTCTGGCTTTTCTTCCTTTGCAATCACCATTGTTCGATCCCCTCTTCCTCATGGATAAATCGGACCTAACGTAAGCCCGCTTTCTTCTTCCCAGCCCATCATTACGTTCAAATTTTGCAGCGCCTGTCCCGCCGCTCCCTTAACGAGGTTGTCGATGACGGAAACAACCGTTACTCTTCCCGTTCGTTCATCATAAGCAACTCCGATATCGCAATAGTTGGAACCGTACACTTCTTTCGTGGCCGGGAACTGTCCGGGCTTGCGAATGCGGACAAATTTCGAATCTTTATAACTTGTTTGATATAAATCAAGCAACATTTCTATCGTTAGTTCTTTTTTCACTTTCGCGTAAATCGTTGCCATAATCCCTCTTGTCATCGGAATTAAATGAGTGCTAAACGTAATTGGCTGAATACGCTCGTTCCAAGTTTTCAGCATTTGTTCGATTTCTGGGATATGCTGGTGAGAATTTACTTTATAAATTTTGACATTTTCATTGATTTCAGAAAAATGGGTATGTAACGATGCTTTTCTCCCTGCTCCCGATACCCCGGATTTTGCGTCAACAATAATCGAATCTTCTTCGATCAACCGTTCTTTCACAAGCGGGGCTAACCCGAGCAATGTAGCGGTCGGGTAGCATCCCGGATTGGAAAGAAGCTGCGCATGTTGAATTTCTTCTTTATTCCATTCGGTCAATCCGTATACCGCCTGTTGCAAATAGCGGTCGGAAGCCGTTTGCCGTTTATACCACATTTCATACACAGATCTATCTTTCAGGCGAAAATCGCCGGATAAGTCAATCACTTTAACTCCTTTGTCCAGCAACGCCGGTGCAAGGGAGCTGGAAACACCTGGCGGAGTGGCAAAAAAGACGACTTCATGCTCATTAGCCATTTGTTCGACATCGATTTTTCGAAGGACCGCTCCCTCCAGTTCGCCGACATGCGGGAAGCTTTCGGATAAATGGATGCCGTCTTGCGAAGAAGAATAAAAAGAACAGCTGTGAACATGCGGATGATGCCGCAAAAACCTTACCAATTCCACACCGCCATACCCTGTCGCACCAATGACTGCGATATTCATCCTTTTCCCCCTCAAACGAATTATCTTTCATGTAGTTACCATTATAATACTGTATAAAAATAAAATCAAATGTATATTTAGTTATTTTCTTAATATTTTTTCATCATTATATTTGCAGCATTTTTTCCTCAAGTTTTTATAAAAAGTCATTCATATTGCGGAATAACACACCTGTTAAACTGCATGCCCTCACTCCATTGCTAAAAAGGCTTCTTCATCACCAAAAAAAAAAAACGAGATGCACTGGTTTATGCATCTCGTTTATGAATAAAGAACGACCATCGCTATAAAAAAATAGATGGCGTTGGCAACCTCTAATATTCCTAGTTTCATAATCGGCAACGATTTTCCATACAAATAAACGGCCCGGACAACGCTTGGCACATAAGCAAGGACAAACAACGGGTATCCGATGGCAACGAGCCCGATGATTAATAGCCCGTGGTATCCCCATGACAGCCATTTGTATATTGGGTTTTTCTTTTCGCGAATCATCGTTTTTACGTAAAAGGTGCTGCCGAGAAAAAAGAGGAAGCAAAAAATAACTAGTTCCAACGCCTGTACCGTTAATGCCCCGCGTCCGATATAAAAGCTGGCAAGACCGCCGATGCAAAAAACGGCGATTGCCGCAACGTCATTCCAAAAAGCCCGCTCCTGTTTCCGCTTCGTGTAGTAAATATTGACAAGAAAAAGCGGAACCATCGCCACTCCAAAATAAAACAAAGACGGCGCGTGCCATAAGCAAATGGCAAGCAGCGCTGCGGCAATGGCCATATAGCAGTAAAACGATTGCATATACGCTTGTTTACGCTTTGATTTTATCGCCATCAACAGCGGATATGTCGCTAAATATAAGAAAAGCCAGCCAAGAAATAACGGCAAATGCAGCCATGCAAATCCGCCCGCATATGCTCCCAACAAAAACGGAATGGCAAGCATCGCCCAGGCGCCATGCTGTTTCGGAATAATCCATTTTTGCTTTTGCTGGTCTTTCATCGCTCTCACCCTCCACTAACCGGTGGAATAAAGGCAACGACATCGCCAGGATGAAGCGTCCGGTCATCGCGGGCATATTCCTCGTTCACCGCGACCATCACTTGATTCAAATCGATGTGATAACGGCTTTCAACTTCTTTCTTTAACGCCCTTACCGTTTCAGGAACGCTAGAAAGCACAATGCGTTCCTCGCCAACGGCTTCCTGCAAATGGGCAAAAAAGAGCAGTGTTATCATCGTAAATCCTCTCCTTCCGGCTTTCCCGCTGGATACGCTTTCGTCCCTTGTTGATTGCCGACCCATTCTGTTCCGTCTTCCCAATGCTCTTTTTTCCAAATTGGGACAATTTGTTTAATGCGTTCAATGGCGTACCGGTTGGCTTCATACGCGTCGTTGCGGTGTGGCGACGAAACGGCGATGACCACGGCGATGTCGCCGATATCGAGCTTGCCGATTCGGTGCGTGATCGCCACTTTCGTTTCCGGCCATTTTTCGCGAATTTCCGCGCCGATTTGTTCAAGCATTTTTTCCGCCATCGATACATACGCTTCATATTGCAAAAACAACGTCCGTTTTCCGTTTGTCCATTCGCGCACCGTCCCGGCGAACGTCGTCACCGCCCCAGCTTCGGGACGCATCACTTTTTTCACCACATCCTCGATGGAAACCGGCTTGTCTGTTATCATAAAAAGACGTTCATTCATTCGCGTTTCTCACCTCATTCATTAACCAATGTAAATAACTTTCTTCATCGTCGATAAAAAATAAAGGATATGGAATAAAAGACAATTGCGAAGGAGGTTCCCACGCAATCACGGCGATAATATTAGAGAGCCGCGACAGCGAATCCCAATCGTCCTTGTTCCGCAGCATGACCACTTTTTTATGCATTTCCTGTTTGTAGCCTTCGACAAGCACGAAATCAAGCGGCAAAAGCTGATATAGTGATAAAATTTGCGCCAGCGGCCACGCCGGCTGCCATGCGTGAAGCTCAAGCAGCCCGCCGCCTTCTACGGAAACGGCAACCGCTCCCGCCTGCTCATGGCGCCTTGAATCCGTATAGGAATCGTTTCTTTTAGGATGGCCGCCATGTCCATGGTGCTTTACCGTTCCGACACGGTATCCTTCCTTGGCTGCCGCTTGCACCCATTTTTCGATAAGCGTCGTTTTGCCGCTGTTTTTATAGCCGACAACTTGCCAGACGTTCATATGTCACTTCCTTCTTCATCTTCAAGCAGCCATACGTCGACGGTATCGCCTTTCGCAAATCCACGTGTTCCCCCCGGGAGCACCATCAGCGCATTTGCTTTCGCCAGCGATGTAACAATATTCGACTTATCCATCCCGACAGGCGCCGCCGTCAACTGGCCATTTTCCACCGTCACATAGCTTCTGACGAACCGGGTAAACGGATTTGGTTTCGGAAAGTCAGCCATTAAAGTCGCCGTCGCTTTCCGCAAATACGGCTTCGGCGAAAACAGGCGCGTCCGCACGACAGGGCGCACAAACAACTCATATCCGACGTAGCATGCTGATGGATTGCCAGACAGCCCAAACAACAGCTTTCCATCCAACTGGGCAACGGTCGTCACGCTGCCCGGCCGCATCGCCACTTTATTGAACAACACTTCTGCGCCGAGACGTTCATAAATGGCCGGTAAATAATCATAATCGCCAACCGAAACACCGCCCGTTGTAATAAGAAAATCGACTTGCGGCAGCGCCTTTTGTATCGCTGCAAAACATATGTCGATATCATCCGCCAACTTTCCAAAATAGACTGGCTCCGCTCCGCTGCGGATTGCTTGCGCTTGAATCATATACGCGTTGCTGTTGCGAATTTTCCCAGGGATAAGCGGTTCAGCTACGTCGAGCAGTTCACTGCCTGTCGCAAAAATGCCGATTCGCGGCTTTCTCGCCACTTTTACTTCGGCATATCCGAACGTCGCTAACAATGCTTGTACGCCCGGATTAATAAACGTTCCTTTCGGGACAAGCACATCCCCTTTTTTCGCATCTTCCCCTTGAAATGAAATGTTATCACCCGGCTGAAAAGGACGTTTGATGGACATATAGGTTTTTCCATCGCGCTCATACTGTTTCGCCAATTCCAGCATGACGACCGCATCGCATCCATCCGGAATTTGCGCTCCTGTCATAATGCGTACCGCTTGAAACGGCTGAACCGTCTTCGCCGCAACTTGTCCCGC
Source organism: Parageobacillus thermoglucosidasius (assembly GCF_001295365.1). Lineage (GTDB taxonomy): Bacteria > Bacillota > Bacilli > Bacillales > Anoxybacillaceae > Parageobacillus > Parageobacillus thermoglucosidasius. The sequence goes on along the minus strand of NZ_CP012712.1, from coordinate 1,462,554 downwards.
TCCAATCGTTTCAATCACTTCAAATTCGACTGGATGGTCAAGCTTTGCCTGTGCCGAGTCAGCTGCGCGTATCGCAAAACCGTCATAAGGAGAACGATCGAACGGCGGAACGTCATGGTCTGCGCGCAAATCTTCCGCCAAATACCGCCCGTAGGCTTCCTCAAGGCGAACCGTTTCCACCTCTCCTTCCCGCGCATATTTCATCACTCTTTCTATCGCTTCTGTCACCGGAATCGGATTCCGCTTTTCCACCATGCTTTTCTCTCCTTTTCTTATTAATGGCTGCCGTAATATCCATTATTTTTCTTTTCTGCATCAAGCAGAGCAGGCAAACGATTAAACCAAACAAGTTTTTTGGTTAGCCTGTACCATTGCCGGCTGCAGGCTCACTATCTGCCATGAAGATTTTGCGAAATCCTTTCTCTGTCCAAGAAAAGATGAAGAAATTTCGCGCGAATTTTCACTTAATTATGCATTGATATTATCAACCTTTTCTTTTATTCTTTCAACTAATTCGCCTAAAGCAATGATGCTGGCAACTTTATGTGCCGAATCGTTTGCTAAATTCTACAAAAATCACCCATCGGTCAACACCTACATCCATTTTTTCGGCAAACCGCTTCTCCCTTCACTTCTTCCAAACGGCATTGGAACAGTTGGTTTTCGCTTTCCAGCTGTCCAGCCCTTCCACAGCTGCAACATTCCTATCCTCTCTTTTTTATTTTTATTATACGAATACAAAGCAAAGCTAGTTGTGATGTTCAGCACATGCATTCATTTCTTTCTTAACGCGGTCGTTGAGCATGGGATGTTATGTGATATATATCACAACATACAAAGCGGAAAAGAAATATGCTTAAATTGTTATGATTTATACAAGAATGGAGGCAGCGATGATGGAAAAACGGTTTACCGAACAATCGCTCATTGGTGATATCGTAGCACAATTTCCAAAAGCAAGCGATATTTTCCGATCATACAAAATCGATTTTTGCTGCGGCGGGCAGCGCCCGTTAAAAGAAGCGCTTGAAGAGCGAAATTTAGATGGCGAAGCAATATTAGAACAACTAAATACACTTTACGCGAAATCACTTGAAAAAGACGAAAAAAATTGGGCGGAAGCGCCTTACGGCGAACTGATCGACCATATTATTGCCAAACATCACCGTTACTTGGCGGAAGAACTTCCGCAGCTCAGCCCTTACGTGACAAAAGTGCTCCGCGTCCACGGAGCAAACCATCCGCATCTTGCGCAAATCCATAAGTTGTTTAACGAACTGAAAACAGAGCTTGAACAGCATACGATCAAAGAAGAAACTTACGCTTTTCCGCTTATTTTGCGTTTTGAACAAGATCCGACTCCGGAAAACGGAAAAACAGCGCAGCAAACGATCCGCGAACTTGTCGATGAACATGACTCCGCGGGCGATATCATCAAAACGATTCGCGAAATAACGAATGACTTTACCCCGCCGGAAGATGCATGCCGAACATACCGGCTTGTCTATCATCGACTAGAAGCGCTTGAAAAAGATTTATCGGAACATATCCATTTGGAAAATAACATTTTATTCCCTCGCGTCCTTAACGAAACAGAAACGTTCCGATAAACAACAGTAACCGGATTGCTCAACATAAGAGCAAATCCGGTTTATTTATCCGCCAATATAAGACATTTCAACTTTTTTCCGCGTTTTTGCCGTTTGCTCCGTCCGTTCGTCGGAGTAGCGGTCCATCCGCATGCGCCATGTGGATACAATAAGATTTTTAATCTCCTCTTTATCCGCTCCAGAACGCAGCTTTTCTTTCAATGAAACACCGCTTGCCGCAAACAAGCACGTATACAGTGTGCCATCGGCGGAAATGCGCGCCCGTGTGCAGCTGCGGCAAAATGATTCCGTCACCGAGGCGATAAACCCGACTTCCACGTTTGTTCCGACGTAGCGGTAGCGGCTTGCCACCTCGCCAAAGTAGGCTTTTTCCACCGGCTCCAGCGGATGCAGTTGCTGCAAAAGTTCATACATGTCTTTTTTCGTGACGACATGGGAAAAATCCCAGCCGTTTGTCGTGCCAACGTCCATAAATTCGATAAAGCGAAGCGTAATGCCCTGTTCTTTAAAATACGAAGCCATCGGAATAATTTGCGAGTCGTTCATGCCTTTTTTCACAACCATGTTCACTTTGACGCCAAGCCCGGCCTCCACAGCCGCTTCAATTCCTTTTAACACCGGCTTGACCCCAACGCCAACCCCGTTCATTTTTTTAAATATATCGTCATCAAGCGCGTCCAGACTGACATTGACGCGCTTCAGTCCCGCCTCTTTCAAACGTTTGGCCCATTTCACTAAATGAATCCCATTCGTTGTAAGGCCAATATCGCGGATGCCGGGAATGCGTACCAATCGCTCAATGAATACGTCCAAGTCACGGCGCAGCAGCGGCTCTCCCCCTGTGATGCGGATTTTTTCGACGCCAAGTTCCGCGAAACTTTCCGCAAGCAGCGTCATTTCCTCGATCGTTAATAATTCGTCCTCACGCAAAAAGCGGAAATTCGGCCCGAATATTTCTGCCGGCATGCAATATACACAACGGAAATTGCACTGGTCTGTCACAGAAATGCGCAAATCGCGAAGCGGGCGGTTCCATTTGTCGGCGATCACCGATTCTCTTGTTTTCATGCCGCTTTCTCCTTTCCATGAGACTTAAAGCTTGTCGCGCATAATAATAAGAAAAACGACAACACCATTGTCACCGCGACCCACGCCCATGCCAAATCCATTTTTCCTGATTCAATTGCTACATAAATGGCGGTTGGAATCGTTTGCGTCTTCCCAGGAATATTTCCGGCGAACATCAATGTGGCGCCGAATTCGCCAAGACTTCGGGCAAAAGCCAAAATCGCTCCTGAAATAAGCGCTTTCTTCGCAAGCGGAATCGATATATGCCAAAACACTTGATATTCATTTGCTCCATCGACGCGCGCCGCTTCCTCAATCATTTCATCAATTGCTTCCAATCCAGCCTTGGCTGATTGGTACATGAGCGGAAAAGAAACGACACTTGCGGCGATGACCGCCGCGTACCATGTAAACATAATCGGCGCGTGAAACAAAGCTTCTATTCCCTTTCCGATCACACTGTTTTTTCCAAACAGAATGATTAACAAAAAGCCAACGACCGATGGCGGAAGCACAAGCGGCAGCATCAGCAACGTTTCAATCACAATTTTTCCTCGAAACCGGCGGCGCGCCATCCATTTCGCGATAACAGTCCCAAAAAAGATGACGATGGCTCCAGAAACGAACGCCACTTTGATCGACAACCAAACCGGTGACCAAAACTCTGTCATCCTAAAAAACCTCTTTCCATATCGCACATTTTTATTTACTATACAAAAAAAATAAGCCAAATGTTGTGACGTTACTCACATTGTACCATAATAAACGTGAAAACAGTTTTAGAAAATACTTGTGACATCATTGTGAAAATTATCACAGATACAGAAAAAATGTGATTTTTATCACAACAATATTATCCATCATCCTCTAAAATAGAAGTAACGGCAAATTACCGAGGTGAGAATATGCTTGCAGCCAAAAAAGCAGATGACCACGACCGTTTTGCGCATTTGCGGGAATTGGTCCGTTCCGCGAATCATACAGTCAAAATGCGAAAAGGGACGTTCTTATTCCAAGAAGGGATGGACGCAGCAGAACTATACCTTATTCTTTCCGGAAAAGTGCAAATAAGTAAAATCGGTGCTGACGGAAAAGAGATGTGTTTTCGCATTTGCGGCCCTGGAGAAATTATTGGCGAGCTAACATTGTTTACAGCAGAACCTCGTTATTTATTAACAGCAAAAGTGATTGAAGATGGCGAAGTAGCAGCCATGAAAAAAGACGATTTAGAACAGCAGCTTTTAACCAACCCTGCGCTTACCTATGAATATATGCAATGGGTTAGCATGCATGCGCGGCGGACGCAAACAAAATTTCGCGATTTAATTATGCACGGCAAAAAAGGAGCGCTCTACTCTACGCTCATCCGCATGTGCAACAGCTATGGCGTCCAGTTGGATAACGGAAGCATCCTCATCGACTTAACGCTGAAAAACCAAGATTTAGCCAATTTTTGCGGCACCACCCGTGAAAGCGTCAACCGCATGTTAAACGCGTTAAAGCAGCAAGGCATTCTTTCTATTAAAAAAGGGAAGATTACGATTCATGACCTTGATTATTTGAAAAAAGAGATTCATTGCGAAAACTGTCCAGCAGAAATTTGCTGCATTGAATAAAAGCAAAATCCCCTTCCTTTTCGCTGAAAAAGGAGGGGTTTTATCGTGCAATACATGCCGCTTTTCTTTTTTAATATTTAAGAGATGAGCGGCATGACATTTCTTGTTTGGCGGAGCGAGAAATGATTAGTGTCCGCTTGCTTCCGCACCGTCATCTTCGCCGGTTTCCGTTACTTTCAGTATGGCTACAGCGCCTTTTTGCGCATGGTTGAATTGATGGGTGACGATCGAGTAGTTGCCTGGGCGCGTGACGGTAAATTCAACGACCGCGCCCCCGCTTGCCGGAAGCATCACAGTCTGCAGCCCTTTTAGATGGTTGTTAGGATTGCCATCGATATAGACGTCATCAAAAACGGTGCCAACGACGTGGAACGAGCTAACTTCATTCGGGCCGACATTTTCCAGATAAATTCTGACTTTGTCTCCGACTTTGGCCACGAGCGGCTTTTCTTTGAGCGTAAACGTATCTCCATTCGTATTTCGGTCGCCTGCTTTTAACGCTTTTGTCGAAAAGACGACATAGCTTGGCACCCCGTTTTGAAAATCATCCATATCATTATATTTGTACCATTCGTTTTGGATTAACACAAATTCGCGGTCCACTTCTTTATCGGTCGGATAGCCATTTTTCGGCTTGACGATCATCATGCCGTGCATGCCGTTAGCGATGTGGGCGAGCACCGGTTTCGTGCCGCAATGGTACATAAATACCCCCGGATTATTCGCCTGGTACGTAAACGTTCCTGATTGGTTCGGCATGATATCGGCAAAATCTTTCGACGGCGAAGCGTGGACGGCGTGGAAATCCATGCTGTGCGGCATCGCTGGGTCCATATTTTTTAATGTGAAGTGAAGCGTATCTCCTTCATTGACGACAATGAGCGGCCCAGGTACTTGCCCGTTAAACGTCCATGCTTTATACATTTTTCCTTTGTCGATCTCAATGTCGGTTACTTGTGCAGTCATCTCGATATGGACATCATGTGGGCCGATCCGCTCCATTTTCAGCGGGATTGGTTTTTGCTGGAGACCTTTATGTGCGGCAATCACTCCTGAATCGGCGTGATGGGTTCCAACCTTTGTCCTTTCTTTTTCTGCTTCTTTTCCTCCTGTATGTTCACAAGCAGTTAAAAACAAAGCGGCAACCACAATCGACATGAACGTATAAAACTTGCGCTTCATTTTCTCCCCTTCCTTTAAATTTAAATTTTATGGATCTTACAATCTCAGAGTACCGGATGCGCCCATTTCCCCTTAGTGATTTACATCACGAATCACCGCCAATGTTTGAATAGTTTGTGAAATAATGAACAATATAGGTGTAAAATAATTTTCGCAGAAAACATGATAAATAGATGCAAAACTTCATTTCGCTCCGCAAACGCCAAAAACTATTCATTATGTTCGTTTCCTTTTGGACAAGAAGATATGCTCCCAACAGCAAAAAACAGTGGACCGCTTGATGCGATCCACTGTCATGATGCATATGTTTTCGCCGTTTTTCCTGTTTTTTTCCCAAAAACAATGCGGTTCAGCAAAAAGCAAATCAGGGAAAACAAGCTGAGGAGAATAAATCCAAGCATGTAAGAACCAGTAGCATCTTTCACCATTCCCATTAAAATCGGCGGGAAAAAGCCGCCGAGTCCGCCCCATGCGCCGACAATTCCCGTGACAGCACCTGTTTCCGCCGGGAATAGCTGCGGAACAAGCTTAAAGACCGCACCATTCCCTAATCCAGCCATAATGGCGATAAACAAACATGCGGCTGTCATCACGGCAATATTCTCCATTCCAAGCGAAATAGCAAGCGCTCCTATCGCAATTCCGGCATAAACAAACGTCAGCACCCGTTCAGCGCCGATTTTATCGCCAAGATTTCCGCCAACCGGCCGCGCTAGTGTCGCAATCACGGTAAACCCTGCAGCACGAAGCCCGGCATCAACTGGAGTCAAACCGTATAAATCAATGAGCAGCGACGGCAAATAAATGCCGAATGACACAAATGCTCCAAATGTGACGAAATAAAAGAGCGATAATGTCCACGTATGCTTATATTTTAATACTGATAGCGATTCCAGCATTGTTTTTTGTTGTTTAGGCTTTGGCATATCTGGAGTAAAAAACCACACAAGAAGAAGCATGATGACAACCGGAATGATCATTCCCCAAAACGCCCATTGCACCCCAAACGCCGCTGCGATTGACGGAACCGAAAAGCTTGCTACTGCCGTCCCGATATTGCCCATTGCGTTAATGCCAAGTGCCGTCCCTTGTTTTTCTGGAGGCGTCAAGCGCGATACGAATGTCACAGAAATCGCAAACGACGTCCCTGCCATTCCAATGAAAAACGCCCAAAACATTAACATGGCGTATGAATTGGCAAAACCTGCGCCGACTAATGGAACAATCAAAAATAATAAAAGCAATGAAAACAACTGTCTGCCGCCAAACCGGTCCGTCCAAATTCCAAGCGGAATGCGCATGACAGAACCAAGCAAAACCGGAATCGCCACTAAAATGCTTTTTTGCGTCGAGGATAGTCCGAACATTTCTTGGAATGTACTCGCCAATGGAGAAAATACAGCCCATACGGCAAACGCAAACGTCATTGCCAACGTTGTGATCGGTAAAAGTGCTTTTTGTTTATTTACCATAAAACCCCTCCTTTTTGCTTACAGCCATGCAGCTAAATTCAGCATACGGAAATCAGAAAACAATGTTTGTGATGTTTGTCACAAATTCTCGCGGTGTCACATATTTGTTAAAAATCACATGATGAAACAAAACATAAAAAACTGGTTCTCCTGTTTGAGAACCAGTTTCACGAAAATGGCTGTTTTTTCTTTTTCCGCAATGCTTTTGGAATGTATATGCAATACGGTTCGCTTTCTAAATAATCGCCCGTGACAGCATACGCCCGCGAGCGCGAACCGCCGCAAATGTAGCGGAATTCGCATACGCCGCATTTTCCTTTGTATTTATCAGGGTTGCGCAAGTCTTGGAAAACCGGCGAATTCCGGTAAATTTCCGCGAGCGGCGTTTCCCGGACGTTTCCGGCTTTGACCGGAAGCAGCCCGCTCGGATAAACATCCCCGATATGGGAAATAAAAACAAATCCGTTGCCGTCATTGACTCCTTTTGGCGCGCGGCCAAGCCCATCGACTTGACCGGTCAGCCCTTTCATCAGTACATCTTCATAGCGGATGCCGTCACCGGTGATTTGATGTTCCCGCATTTTCGCCTGTAAAACAACACGGCGGTAATGCTGCCCTGCTGTTGTTTTTATGTCAAACGGGACGCGCTTGCTCGTTTCATAAAGCCAGCGAAACACTTTTTCATGCTCTGCCGGGGAAATCATGTCCGATTCTTTTCCCCTCCCGGTCGGCACAAGGAAAAAGACGCTCCAAAGCACACATTTTAGTTTTTCCACCAGCTTTGCCATCTCATCAAGGGCATGAACATTGTACCGGGAAATAACGGTGTTAATTTGCACCGGAATATCCAGTTCATGCAAATATTCAATCGCTTTGATCGTTAAATCAAAGGAACCAGGCATCCCCCGGAAACGGTCGTGAATTTCCGCGTTTGGCCCGTCCAAACTAAACGCCCAGCGGGAAAGACCGATTTCCTTCGCCTTGCGAATCGCCTCTTTCGTCACGTTTGGCGTTGCGCTTGGCGTCATCGAGACGCGCAAACCTTTGTCAATCGCATATTTCGCAAGCTCAAATACATCCGGACGCATGAGCGGATCCCCGCCGGTAAACACGAGAAGCGGCTGATCCATCTCATATATATCATCAATTAACCTTTTCCCTTCTTCGAATGTCAATTCGCGCGGATCGCGATGGTATTGTGCCTCGGCCCGGCAATGAAGACATTTTAACTGGCATGCCCTCGTTAATTCCCAAATCACAATAAACGGATTTTCGTTAAAGTCCCTCACTATATCCCCTCCTTGTTTTCATTGTACTGCAGAGGGGAGGAGGCACATGTGACATACATCACCAAGCCATTTATGTCACAATATTGTCACACTCATCCGGTGTATTCACATTGCAAAATACGATCTCATTTTCCCAAAAATCTTGCTCTGTCACATAGCGGATATGGCAATGATCAAGCAGCGACTTCATCCGATTGTCCTTTGTCTGCAACAACGTTTCGATGTGCGTAAATGTCCGCCGGTGATACATGCCGACTAACGGCTGGATGCGCCCAAAATGCGCGCATATCACCGCATCAAACTTCTCGTCCGCGTATTTGGCAAGCTTTACTGCTGTTTCCGGCCGCATAAACGGCATATCGCACGGAAGCACAAATATCCATTCCGCTTCGCTTTTTTTCATCACCGTATAAATTCCCGCCAGCGGCCCTTGGCCACGATACCGTTCATCGTCCGTAATCACTTTTTCCGCCGTTTTTTGCCGGAAACGGTCCAACAGGGAAGGATGGCTAACAATATAAATATCTTCTGCCACTGCGCGCAACGTTTCAACAGCAATTTCGAAAAAATATGTTCCATTCAACTTGGCAAACGCTTTCGGGCTGCCAAAACGCCGCGACTGCCCGCCCGCAAGAACAACCCCGATCATTCCTTTCACCGCCTGTCCCCTTTCTCCCATTCTCTGTTTCACTGTATCACGAAGGCAATGAAAAGAAAAGATTCCCGCCATTTTCGGGAACCTTTTCCGAACATCTTATTTATTTTTTACCGATTGCGACACGCCAAATTTCCGGCCCTTCTTCTAAATACTCCCAAGTAAATTGATCTGGGCGTTCCATCATAAACTGATAATGCAGCGGGCGCGGATCATGATCGTTTGTTAACTCCATCACTTCACCCGGCTTTAAGCTATCGAACAAGCGAAAGATCGCAGGATGTCTTTCTCGCGGTTCATAATCAGGCGCATGAATTTTTGCGGCAAATTGACTCATAATTGTTGCCTCCTTTATAGTATAATAAATTATATACACATCATAGCCGCTTTTGCCGTTTGTCGTAGTGATATGCATCACAACTTACGAATCATCATTTTCAATCGTTTAGGAAAGGAGAAATGGCGGTTGGAAGAGCTTGTTGGCTTTTGTTCGCAGTGCGGCAAACCGATACATTGTTTACAAGGATTTTTAAATGGCGTCATTAGCGACGAAAAAGAAACGTTGTATTGTTTTTCCTGTTACGAAGAAAATGACAATGAGCAAAACAGAAAGCGTTATCATATAAGGATAAAAGAATCACAGCGCAAATCGCCGTGATTCTTTTTTTATTTTATTCTTCTTTGGTGAAATCAACGACCGGAAGCGCTTCTTCCTCGCCATGTGTCGGTTTGCGCAAATGAAATAGCGATTTGACGCTAAACGCCATCAGCACAATGACCCCAATTAAGAAAATCGTATCCGGGACAGCACGGAGCGTGAGCAGCGTTTGGACAACATCCTGTTGTAAAAAGTCTGGAGAACGCGATGCCCAATAGCCATGTTCAAACGCTTCTTTCATTTGCAGAATGCCGATTGGCAGCAGCGTCACCGCAATCATCCCTGCAAGCCCGAGATTGAGCATCCAGCATGCGAATTTTAACCATTTATCGTTCCATGCTTCCGGCTTGACGATATTGCGCAACGAATACAGCAATACCGCGATGCCGAACATGCCGTATACTCCCATCATCGCCCCATGGCCGTGAGCCGGCGTTAAAAACTGGCCGTGTTCGAAATAACTTACGGCTGGCAAGTTGATGAGGAACCCAAGCACACCGGCGCCGACTAAGTTCCAGACCGCTGTAGAAATCAAAAACCAAAACGTCGATTTATAAGGAAAGTGGACGCCGCCGTCGCGCATCATTTTATATTGCTCATATGCTTCTAAAATAAGCAATGTGAGCGGAATGACTTCAAGCGCCGAGAAGACGGCCCCAAGCGCAATCCATATTTCCGCTGAACCGTTGTAATAATAGTGGTGGCCTATTCCAATAACCCCGCTGCCAAGCAAAATCGTAAATTGGAAATATAATGCCCTCACTGTAGAAGATTTTGTGACAAGTTTCATTTGCACTAACAAAAAGCCGATCACAACAACGGCAAACACTTCAAAAATTCCTTCTACCCACAAATGGATAATCCACCAGCGCCAGTAATCGGCCATCGTAAAATTCGTGTCCGGCTTCATAAAGAACGCAAAGATGTAAAAGAACGGCACCGCAATCGCCGAGTAGAACAATAAGTGAATCAATCCGCCTTTGTCTCTCTCCTGCTTTAAGCCGCTCTTAATGCCGCGAAAGACGATAAACAGCCAAATGAGCATGCCTGCTACCAAGATGATTTGCCAAATGCGGCCAAGCTCAATGTATTCCCAGCCTTGATGGCCAAGCAAGAACCAGCTGTTTCCTAAATATCCGTTCACGCCGAGCCATTGGCCGATCATGCTGCCGCCGACAAGCACAACGAGCGCCCAGAACAAAATGTCAACGAAAATCCCTTGTTTTTTCGGCTCATGCCCGCCGACAAGCGGCGCGATAAAAATCCCCATGCCAAGCCATGATGTCGCAATCCAAAAAATTGCTAACTGCAAATGGTAGCTTTTCGCAATGTTAAATGGCAACAAATCATGAATCCATTTAATGCCAAAGAAACGGTCTGGTTCCACGTAATAATGGGCAAGCAGCGCGCCGAACATCGATTGAATGAAAAACAGCACAGCAACAATTGCAAAATATTTTCCTGACTTCACTTGCGAAGAAGTCAAAGGCTGCTTGTGCAAATCAATCACCGGGAATTGCCCTTCTTTATACGCTTCTTGCATGCTTAATTGATAGCGGTAGAAGAAGAACAAAATCATCCCGATGAATAAAATTAAGATGGTTACGCTTGCTCCGCTCCACCATATGGCGGAAAACGACATCGTATTTCCAGCAGCTTCATAATATGGCCAGTTGTTTGTATAGGTTATATGGTCACCGATTCTTGGAGTGCTTGATAACCAAGCGGTCCAGAAGAAGAAATCGGCAATTTGCTGAATTTGATCGCTATCCGCTACCCAGGCGCGGTGCGCTTTTGGCATATCTGACTCTTTAATCAGCCCTTTTTGCAAACCCCAGCCATCACCGCTTGTAAATACACGGCGGTAATAGTCACGGACTTTTTCCAGACCATATACTTGCGCGTCTGTTAACACGAGCACATCGGTCGCCGGATTGTAGCGGTTTTTCCGCATTTCTTTTATTACTTCATCACGTATGATCGTTTTTTCCTCTTTTGCTAGTTGCGAAAATGGTTTCCCATATCGGTCTTTTGCTTTATAATCTTGCATTCCTTCCGTGTAAATCTTTAATGCCTCTGCTGTATAATCCGGCCCCATGTAAGAGCCATGACCAAGTACAGTGCCATAATCCATCAGGCCATATTTTTGAAACACTGCCTGCCCGCCGATAATCGTTTCTTTTGTCATCAACACGTCGCCGCTTTCGCTCCGCACTTCTTTCGGGCGCGGCGCCATTTCTTTAAAAATCCAATACCCGCCGACAAGCAGAACGGTAAAACTGATTAAAATCGTAAAAATTAATATTGATTTAAGGAAACTATTTTGTGTCCGCCGTTCGGGACGGAAAGACGGACGAACGGACCGATTAACCTCCATCCATGATCACCCTCCTATCTTTGCTTCTCCCTCATTGTAGCGCCACAAAAATAAAAAAAAGTGAGTCATGGCAAACGCATATTATGATTTATGTCACAGCTCGTATATGAAGAAACTCATAAAATGGTAGTATAGAAATAGCGGAAAGCCTTGCAGCCCCTTTATTTTTGGCAAAAGGAATTCCCATTGGCAAAAGTCACATTTTTGTCAAAATTACAGAAGGAGATGAAAAAATGACGAATGGCTGGATGAAAGAACGGTTGAAAAATGTTCCGCTTTTCCGCGAGTTATCCGATCATGAACTGGAATCGCTCGTATCGATCTCCCATGTGCGCGTTTATAAACCGCGGACGTTTGTGTTTATGCAAGGAGATCCGTTAGAGCGCGTCTATTTCATCCATTCCGGAACGATCAAAATTTACAAAACGGATATGAACGGAAAAGAACAAATTGTTTCGATTTTGCAGACAGGGGAAATGTTTCCGCACGCCGGTTTTTTCCTTAAAGGCACATATCCCGCACATGCGGAAGTCCTCGAAGAAGCGACGCTCATCGCGATTTCAATAGACGATTTTGAAAAAACGTTAATTTGCTATCCGGGATTATGCATCAAGCTATTCCGCGTCATGGGCGAAAAAATCGTTGATTTGCAAAATCGCTTGGAAGAACAAATTCTTCATAATACGTATGAACAAATCATCATGCTGCTTTTGCGCTTAACGAAAACAAACGCGGTGCGCCAAGGAAAGTTTTACCGTTTGACTGCACATGTGACGAATCGAGAGCTTGCCAACATGATCGGCACCTCGCGGGAAACGGTGAGCCGAACGCTAAGCCAATTAAAACGAAAAGGGCTGATAGATGTCGATAAAGACGGATTTTATTTGATCGATGCGGAAGGATTGAAAAAAGAAATTTTTTTCTGATCTTGTGATATAAATCACAACATTTGAAAATGAAAATTACTATCATATAAAAAAAAGGAGGGAGCATGGTGGGGACGATCGTCGAATTAGATGTTCGTGAAGATTTACAGAAAAAAATTGAACCATTTGAAAAAATTATGAACGCGATTAAACCGCTTCAATCAGGAGACATGTTTATTTTGCATGCGCCGTTTAAACCAATCCCGCTGTTTCCGATTATGAAAGCAAAAGGGTTTACGTATGAAGCGGAGCAGATTGAGAAAAAGCACTGGAAAGTTACGTTCATCAAACAGGGGTGAGAATGATGATTCTTGATCATCGCGGACTAGAGCCGCCGCAGCCGATGATGCGGACATTAGCCGCGCTTGCAAAACTCCAGCCCGGAGAAACATTGACGATCATTAACGACCGCCGCCCGATGTTTTTATACGAACAGCTTGATGAACTCGGCTATAAACACGAAACCATCGAGCGGGAAGACGGAAGCTTCCAAATTACGATTACAAAAGGATGACGAGCATGATTCCAACGAATACAGCATATGAAACAAATATTCGCCTTCCGCTTTTATTTATCGTGTTTGGTGCCATCACATTTGCCGCATCGCAAGCGATCACGCTCACTGCCGGATTAGCCATGATCAACGGAGCATTCCGCCTGCCGAGCGTCTGGACGGCGGCTCATTTGGCAATACTCGGCTTCGCGCTGATGGTTGCAATGGGAGCAATGTATCAGCTTGTTCCTGTCGCATTTTTGACGCCAATTTGGAGCGAACGGCTGGGGTTTGCGCAATTTTTCATCACCGCCGCGGGGATGATGTTATTTTCCGCTAGCTTAGCGTTTCATGCACGCGCCGCCCTTTTCCCAGGGCTGCTGCTTGTGCTCGGTATCGTGCTTTTTCTTTTGCAAATGGCAATGACATTGCGAAAACAAGCGAACAAAAATATAATGACATTGTTTGTCAGCACGGCACTTGTTTGTTTATTAGTAACCATTTTGTTTGGATTGACGCTTGTCTTCCATTTTTGGAGCGGCACACAAACGATGGATCATCTCTTAGCTTTGAAGACACATATCCTATTTGGCGTATTCGGCTGGTTTCCTTTGCTGATTATCGGCTTTTCCTATAAAATGGTGCCAATGTTTGCCCTCGCGCACGGATTTTCGATGAAACCGGCACGCTATGTGTATGTCACCTATGTCACCGGACTGGCAGTAACGTTTGTGAGCTTTTTGCAAAATAGCCAAGCAACATTTGCCGCCGGAGCCGGTCTTTTATTTATCGCATTCGCCCTATTTGTTTATCATATATCGTTGATGTTACGAAAACGGATGAAAAAAAGGCTTGACCGCCCGTTCCAGTTTGCTCTTTTCGCCATTGCAGCCGCTCTCATTCTGCACGGAGCGGCGTTGGTCTTGTCGTATGTTGGCGACGATCGCCACATCGCCATCGTGGTTTACAGTTATCTGCTTGGCTGGATTATGTTAAGCATCATCGGTTATTTATATAAAATTGTTCCGTTTTTATGGTGGACGCACCGCTACAGCAAAAAAATCGGCAAGGAAAATGTGCCGACATTAAAGCAAATGATGAATGAGAATTGGACCACCGTTCAATGCGCGTTGTTTATCGTCAGCGCGGCCGGCGTCACCATCGCGCTGGCCATCTCCAGCTTGCCGTTGTTTTATATCGCTCAAGGCGCGATGACATTGTTTTCTCTTCTCTTTGCCGGCACGATTATTTCGGTCTTGCGGAAATAAAATAAGGGGGCAATGCTCATGGATATTCGCGAATTAGTGCTTCAACAGCTTCGAACAGTTTTGGACCCAGAATTGGGAATCAATGTCGTTGATTTAGGATTAATTTATGATTTGCAAATCAGCGATGGCAACATATATATTTTAATGACGCTGACGACGCCGGGATGCCCGCTTCACGATTCTATCGTCGGCGGTGTTAAGCGCGCGCTTGAACAGATCGACGGTATCCGTGATGTCAAAGTCGATGTGACATGGAACCCGCCGTGGACGCCGGAGCGGATGAGCGAAGAAGCGCTGCGGCAATTAGGACATTTTTGATCATTTTCATCTGCTTTTATCTCCCGACAATGCACAGCGGCTATACTTTTGCCTGGCATAGCCGCTTTTTCTACACATGCGCCGTAAACCACTTTACCGTCTCCAACAGCGCTTCCCTTGTCACTTTATGCCCTGCCGTAGCGTCGGAAATAAATTTTAAACTTTTTTCCTTCCCTTGATAAAGTGGTTTTATTTGTTCATAAAACTCATATGTATAAGCATAAGGCACTACTTGGTCGCACTCGCTGTGCCAAATAAGGAGCGGGCGGCCCGCTAATTTCTCCGGCTGTTTGGAAAGATCGTATTTCACTAACTGTGCTTTTTCCTGCTTCAATTGCTCATCGGACAGCGGAATAGCAACCCCCGTTTTCTTTGCCGTTTTGACTAATTCGTCAAAAAACATTTCATAAGCGGGACAGCCCATAAGCGAAACAGCTGCTTTAATCCACGGATACACAGCAAGCGAACCAAATGTGACGATTCCCCCCATCGATGTTCCAGCAATCCCGACGCGATCCGGGTCAATCAAGCGGCGCTGTTCCATCTCTTCTTTGATCCATTTCACTTCCGCAATCATCTGCCGGACGACATGCCAAAACTTTAACTGCAACTCATGCCCGGATAAAGACGTGCCGCGTTCCCCATGATAAAGCGCATCCGGCATCACGACGCGGTATCCTGCTTCAGCAAGCAAATACGCAAAATGCAAATTATGCTCTTTCGCGCTGGTAAATCCATGAATAAACAAAATGAACGGCAATCGTCCCTCTTTTTTTTCCTGTTTAACGACATGCAGTACAGGCACTTGGGCAACTATTTCTTTTTCAATAATGACCATCATCACCGAAACTCCTTCTTTTTTCTAATAGTGTAACATATAGACAAAAATTTTAGAAAAGAGTTACACTAATGATGATAAAAAGCAGAGGATCGTTTATACTTTTAAAAAAAACAAAAGTAAAGGAGTCATTATGGAGCGACATTTAATTGCATTAGATTTAGACGGTACGTTATTAAAAGATGACAAAACGATTTCCCCATTTACAAAAGAAATCATTTTGCGCGCCAAAGAAGAAGGGCATCTTGTCGTGATCGCCACGGGAAGACCTTACCGTGCCAGTAAAATGTACTATGAAGAACTTGGTCTCACGACGCCAATTGTCAACTTTAACGGAGCGTTCGTCCATCATCCGGCGGACCGTTCATGGGGGATCCGCCATTCCCCGCTTCCGCTTGATGCCGTCAAAGACATTATCGAAGTAAGTGAAACGTATTCCATCAAAAATATTTTAGCGGAAGTGGTGGACAATGTATACTTTCACGAACATGATGAAGTGCTGCTCGATATTGTTCGCCTTGGCAATCCAACCATCCAAATCGGCGATTTGCGCTATGTATTAAAAGACGATCCGACGAGCATTCTTATTCATACAGACCGGCAGCATATTGAACAAATACAATCATACTTATCTGACGTCCATGCGAACATATTGCATCACCGGCGCTGGAATGAGCCTTGGCATATGATTGAAATTATCCGCAACGGCGTCCATAAAGCGTTTGGTCTCAAACAGATCGCCGATTATTTTCATATTCCGAAAGAGCGGGTTATTGCGTTTGGGGATGAAGATAACGATTTAGAAATGATCGAATGGGCAGGTTATGGCATCGCCATGGGCAACGCCATTGAGCCGCTCAAACAAATCGCCGATGATATAACGGCAACGAATGAAGAAGACGGCATCGGCGTATATTTAAAATCGCTGTTAAAGCTGTAACGAATTGCCTTATTACCATTCCCTTTATCCGGTTACACTATTCATGACGCAACGCCGCGTCTTTACCTTTTCAAAGGGGGAATACGTCTTGGGCAAACGGAACAAATCGAAACGCTTCATCCAACAAAGCGTCGATGCGGTAGAAAAACATGATGAACGAATCCCTTACCATATGACGTACGCCGAAGCGGAAACACGCAAGGTGCAAAAAGCGGTGGAAACATCGCTTGGAGGCGAATAACGATGGGAAACCGATTGTTTCAGGAAGCACGCAAAGCAGTGTTGCAGGTGAAACAAGCGGCAAGCGGCCAAGCGGATATAGAGCTAGACCGCGCCATCGCTATCGCGAAAAACGCTTTATCTTCGGCCTACGCGCATTCCAATACGGCGGAAAAAGCGCAGCTGCGTCAATTTCAAGCAGAACTTGATCAATTCACTCCATAACGGTTGCGGCGCTTGTCCGCAACCTTTTTATGTGGCAGAAAATTTGTCTTTTCTTTTCCCTTTATCATCGCTACACTAAAATATGTTCTTATCTTAACTTTATAAGAGGTGGATACAGTGTCAATTCAAATTATTACCGATAGCGGCTGTGATCTTCCATATTCTTATGTTCAGAAGCATAATATCGCATTCCTGCCGCTTCTTGTCCATTTCAACGGCAAAGAATTTGAAGACTTCGTCACCATCGAACCAAAACAAGTATACGATGCGATGCGCAACGGGCAAATCGTGAAAACCGCACAAGCAAATCCGCTGAAAATGAAAGAGCTGTTTACGCAATATGCGAAAGAAAACCGCCCTTGCTTATATATCGCGTTTTCTTCACAGCTGTCGGGTACATATCAAACCGCAATGGCCATCCGCAGCGAATTGCTTGAGGAATATCCCGAATTTCAGCTGACGATTATCGATTCTAAATGCGCTTCGCTCGGTCAAGGACTGGCAGTGGCAAAAGCAGCGGAGCTAGCCGAAAAAGGCATGCCTTACCATTTGCTATGTGAGACGATTGCCTCCTATTGCCATCACATGGAACATATTTTTACGGTTGATAATCTGGAGTACTTGGCGCGCGGCGGGCGAATCAGCAAAGCATCGGCGATGGTTGGCGGCCTTTTGAACATTAAGCCGCTTCTCCATGTCGAAGACGGCAAGCTCATTCCTCTTGAGAAATTACGCGGCCGCAAAAAAGTGTTAAAGCGCATGGTTGAAATCATGGGCGAACGCGGCGATGATCTGCAAAAACAAGTAATCGGCATCAGCCACGGCGACGATGAAGAGGCTGCGCTGGAATTAAAGCAGCTTATTGAAAAAACATACGGCTGCTCGCGCTTCTTTATTTGCGACATCGGCGGCGCAATCGGCGCCCACGCCGGACCGGGAACATTGGCGCTCTTTTTCTTAAATAAATACATTGAAGTATAAGTTTTTCTTTTCCACGCATACTAATGGCGTACACTGTGGATAAGGAGTGCACGCCAATATGTCACATACGAGCGACAATGACAAAAAAGCGCGCGACAACAACGCGAAACATCATGAAAAAAACATGCTTCGCGAAAAAAACCGCGAAGCGGGGAAATTTGCGTATTCGAAGAAGACCGATCATTTGTAAACTTGCACTATGCGGATAACTTCCCTTGATTAAAAGGGAAAATGGCAACAGCATACTTAACGGAACGCCCCCGCTTGCCAGCCAACATGCTTGCAGGTGGGGGCTTATTTTATATCCTTCTTCCCCCTTCTCCCCATGAGATAGCACGCTTGCGCTTTGCCGAAGCTTCTTGCCACTTATGATAACCAAAGCCCTCCACAAGGTGGTTGAAAATATATAGACTTGCACCACATTCTATATTTTTCTGTAAAATATCATAGACCAAATGGGGAGGGCTATATAGTGTATCCTTTTTTTAGCAGCTACAACGTGATGTATAGGCAATCCAAAAAATTGTTGAATGACATTGAAAGAGCCATTAACGGAGAGTACAGTGCGATACAGTGTTATGCAAATTTAGCTAATTTGGCTCTGACGGAAAAGGAAAGAAAACAAATTCTTGAAATTAGACAAGATGAAATGCGGCATTTTCAACAGTTTGCCCGGATTTATGCAAGTCTAACTGGACGACAGCCGCAACCAAAAATGATGGAAGCATGCCCGGATGCGTATTTAGAAGGATTAGAATTTGCCTTACAAGATGAACAAAAAACAGTCGATTTTTATCTAGATATCGCAGCGGAAACAAGTAATCAATATATAAAAGAGGCATTTCGCCGGGCAGCCGCAGATGAACAAAATCACGCAGTTTGGTTCTTATACTTTTTTGCAAAACAAAAACAACGGTAAATCGCTGTTTTTCCATCTTTACCAATCCAAAAACGTTCTATTTTGAAACATCGGCATCTGCTTTCCGCTTATTTCTGCAGTTATTGGACTTTTGGCACTTCCATGCCAGCGGATATTATGTTCCGCTTCTTTGTCTCCATGCTCGCCCCGTTTTCATGCAGCTTCTCGAAGGTATAGCGGTTTGCGTTCACCCTTTTCTTTTGCCAAATTCGCCCCTCCTCTCCCCCACCTTTCTGTTCTTTGCTTGCCGCTAACGCCACTTTGCCTGTTGTTTCCGCTGTTTCCTTTTACTATAATGAAACTAAATAACGAAACGCGCTGGAGGTTATGTATGTCAAAAGAAAATTCCTTTGATATTGTATCGAAAGTGGACTTGTCGGAAGTGGCTAACGCGATCAACATCACGCTGAAAGAAATTAAAAACCGCTACGACTTTAAAGGCAGCAAAAGCAACATTTCCTTAGAAAAAGACGAGCTCATTCTTATTTCCGACGATGAATTTAAATTGGAACAGCTTAAAGATGTGCTGATTGGCAAGCTCATTAGACGGGGCGTGCCGACGAAAAACATTCAATACGGCAAAATCGAGCCTGCTTCCGGGGGCACGGTGCGGCAGCGCGCCAAGCTCGTGCAAGGCATTGACAAAGAAAATGCGAAAAAAATCAACACGATTATAAAAAACACCGGCCTGAAAGTGAAAAGCCAAGTACAGGACGATCAAATCCGTGTCAGCGGCAAAAGCAAAGACGACTTGCAAAAGGTCATCGCCGCGATTCGCGAAGCGGATTTGCCGATTGATGTGCAATTTGTCAACTACCGATAAAAAAAGATGTTGCGGGTACGAAGCGCCCGTAACATCTTTTTTTCATGCGCTTTCCCGCTTTTTTGCATTAATGTTTAAGAAGCGGATTCCGCCAAAGAAAGAATCCGGTATTTTTCCAAGCCATAAAGTATATTTTTGCAGCCAAAGGCAAGTTAAGAGGCATGCTGGGAATGGAAGAAGGCGATGCGAGGCACTGCGATTTCATCATATCGGCGAAGAAGAATGCCACTGCTGCTTAGTCATTAATTCCAATCACGCTTAGTGAACTACACTCTCTTCGCTAACGCTTTCTCATCAAGGATCAAACATTTTCGCGAAAGCAATTCCTTTGTATTGAATATTTTCAGAAAATGCTTTACATTATATATTATAATTAATGTTAAAATATTTGTTCACAACTTCATAGTGACTTTCTTATCAAGAGAGGGGGAGGGACTGGCCCAATGAACTCTCAGCAACCTGACAGATGTCAAGGTGCTAAATCCAGACAGGCGAAGCGCCTGGAAGATAAGAAGAGACGATACATAAAAAAGTCTTCTTCTTATAGAAGGCTTTTTTCTTTTACTAATTTCCATAGAACGGGGGAATGAGCGTGGGGCTTTTGCAAGATTTAAAAGAACGCATTCTCATCGCCGATGGCGCGATGGGAACATTATTATACTCGCACGGCGTCGACCGATGTTTTGAAGAACTAAATTTATCGAAACCGGAAGATATCCTTCATATTCATGAAGCATATATCGCTGCGGGCGCAGAAGTAATCCAAACAAACACATATGGGGCCAACTATGTCAAACTCGCCCGCTACGGCTTGGAAGATGAAGTGCCATCCATTAACCGCGCAGCAGTGCGGCTGGCAAAACAAGCAGCGAAACATAAAGCCTACGTGCTTGGGACAATCGGCGGATTGCGCAGCATTAACAAAAGCGCCGTTTCCATCGATGAAATAAAACGGACATTCCGCGAACAGCTGTTTGTGCTGTTAAACGAAGACATCGACGGCTTATTGCTCGAGACATATTACGATTTGGAAGAATTAAAGACAGTGCTTGCGATCGCGCGCAAAGAAACGGATAAGCCGATTATTGCGCACGTCTCCCTTCACGAAGTCGGCGTTTTGCAAGACGGCACCCCTCTTGCCGAAGCGCTAGCGCAGTTAGAACAGTTGGGAGCCGATGTTGTCGGGCTGAACTGCCGGCTCGGTCCATACTATATGATCCGCTCGCTGGAGGAAGTGCCGCTGCCGGATCATGCGTTTCTTTCCGCCTATCCGAACGCAAGCTTGCCGGATTATCGCGACGGCCGGCTTGTCTATGAAACAAACACCGATTATTTCAAAGAAACTGCGCTGGCGTTTCGCGAACAAGGCGTGCGGCTCATTGGCGGGTGTTGCGGGACAACGCCGAAACATATCGAAGCAATGGCAAGCGCTTTAGTGGACCGGACACCAATTACTGAAAAAGCCGTAAAACAGCGTCATGTTTCGATTTCAATTCAAACGAACGAACCAAATGCAGCGCCTCCGCTGCAAGATATCGTCCGCGAGCGCCGTTCGGTGATCGTCGAGCTCGACCCGCCAAAAAAATTAGGAATCGGCAAATTTTTGGAAGGCGCCAAAGCGCTCAAAGCCGCGAATATTGATGCATTGACATTGGCCGATAACTCGTTGGCGACTCCGCGCATTAGCAATGTGGCGCTCGGCACCATCATCAAAGAGCAGCTTGGCGTTCGCCCGCTCATTCATATTACGTGTCGCGACCGCAACTTGATCGGACTGCAGTCCCATCTGATGGGCTTGCATACGCTCGGCATCACCGACGTGCTCGCCATAACCGGCGATCCGTCGAAGATCGGCGATTTTCCGGGGGCGACATCTGTCTATGATTTATCGTCATTTGATCTCATTCGTCTTATTCGCCAATTTAACGAAGGGCTTTCCTATTCCGGAAAACCGCTCGGGCAAAAAACAAATTTCTCCATCGCCGCGGCATTTAACCCAAATGTCCGCCATCTGGACAAAGCAGTCGAACGCCTTGAGAAAAAAATTCAATGCGGCGCCCACTATTTTATTACTCAGCCATTATACTCCGAACAAAAAATCGAAGAAGTGTACGAAGCGACAAAACACCTTCAGACGCCGATTTACATTGGCATTATGCCGCTAGTGAGCGCGCGCAACGCCGATTTCCTTCACCATGAAGTGCCTGGCATAACGCTTTCCGATGAAATCCGCGCCCGCATGGCGGCATGCGCAAATGATCCGGTCCAGTCGGCGCGCGAAGGAATCGCCATTGCCAAGTCGCTTATTGACGCCGCTTTTGAATTATTTAACGGCATCTACTTAATCACGCCGTTTTTGCGCTATGAAATGACCGTCGAACTCGTCCGCTACATTCACGAAAAAGAACAAGCCGCACAAGAAAGGGAGGTACTCCATGGGTAACATCACATTGCAGCAACAGCTTGAAAAAAAAATACTAATCATTGACGGCGCAATGGGAACAATGATTCAAAACGCGCAGCTTTCCGCTGATGACTTCGGGGGCGAACAATATGAAGGCTGCAACGAATATTTGACGCTCACCGCCCCGCATGTGATCAAACACATTCACGAAGCATATTTGCAAGCGGGGGCCGACATTATCGAAACGAACACATTTGGTGCGACTAGCATTGTGTTAGACGAATATGATCTCGGCCATTTGGCGCTTGAACTTAACATAGAAGCAGCCAAACTGGCGCGTAAAGCCGCCGACGCCTACTCCACCCCTGAATGGCCGCGCTTTGTCGCCGGTTCGATGGGGCCGACGACAAAAACGTTATCCGTCACCGGCGGCGTGACGTTCGAGCAATTAGCCGCCGCTTATGAAGAACAAGCGCGCGGGTTGTTACTCGGCGGCGTCGACTTGCTTCTGTTAGAAACATGCCAAGACACGTTAAATGTCAAAGCCGGCTTTATTGGGATTATGAAAGCATTCGCAGCGGTCAGAAAAAAAGTGCCAATTATGATTTCCGGGACAATTGAACCGATGGGAACGACGCTCGCCGGGCAAACGATCGAATCGTTTTTCATCTCTGTCCAGCATATGAAGCCATTTGCCGTCGGCTTAAACTGCGCAACCGGCCCGGAGTTTATGACCGACCATTTGCGCACGCTCGCTTCCTTGGCGGACACCGCCGTGAGCTGCTATCCGAACGCCGGGCTCCCGGATGAGGAAGGCTGCTATCATGAAACGCCGGATATGCTGGCGAAAAAAATCCAGCGGTTCGCCGAAAAAGGCTGGATTAACATCGTCGGCGGCTGCTGCGGGACAACACCGGAACATATCCGCGCCATCGCCGAAGCCGTCCGTGGCATTCCGCCGCGGCCGATTCCGGCATCGTTTGACGTCCACGCCGTCTCCGGCATTGATCCGCTTATTTATGATGAAACGATGCGGCCGTTGTTTGTCGGGGAAAGAACCAATGTCATCGGCTCGCGCAAATTCAAACGATTGATCGCTGAAGGAAAATACGAAGAAGCGGCCGAAATTGCACGCGCCCAAGTGAAAAATGGCGCGCATGTCATCGATATTTGCTTAGCCGATCCAGATAGGAACGAACAAGAAGATATGGAAAAATTTATACAACAAGTGATCAAAAAAGTAAAAGTGCCGCTTGTCATTGATTCGACGGATGAACGCGTGATTGAATGCGCCCTTACTTATTCGCAAGGGAAAGCCATCATTAACTCGATTAACTTGGAAGATGGGGAAGAACGGTTTGCAAAAGTGGTTCCGCTCCTTCACAAATATGGCGCCGCTGTCGTCGTCGGAACGATTGATGAACAAGGAATGGCGATTGGCGCCGAGCGGAAGCTGGAGATTGCCTTGCGTTCGTATGACTTGCTTGTAAATAAATACGGTGTTTCCCCACGCGACATTATTTTCGATCCGCTCGTATTCCCTGTCGGCACAGGCGACGAACAATATATCGGCGCCGCAAAAGAAACGATCGAGGGCATCCGCCTCATAAAAGAACGGCTGCCGCAATGTTTAACGATGCTCGGCATCAGCAATGTCTCTTTCGGGCTTCCGCCATTGGGCCGTGAAATTTTAAATTCTGTCTTTTTATATCATTGCACACAAGCCGGGCTTGACTACGCGATCGTTAATACGGAAAAGCTAGAACGGTTCGCTTCGATTCCGGAAGAAGAAGTCCGATTGGCCGAAGAGCTGCTGTTTAACACGAACGATGAAACGTTAAACACGTTTATCCAATTTTACCGCAATAAAATGAAAGAGCCGAAAAAAGCCAAAACAGAGCTTAGCCTGGAAGAACGGCTCGCCAACTATGTTGTCGAAGGCACGAAAGATGGGCTGTTCGCCGATTTGGAACAAGCGTTGCAAACGTACGCCGATCCGCTTGACATCATTAATGGGCCGCTGATGGCGGGAATGGATGAAGTCGGGCGGCTGTTTAACGACAACCAGCTCATTGTCGCCGAAGTATTGCAAAGCGCAGAAGTCATGAAAGCAGCGGTCGCCTTTTTAGAGCCATATATGGAGAAAAAGGAAAGCAGCACAAAAGGAAAAGTGATTCTCGCCACTGTCAAAGGTGACGTGCACGATATCGGCAAAAACTTGGTCGACATTATTTTAAGCAACAACGGCTTCCAAGTTATTGATCTAGGAATTAAAGTGACGCCGCAAAAACTGATCGAAGCCGTTCAAGCGGAAAAGCCGGATATCATCGGCTTGTCCGGGCTTCTTGTCAAATCCGCCCAGCAAATGGTCGTTACCGCGCAAGATTTGCGGCAAGCGGGCATTTCGATTCCGATTTTAGTCGGCGGCGCCGCGTTGACGCGCAAGTTTACAGAAAATAAAATCGCTCCGGAATATGACGGAATCGTCTTATACGCAAAAGACGCCATGGAAGGGCTGGCGCTGGCAAACCAATTGCAGCAAAACGAAATTGAATATACAAAAACGGAAAAACATGAAACAAAACCAGAAAAAACGGCGCCAACGGTTATCGCCGCCAAATCGAACGTTTCGACCGACGTTCCCGTGTTTGTGCCGGCAGATTTAGAACGTCACGTGCTCAAAGATATTTCGCTTCCACATATTATTCCATATGTCAACTGGCAAATGGTGTTGGGGCACCATCTCGGGTTAAAAGGGAAAGTGAAACGGCTGCTTGAAGAAAAAGATGAAAAGGCACTGATGCTAAAAGAAGTTGTGGATGGATTGCTGGAAGAAGCCATGCAGCACGGCTGGATAACGCCAGCGGCGGTATATCAATTTTTCCCGGCACAAAGCGATGGAAACCGGATTTATATTTATTCTCCGGAAGACAAACGGACAATGATAGAAACGTTCGAATTTCCAAGACAGCAAAAAGCGCCGTACCTTTGTTTAGCCGATTATTTGAAACCTGTCGAAAGCGGGCAAATCGATTATGTTGGCTTTTTTGCCGTCACCGCCGGCAAAGGCATTCGCGAACTGGCGCAGCAGTGGAAGGAAGACGGCGAATTTTTAAAAAGCCACGCGATTCAGGCATTGGCGCTCGAAATCGCGGAGGGACTTG
The DNA here is from genome assembly GCF_001295365.1 of Parageobacillus thermoglucosidasius. GTDB lineage: Bacteria > Bacillota > Bacilli > Bacillales > Anoxybacillaceae > Parageobacillus > Parageobacillus thermoglucosidasius. The sequence continues at coordinate 1,437,109 of NZ_CP012712.1, read as the reverse complement.
CGGAACGCATTCACCAAATTATGCGCGACCGCTGGGGATTTCCGGATGACCCGGACTTTACGATGGAAGAGCGCTTTGCCGCCAAATACCAAGGGCAGCGCTATTCGTTCGGTTACCCTGCCTGTCCGAACTTAGAGGATCAGGAAAAACTGTTCCGCCTATTGCGCCCCGAAGAAATCGGCATTCACTTGACGGACGGATATATGATGGAGCCGGAAGCGTCCGTCTCCGCGATCGTCTTTGCCCATCCAGAAGCGCGTTATTTCAACGTGCTGTAAAAAAGCTGGCCATATGGCCAGCTTTTTTTATGCAATGTGGTCAGGCGAGTAATATTCTCCTTCTAGCTTTTTGAAATCTTTTTCATTAAACAAACATTGCTTGATCCCCCGGTTCCGCACCAAGCACTTCCCGCACCTTCATGGGAATCGTTACTTGTTTTTTTTGAAGATATCGTCGAAAAATAAACGTATGTTTTCGTTTTATCTGGAGTTGATGTCATCCTTATCCCCTTCTATCCTTTACTAATAAATAAGTAAAGCGATTAACGTCTTGATGACTGTTCATTCATTGCATAACATTACATATTTTCACTTCCTTATCCCATACTAACGATGACAAATGATGCACAAGGAGGAATGGAAGATGGTCACGAAACAGCAGGCAACGCTGCCGCCGCAGCAGCAAAACCGCCAGCCCGGGTTGCAAACGGACATGAACCCGCAGCCTGTTTCGATCAGCGCAACATATAAAGGAAGCGGGAAATTGAAAAATAAAGCTGCCATCATTAGCGGCGGCGACAGCGGCATCGGCCGGGCGGTCGCGATTCATTTTGCAAAGGAAGGCGCAGATGTGGCGATCATTTATTTAAACGAACATGAAGACGCGGAAGAAACGAAGCGCCAAGTCGAACAGGAAGGAAGAAAATGCTTGCTTTTTGCCGGCGACGTCGGTGATGAGCAGTTTTGCAAACATGCCGTAAAGCAAACGATCGACCAATTTGGCAAATTAGACATCGTCGTCAATAACGCCGCCGAGCAGCATCCGCAAAAAAGCTTGTTGCACATTACGTCAGAACAGCTGGAAAAAACGTTCCGCACCAACGTCTTCGGCTATTTTTATTTGACAAAAGCGGCGCTTCCGTACTTGCAAAAAGGCAGCGCCATTATTAATACGGCGTCAATTACCGCTTACGAAGGCAACGAACAATTAATTGACTATTCAGCCACCAAAGGCGCGATCGTCGCCTTTACGCGCTCATTAGCGAAATCGCTCGCCGGTCAAGGCATCCGCGTCAACGGCGTCGCCCCGGGACCGATTTGGACTCCGCTGATTCCGTCTACTTTTACAAGCGACCAAGTCGCCACTTTCGGCTCCAACACCCCGATGAAGCGGCCGGGGCAGCCGAGCGAAGTCGCCCCAAGCTACGTCTTTTTGGCAAGCGATGACGCATCTTATATTACAGGACAGATGATACACGTCAACGGTGGGAAAGTGGTGAATGGGTAAAAAGCGATGCGCAAAGGCGCGCCTTCAAAAAACAAATACTTTTTCCGGCAAAAACACTTGTTTATGTATCACCATGTTAGACATCATTTGGAAGACAATATTGGTCATGTTAAAGCAATGAAAAACTTCATTTCCAGCAAACCACGCTCTGAAACCGTCAGACGATTTTTTATGTCATATTTTCTAACAGATTTATTGCTTTTCCATTAACATCAAGATTATGATAAAGATGTAATTGGTGCTATGTTTCGTTTCATTTTTTCAACTACAGCAAAATTTTACACCCTCTCTTCTCTTTTTAGCTTGCGATAATATGCCGCAAGCTTTTCTTTTCCATTCACTCCTGTATACTTGTAACGTAATGAGGTACATCCCCTTTGTTCATTATTTGCTTTTCCCACCTCACTCATCGGCTTTGCCCACTTTTTCATCCATCTGCGCAGACGCTTCGCATGAAAGACTTTGTTCGAAAAAGCAGCGCAGCATATTGCTCACTTCTTCTTGATTTTTAACAAGCGGTTTTCATATAGAGGATGGGATCAATTACGTCCTGAAATTTGTGTAAAAGGCAACAGCAAAAAGCAGTTTTATTGTCCAAAGATTCAAGTTCACCGCATTTTTTCAATCCGCGCACAATTCTATTCGCATAGGTGGAACGTGCGTTCTTGTCGGATTGCCGCCGGAAGAAATGCCTATTCCAATTTTTGGTGAGGTATTAAATGGAATTAAAATTGTCGGTTCTATCGTCGGTACGCGGAAAGACTTGCAAAAAGCACTTCGGTTCGCTGCAGAGGTCAAGTAAAAACCATTATTGAAGTGCAACCCTTGAAAAAATTAATGAAGTATTTGGCAAAATGCTAAAAGGGGAAATTAACGGGCGTGTAGTTTTCACGTTAGAAGATAAATCAAATCGAGCACCGTTTTCCCGTGGCAACAACCAATAAAAAGGAAAATATTTACAATACGGCGTTCTAGGGCTGTCTCACAAAGATGAGATAGCCTTTTTTATATAAATGTTTTGACAAAAAAGCGGCTCTTAGGTTAAACCGCAATTGATATCATATCCAATCTGGTTGGAAATGTGGAACTCTTCTTTCCAAGTTACATTCAAAAGTAAAAGAATATAAATAATAACCAATAGTATATTTTTTGACACTATGTAAAAATAAAGTGCGTACTTCTAAAGATAAATCATACATAGTATACTCATCAGTGTGTAAAACACAAAAAATACTGCTGCTTGCACAACCAACAATAAACTTTTATGAGGGGTGAAGAATTCATGGAATTACAATTAGCATTGGATCTCGTAAACATTCCAGAAGCAAAAAAGCTGGTAAAAGAAGTCGAGGAGTATGTGGATATTGTAGAAATCGGCACTCCAGTGATTATTAACGAGGGGCTTAGAGCCGTAAAGGAAATCAAGCAAGAATTCCCTCACTTAAAAGTATTGGCAGACTTAAAAATCATGGATGCAGCCGCATATGAAGTCATGAAAGCATCCGAAGCTGGCGCTGACATTATCACTATACTTGGGGTTGCTGAAGATTTGTCCATCAAAGGTGCTGTGGAAGAAGCGAAAAAACAAGGGAAAAAAATCTTGGTGGACATGATCGGAGTGAAGAATTTAGAAGAACGAGCAAAAGAAGTGGATGAGTTTGGAGTCGACTATATTTGTGTACACACAGGGTATGACCTTCAAGCAGTCGGAAAAAACTCTCTTGAAGACCTTGCAACAATCAAGCGTGTCGTGAAAAACGCAAAAACAGCGATCGCAGGCGGCATTAAATTAAACACATTGCCTGAGGTCATTAAAGCAAAACCTGATCTTATCATCGTTGGCGGCGGTATTACCAATCAAGAAGATAAACGAGCGGTAGCAGCTGAAATGAAAAAAATGATCCAACAAGGTGAATGAATGATGCAGACTACGCAATATTTAGGTGAAATCATCAAAGAGTTAAATCGGACAGCTGATTTCATCGCTGATGAAGAAGCGGAAAAATTGGTAAATGGGATTCTCGAAGCAAAGAAAATTTTTGTAGCTGGCGCAGGTAGATCTGGGTTTATGTCGAAATCTTTTGCGATGCGAATGATGCACATGGGGTTAGACGCCTACGTAGTAGGCGAAACCATAACCCCTAGCCTAGAACAAGATGACATTTTGATCATTGGATCAGGTTCAGGGGAAACGAGAAGTTTAGTTTCCATGGCCGAGAAAGCAAAAAGCTTAGGCGCCAAAGTAGCGTTAGTAACCATTTTCCCTGAATCGACCATTGGACAATTGGCTGATATCACGATTAAATTACCTGGTTCGCCTAAAGACCAATCAGATAATGGATACAAAACGATACAGCCAATGGGATCGCTATTTGAGCAAACCCTCTTGCTATTCTATGATGCGATCATATTAAGATGTATGGAGAAAAAAGGGCTGGACTCCAATACCATGTTTAAAAGGCATGCCAATCTTGAATAAAGTATATATGGGACTTTTGTTCAGAGCACCTTCAACCAACCAAAATCTTAAACTATTCAAATGGAATTTTCAACTAGCAACACGGGGGAAAGGGGGAAAAGGCCGCGAAGCTTTCTTTAAGAAACGCTTTGCGGCCTTTTTCAGTCATAATGAAAAGTCGATTTTTCCATGGAATAGGAAAAATCGACTTTTTGTGTTTTTCCAAAAGACTGAAATAGCAAGTCACTTAAATATCTAAAAGCAATATCGTATTCTTGGATTCTAAATTTTTAATCATATCATCCCAAGACTTCGGTTTGTTCGATAAGACGGAATAATAACGTTTCAAAAACTTCACAACAAGCTCTGCTGGAAGTTCATTCACGCCATCGTCCATCGGAAGGAAACAAAGATCAAGACCGGTTACAGCTTCTCCATCATTGTTCCAAGATGGATGGACATAAGGGAAGTCAAGCCGCTTATATCCCAAATGGGACAATACCTCACGGCGAACATATGGATCCATCGGCTTAATCCCGCCAAATTCATAATGCTCCACCCGATAAGGATCATAAATTTCGGCGAACATGCCATATAACTGCTTTCCATTTGCCGCAGCCCAATTGTTCAAATCCTCTAACCGTTTTGTGGCTAAAAAGCGCCCAATTCCCAGCCCTTCCCTTCCAATAATAGTAAAATCCGTCATCGCAACATTCAAATCTTCATAATAGCGATACTCCGTCGCACCTACTACTTCTCCTTCGTGAACCGCAACGCACACACGAATTCCCGGATCTTCCAGAGGCTCTTTCCACAAATCGAATGCCAATACTTCTTCAGGAGGAAATACATTTTGCATCAATTGGTGCATTTTTTTAAACAAAGGGTCTTCTATACTCGTAATTCTGCGATATTCCATCTTAATCATTCTCCTTGCTAAGATTTTGGCCGATAAAAAGGATTTTTCCATTCCATCAGCGCAGCATAATTGCACGATTCTTCATCCTCTAAATAGTTTTCCACCACTTTTACAGGGGTACGGCCGCAACGGAGCAGGAAGGTAATTACAGGATCCTTCAATTCCCCTTTTACAACAGCTTCGAGATATTGCTCTGCGGTCATTTCATGAGCTTTTTTATGATATCCAGGCATTCTTCCTCCGCCCAGCAGCCGTTCTAATCCTAAATGAATAACTACTTCATACATGGATAACATCAGCCATTTCCCCAGCCCTAATTTGCGATAGGCAGGGCGCACGCCAATATCAACGACATAGAGCGTATTCCCGTTTGGGTTATGGTTGCGGATATATCCATTATCCGTAATCTCTTCCCATGTATGGTCTGGATGGTCTGGATCAAAGTCAACAATAAGCCCCGTCATCGATCCGGCAATTTCCCCATTCACTTCCACACATAAAGCTCCCTCTGGAAATAGCGTAATATGGTTTTTCAGCTGTTCCGTATTCCACCATAATTCAGACGGGAATGGCGGAGGGAAACTTTCTTGTTGAATGCGGATTAATCCAGAGAAATCCTTTTCTTCATAATTGCGGATTACCGCTGGGACAGGACGATCTTGGTCAAAGACGTAAAACTCCTTTCGATACATTTTTCCCCCTCCTCAATGAAGCAGCTAATCACATCCTTATTTCCAATCCGGATAAAGATCCGTGCGCCGATCGCGCCATGTGGTGACGGAACCGCTTTCGCGAACCTGATATAACAGCTCTAAATCAAGATCAGCGGTGACAATCATATCATGGTTGATTTCCCCTTCTGCCAAGATGCCGCGCGGAGGAAACGGGATGTCGTTCGGCGTAATCACCGCCGCTTGCCCAAAATTGGCCCGCATAAAATCAACCGTAGGAAGGGAACCTACCGTACCAGTGGTGACAACATAGACTTGATTTTCAATTGCCCTCGCATGGCTAGTGTAACGGACACGATAAAATCCGTGACGATCATCGGTGCAAGAAGGACAGAAAATGACATCCGCCCCCTTCGCCTTTGCCATTCGAACGATTTCTGGAAATTCGATGTCATAGCAAGTCAACATCGCAATGGTTCCCTTGTCTGTCTCGAACACCTGCAGGCTTTCGCCCGGAGACATGTTCCATTCCTTTACTTCCGTCGGAGTAATATGAAGCTTTGGCTGTTCGGCAACTCTTCCGTCTGGATAGAATAAATGAGCAACGTTGTATAATCGGCCGTTTTTACGGATGACATGGGTTCCTCCAATAATATGCATCTTTGTTTGCTTAGCCAAATTAATAAATAAAGAGCGATATTGTTCTGTAAAATCAGGAAGGTCTTGAATGGTCAAAGGCTTCCCTTGCTGGTTGCCGATAGACATTAGCTGAGTGGTGAAAAATTCTGGAAACAGGACAAAATCCGCTCCAAACTCTTCAGCTGTTTTCATATAATGTTCTACTTGTTTAGCAAATTCCTCAAACGATTGGATAGTGTGGAGATGATATTGAACCGCTGAAACTCTCAGTTTCATCGTCTCCCCCTCTCTTGTTCTCATTAAGCAATGCTGCGCCCCATTCATGTGGCGATACTGATATTATTAGATACATCATTCTATTTAACAAGTAGACACTTTCATGTTACATAGTGTGAAAAAGTATACTAAAAGAAGAAACGAAAAAAAGAAGCAAGTAAGAATCACTGAAGAATTTTAAGGACATTTTCTGCCAGACCGCCCTCGCATCCAAACAGCCATCAACATGCATATAAAAAGCCAACGGACAGCGGATCTTCCATAAAGATGGTTGTCCGTTGGCTTTTAGCGTCTAATATCACTTATTGCTTTTTTATCTGTATCTTGATGAGAAGGTATTTTCTGGCAATTACGAAGGAATGCAAACAGGTAGTTTTCGAAGTTTTAAAGGAGGAAATTTTTTCTATTTGGCGGCTTCATTAATTTTTACTTGCCCCTTTACGACCGTCTCCATATAGTTTTTGCCCCATTCATACATCGCATCAAGAATTGGCATCAAACTTTTTCCATGCTCGGTCAGTGAATATTCCACTTTTGGTGGAACCACCGGATAGACTTCGCGATGCACAATTTGATCTTGCTCCAGCTCTCTTAACTGGTTAACTAGCATTCTTTGGGTGATCCCAGGCATGAGAGCTTTTAGTTCGCTAAACCGCTTCTTTCCCCCTTTTCCTAGATGCCATAAAATAAGCATTTTCCATTTACCGCCAATAACAGCAAGTGTTAATTCTTTTTCACAGTTATACGTCTTGCCACAAACGTGTCCCATCGTTTCACCCCCCTATGTTGATTATAACTGATAGTATATTCTTTGTCACTTTATGGTCGTAAAGCACATACTGTCAAATACATGTTATACATATTTATTTTCGCTCATAGCAGACGGCATTCATTCTAGGATGGGAAAAGGCTTTTTCATGATCCATTCCCTTCATTGTGCCCACAATCCTTTTATATCATTAAGTATATTTTTTTACACTATATTATATTTTTATCACTACATGATAATAAAGTGCGTACTTCTCAATAAATTTTATACGCATTATACTAGCATCTGTGAACAAAATCACGAGCACTATTGTTTTACTATTCCACGCGATATTTACGTTCTCGCTGCTTTAAAAACGCTGGAAGGAACAACAACTGTGCCCTCGTCATTGGCGGCGCCGTCAAGAAAACCGTTTTCAGTAAACGATTTGGCAACGAGAAAATACAAGATGCGTTTTTCACAACATACCAATTCGCGCAATGTGGCAAATCCCGCTATATTTGCTCTATCAGGTCGATTCTTTTTGAGAAACGTTTCGAAAAAGACAGGGGGGGATCACATTGGATTCGATGACTTTTGTTTTGTTTGGGGCAACGGGCGATTTAGCGAAACGAAAAATTTTCCCTGCATTATATAATTTATTTCTCGATCAAAAAATGCCCCAGTCGTTTTCTATCATTGGCGTAAGCAAAAGAGAATTGTCCAATGATGAATTTCAAATATATGTGGAAAATTCGATCAAAACCTTTTCCAGACGCTTGATAAATGACCGCTCCAAAATGGAAGAGTTTCTCCGTGCATTCTGTTATACTTCTTTAGATGTAACAAATGCACAAGGGTATAAAAAGTTGCTTGAAATGGTTCAACAACGCGAAAAAGAATTGAATATTCCTGAAAACCGCATGTTTTATTTATCTGTTGCGCCAGAATTTTTTGATGTGATCGCGTCGAACATCAAAGAAAGTGGCTTAGGATCCACCAAGGGTTGGAAACGACTAATTGTCGAAAAACCGTTTGGTCACGATATCAAATCGGCCCAAGAGTTAAACGAAAAGTTAAGCCAAGCTTTCGAAGAAGAAGAAATTTATCGGGTAGATCATTACCTTGGAAAGCCGATGGTGCAAAACCTAGAAGCTTTAAAATTTGCCAACCCTGTGTTTCAAGCGATATGGAACAATCAATATATAGCCAATGTGCAAATCACGGCAAGTGAAACCGTTGGAGTAGAACAAAGAGCAAGCTACTATGATCAGGCAGGAGCTATCCGCGATATGTTTCAAAATCATATGCTGCAATTGCTGATGATGACAGCCATGCACCTGCCAAAACAAATTAGCGCCAAAGACATCCGTAATGAGAAAAGAAAAATCATGGAATCTCTTCGACCAATACAGAAAGAAGAAGTAGGTTTACACGTCGTTCGCGGTCAATACGGTCCTGGAGAAATCAATGGCAAACCAGTAATTGGATATAAAGAAGAGCCTGGAGTCGATGCTTCTTCAACAACGGAGACATTTGTTGCTGCCCGTTTGTGGATCGATGATGAAAATTGGAGCGGGGTACCATTCTATATCCGTACAGGCAAAAGAATGAAGGAAAAGTCCACACGTATTGTGATCGAATTTAAAAATCCATTAAAGGAATGGCACTTACCGAAAAATGAGGAAACAGCCCCTAATCTTTTGGCGATTCAAATCAATCCGAACGAAAGTGTTTCGCTGCAATTCAATAGCAAAAATGTATTTAACAACGGAAAGATGGAACCTGTCCATATGCACTTTACGACTAATCAGAAAGAGATACCCGAAGCCTATGAACTCTTGATTTTTGACGCTTTACATGGCGATTCGACTTTCTTTGCTCATTGGAAAGAAGTTGAACTATCTTGGAAATGGGTACAACCTGTTTTAGAGGCATTTGCGGAAAATCTCCTTCCTCTCCACTCATATCGTTCAGGTTCGATGGGGCCAGAGGCTTCTGATCAATTATTGAAAGAAGACGGATTTTATTGGCAGTAGGTAATCGCTTCCGGAGCAAACTTGAAAACATCATTTCTGAAATGGGAAAGAGGAAGTACATTGTTCTGCCAGCAAATTTTCTTTGAACAAGATATTTTTAGGAGGTAGTCAGCATGAGAGTCGGGTTAATCGGTTTGGGAAAAATGGGATTCAACTTAGGCAAAAATCTCATTGACCATAAGCACGAAGTAGTGGCGTTCGATGTAAATGCAAATGCGGTGGAAGAAATAAAAAAATACGGAGCCAAAGGCGTATCCAGTTTAAAGGAGCTCGTTTTATCATTAGAAAATCCAAGAATTCTTTGGATGATGGTTCCACATACAGTTGTTGATTCGGTGATTGGCGAGATTACACCGTTTTTAAGCAAAGGAGATATTGTGATTGATGGTGGCAATTCTCACTATAAGGAATCGATTCGCCGCTATAACGAGCTAAAGGAGATGGGAATTCACTTTATGGATGCCGGAACCTCCGGTGGAGTGGAAGGCGCCCGGAACGGAGCGTGTTACATGGTTGGAGGGGATTCTGAAGCTTGGAACATTGTCGAGCCTCTTTTCCGAGATACCGCTGTAGAAAATGGGTATTTATATACAGGAAAAGCGGGTAGCGGCCACTTCTTAAAAATGGTCCACAACGGGATTGAATATGGAATGATGGCTGCCATTGGCGAAGGCTTCGAAATATTAGAGAAAAGCGAATTCGATTATGACTATGAAAAAGTGGCAAGAGTGTGGAATCATGGTTCGGTTATTCGTTCATGGCTCATGGAATTAACAGAACGCGCATTTTCCAAAGATGCAAAATTAGAGGAAATCAAAGGAATTATGCATTCTTCCGGTGAAGGAAAATGGACAGTCGAAACAGCTTTGGATCTGCAAACTGCCACTCCTGTCATCGCCATGTCCTTATTGATGCGGTATCGTTCATTGGAAAGCGATACATTTACAGGCAAAGTGGTGGCAGCCCTACGCAACGAATTTGGCGGACATGCTGTAGAAAGAAATGAGAAGAAATAAACAATTATAAGCATGGAAGTATTTCTAGAAAACATAAAATCCCTTTCAGACGTAAGCTTCAAAATAACCAATGGAGACATACGCAGCAAAATTGGAAGAGAAAGGAGAAGTGTTATATGGCTGTCTCTTTTGATTACTCCAATGCCTTGCCATTTATGAAAGAAAGTGAACTAGATTATTTAAGCGGATTTGTAAAAGCAGCTCATCATATGCTTCATGAAAAGAAAGGTCCAGGATCCGATTTTCTTGGCTGGGTCGATTGGCCGATCCGCTATGATAAAGACGAATTTGCGCGAATCAAACAAGCTGCTGAAAAAATCCGAAGTCATTCAGATGCTCTTGTGGTGATCGGCATTGGCGGGTCTTATTTAGGGGCAAGGGCAGCTATTGAAGCATTATCCCATACCTTTCATAACCAAGTGAATGCGACACAAATTTATTTCGCTGGCCAGAATATCAGTTCCACTTATATTTCTCATTTATTAGACGTATTAGAAGGCAAAGATTTGTCTATCAATGTTGTTTCTAAATCAGGAACAACGACAGAGCCTGCCATTGCTTTCCGGATTTTCCGTGACTACATGGAGAAAAAATATGGAAAAGAGGAAGCAAGAAAACGGATTTACGTTACTACCGATCGGGCAAAAGGAGCATTAAAAAAGCTCGCCGATCAAGAAGGATATGAAACTTTCGTCATTCCGGATGACATAGGCGGAAGATATTCTGTACTGACAGCAGTCGGCCTATTGCCTATCGCGGTAGCTGGGCTGAATATTGAGCGAATGATGGAAGGGGCGGCATCAGCATATCATAAATATAACAATCCGGATCTTTGCACCAATGAGAGCTACCAGTATGCCGCTGTGCGAAATATTCTCTACCGCAAAGGCAAAGCGATCGAATTATTGGTGAACTATGAACCATCCCTTCATTATGTATCTGAGTGGTGGAAACAGCTGTTTGGCGAAAGTGAAGGGAAAGATCAGAAAGGACTCTTTCCTGCATCCGTTGACTTTACAACGGATTTGCATTCCATGGGGCAATACGTTCAGGAAGGCCGCCGCAATCTGATCGAAACGGTGCTGCAAGTCAAGAAACCGCGAATCGAACTGACGATTCAAGAAGATCCAGAAAATATCGATGGATTAAACTTCTTGGCCGGTAAGACACTGGATGAAGTAAACAAAAAAGCTTTCCAAGGTACGCTATTAGCACATGTAGACGGCGGAGTACCTAACTTAATTGTTGAATTGGATGAAATGAATGAATATACCTTTGGTGAAATGGTATACTTCTTCGAAAAAGCTTGCGGCATTAGCGGCCATTTGCTCGGTGTGAATCCGTTTGATCAGCCGGGAGTGGAAGCTTACAAGAAGAATATGTTTGCCTTACTTGGCAAACCGGGCTTTGAAGCGGAAAAAGCGGCCCTCATGAAACGGTTATCTAAATAACGTTTTTCTCCTGCTTGTTATCATGCAGCTATCTTGAGTGAGGGCTCTACATTCTAAACTACCTGTTTTCCTGAACTCTACAGGAGACAGGTAGTTTTATTTTTCCCGAGTTTTTTATAATCTTTTTTCTCGTCTGCAAGTAAAATTAGTATGTCTAATACAGACCATTAACTTACACATGCAAACGATATCTCGTTATTTTGCCAAAGCTTATTGAATCAACTTTTGAAAATGGGAAGATAACGCAGCTTGAAACGCGAAGATGAAAGATAATGATTGCACGCTATGTGCTCACATATTTACAACTCCCTTTGTTCCCTACATATAAGATGGGTGCATTTCCTCGTAAAGACTCCTTTTCCCAAACCGCATACCATGCTAATAAAGTCTTCCTCTCGTCTATTCCTCCCACTAATTTAATTTTCCAATCAGAAACATACAAACTATCTGCTCATGGTAAATAAACTTCCCCAATTTAAAAAAGCTGACGCCAAACGACCATGTGCAGGGTGGCCGCTTGTGTCAGCTGTTTATTTCTGATAGCAACCGCACGAAAGCCGTTCGACAATCCGATGTGGAATAATAATGCGCTTGACCGGCTCGTTTGGGTTGCTGATTTTTTCAATGAGACTTTTCGTCGCTTCATAGCCGAGCTGGAAAATGTGGATGTCGACCGATGTCAGCGGCGGACTTGACATTTCCGCCAGCAGCGTGTTGTTGAAGCTGACGATCGAAATGTCATCGGGAACGCGCAGGTTCATTTCATCCAACGTCTTCAGCACGCCTAAGGCCATTAAGTCGTCGGCGACGACAAGCGCGGTCGGCGGGTCTGCGAGCGAAAGCAGCTCTTTCATCGCCTCTTGGCCGCCTTCCTGCAGAAATTCTTCATGCATGATATAGTCTTCACGATAAGGAAGGCCAGCTTCTTTCAACGCCGCCTCATACCCGCTCAGACGGTCAACGGTGACCAAGTATTGCTTATTGCCGCCGACAAAAGCGATTCGTTCATGGCCGCGCGCAATCAAATACTCGGTCGCCTCTTTGCCCGCCAGGTAATTGTCATTATCGACATGAGTGATTTGTTCCGCCTTTTGATGCGGCTTCCCAATCACGACAAATGGGAATTTGTTTTTTTGCAAATACTTCATCAGTTTATCATCGATGCGCGAGTATAATAAAATCACCCCGTCTACGCGGCGGCCTTGCAGCATGTCGACGACCCCTTCATAAATTTCCACTTCTTTTTCGCCCGTGGACATTTGCAGCGCGTATTTTTTTTCATGCGCCGCCTTGCTGATGCCGCGGATGACTTCTGGAAAGAACGGGTTTTGCAGCGCCTGTTCCGCCGCGCTCGGCATGACGATGCCGATGACTTGCGTCGCTTGGTTTGCCAAGCTGCGCGCAATAAAATTTGGGTGATATCCAAGTTCTTTCATCGCCTCGCGCACTTTCCGCTTCGTTTTCTCGCTGATGCGCGGACTGTCGGCGATAACACGGGAAACCGTGGAGGGAGCCACGTTTGCGCGTTTCGCGACATCTTTGATCGTGACAGTCATCTTCACTCCCCCATTCACTTTTTATCCATAGTATAATTTTTATCACGTTACGTTGCACATAGTCATTCATTTTTACTGTTTTGGAACGCCAGCTTACGTCGCCTGTTTCGACCGCCTTTTAACAAGGTACAAAAATAGGATAAATAATACGTAAACAGCGACAATCGCCATGATAAAAGGAATATTGATCCCTGTTTTATCGGCAAGCGCGTAAATTTCCGCTGTTTCGCGATTGATAATAATATCATAGCCATCGCGGCCGCTCCGCACTAAATCGCCGGCAAGCAGCCCGCGCAGCTCTTTTCCCGGCGTCAGTTGGTCATTCGTGATATGCACCTTTTGTGTTTTTCCTGTATTATTAATGGCGATCACCGTTGTTTCGTCTTTGTAATGGCGCTTAAATACGGCCATGCCGTCTTTTTCATACAGCAACGTAAAATCACCGCGCCGCAAGGAAGGAAGTTTTTGCCGCAATTCGCCAAGTTTTTTAATATAATCAATGATTTCCCGGTCGGCGCGAAAATCCATTAAACGGCGGTTATCCGGGTCTTCTCCCCCATTCATCGCGATTTCCGTTCCGTAATACATAATCGGAATGCCAGGAGCGGAGAACAAATAAGACATAGCAAGCTTGATTCGTGAAATCGGATTTTGCCGATTGTCAATCGCCAGCTTCGTAAACCGGACCGTATCATGGTTGTCCAAAAACGTGCCAAGCAAGTACGGACGGTCATAAAACGTTTTGTTATATTCCCATACGTCGTAAAGCGAACGCAACGATTGATCGCGCTTCGTCAGTGTTTTCGTTACCGCGTTATAAAGCGGGTAATCGATAAATCCGTCAATGCCATATTTGCCGTAATCAGCGATATAGCGCGGGTCCTCGCTCCATACTTCACCAATAAGGAAGAAATCTTTTTTTACGGACTTCACTTCTTTGGAAAATTCCTGCCAAAATGACTTTGGCACATGGCGAACCGTATCTAAGCGGTAGCCGTCGATGTCAGTCTGTTTAATCCACCATTTCGCCGCATCAATCAAATAGCGCTTCACTTCCGGATTTTCCTGCGCCAAATCCGGGAGGCCGTACACCCAGCCGTTTTCTACTTGCTTTTGGTTATTCCAATCGAAAATTTCTTTTTTCTCATGGAACCAATCCTTTTTTGCCGGGTCATTCAGCCATGGATGATGATACCCCGTATGATTGGCGACAAAGTCTAAAATGACCTTCATCCCGCGTTTATGCGCTTCCTTGACTAATGTTTTTAAATCTTCCATCGTGCCAAAGTGCGGATCGACTTTGTAAAAATCTTGAATCCAATAGCCATGGTACCCGCCCGGTTCGTTTTTGAAAATCGGCGTGAGCCAAATCGCCGTAAACCCCATCTCTTTAATGTAGTCCAGTTTGGCAGTCACTCCTTTTAAATCACCGCCGAAATAGCCTTTCGGGTCATTGACGTTGACATTGTAATCATTGCTTGGGTCCATGTTGTTAAAGCGGTCAACCATGATGAAATAAATTGCTTCATCCTGCCAGGTTCGTTCTTCTTTTTCAGCGGCTTGTACCGGAAACGCATAAAAAAGAAGACACGGAAGTATAAACAGAGCGAATACTCGATTCCCCATTTCCGTTTCCCCCCTTTGATCGTAATATCGTTGCTTTTTCGGAAAGGGGTAATACCATTTTTATCATAACGGTTATTACCCTTTTGTTCCACCCGCTGTTAAGCCGGAAATTAAATAACGCTGCAAGAATAAGAATACGATGGCAATCGGAGCCGCAATTAAAATCGAGCCAGCCGCAAACCGCGTGAAGTTATTAGCAAAACGGTCGCTAATAAAGTTAAACAATCCGACGGCAAGCGTATATTTTTCTGGATCACGTAAAACAATAGACGGTAATAAGAAATCGGTAAACGGAGCCATAAAATTGAATAAAGCAACAACGGCCAAAATCGGCTTTGCCAACGGAAGCATAATGCGAAAGAACACGCCAAAATGCCCTGCACCATCCATGCGCGCCGCTTCATCAAGCTCGCGCGGAATCGTATCAAAATACCCTTTCACAAGCCATGCGTTAAATGGAATTTGCCCGCCTACGTAAATTAAAATCAGCCCCCATAACGAATCTAATAGATGAAGCATGTTTAACAAAATATAAAGGGCAACCATCGCCATTAAGGACGGAAACATTTGCAACACAAGAAATAAATACAGCCCCATTTTCCGTCCGACAAATCGGTAGCGGGAAAAAGCATAGGCAATTAATGCGGTAAAAAATACGGATAAAATTGCATTGATAACAGCGACGAATAAACTATTTTTATACCATAACAAATAATCGCTTTGTGGGCTTGTAAATAACCATTTATAATGTTCCAACGATGGTTTTTCCGGGATCAACGATGCGGAATATAAACTCGTTCCCGGATTTAACGACATGCTGATTGTCCAAAGAAGCGGATAGGCAATGACAACGAACATGAATGCAATAAATAAATATATCAAGGTCACCTCTATGCGTGATTTTATTTTCCGATTCATTAAATGTTTCCCTCCTCTTTAAAGGAACGTGTACGCCGGAATTGATACAAGGCAAAACCGCTCACGATTAACCCGATAATGATTGAAATCGCTGCAGCCATATTGTAGTTGTTTGTCGTAAACGTCAAATCATATACCCAAGAAATTAAAATATCCGTTCCTCCAGCATTTTGTCCGCGTACAGCCGGGCCGCCATCATTGAATAGATAAATAATATTAAAGTTGTTAAAGTTGCCGGCATACTGCATAATTAACAGCGGTGCGGTTGCGTACAAGACGTGCGGCAGCGTAATCGAGCGGAACTTTTGCCAGCGCGTTGCTCCATCTATCTCGGCTGCTTCGTACCAATCGCGGGAAATGCTTTGCAGAACCCCTGTAAATAAGGCAAATACGAACGGAAATCCAAGCCATGTTTGGATTAAAATAAGGGCTACTTTTGTCCAAAACGGATCGGTCATCCACGGAATCATGACGCCGAAAGCACTTAAAATATCACGGTTGATCGCCCCAAATTTATCGTTAAACATCGCCGCAAATACAAGAATGGTGACAAATGCCGGCACCGCCCAAGGCAAAATTAAAACCGTGCGAATAAAGCGTTTAAACTTAATGCGCGGATCATTGACGAGTATCGCTAAAAACAAGCCGAGTGCAATTTGCAATGTCGTTGCGACAACAGTCCAGACAATTGTCCAAGCAAAGACGCTGAAAAACGTATCTTGCCAAATTGGAACCGATACTAAATTTTTAAAGTTTTTAAAGCCAACCCAATGCAATAGACGACGAGGCGGCGAGTTGTACAAGTTGTAATCTGTAAACGCTAGCGACACCATAAAAAGCAGTGGTAGCACAACAATAAATAAAAGCATAATCAGCCCTGGTGTGACAAATACATATGGAAATCCTTTATCCCACGCGTTTCTACATGATTCCAAGAGCGACGGAAACGGTTCTCCACGCTGCAGGCGAAGCGCATCTTTACGCGCATCGATAATATTGAAATAATACAAAACGGCCGCGAATGCGATAATAATGACAGATACTAGCCCTTGAATCAATAAGAAAATCGAGTGATCGACCATCGGGATTTCTCCCAATGTAATAAGCCCCCATAATCCAATATTTAAAAAATTATAAAATGTGATTAGAAATGCAGCTTCAATAACAATAAATAAAATTCCTTTTACATAACGTCGATTATATAGTTGTCCCAATCCTGCAAAAAGAATGGAAAGAATAACAGCAACAGTAGGATGATGTCGCATCTTTTGTTCAGACATGGTAAATCCCCCTTAAACGTGATAAGAATGGTGGATAGAAACTGCTCTACCCACCATTGACTTCAATAATTATTTTCCTCCACCACTAGCAGCAATTTTATCTTGAATCGTTTTTACCGCTTCTTGCAATACTTCTTTTGGATTATCGCCTTTGGCAATAAACTGTAGCGCATTGCCCATTGGGTCCCATACTTGCGACATTTGCGGTACATTTGGCATCGGTTCGCCATATTGGATTTGTTCTGCGAATCCAGAAATTAATGGGTCATTTGTGATCTTCTCGTTCGTTAATGCTTTTTCATTTGCCGGCATTTCCCCTGCGACTTCATAATAATGGAGCGAATTTTCTTCATTTGTTATAAACTTCATCAAGTCCGTTGCCCACTCTTTATTTTTCGAGTAGGCAGATAACATCCATGCCTTCACACCGACAAACGATTTCGGATGCTCCCCGTTTTCTAATACTGGAAGCGGTGCGGTTGCCAGTTTGTCCCCTAACGCATCACGATAGGTGGCAATGTTCCACGGACCGCTGATTACGGTTGCTACATTTCCTTTTGTAAATAATCCATTCATCACATCTTGATTAATTTCCTTTGGAATGTATCCATTTTTAAACCAAGATTGAACGAGTTCAGCACCTTTGACAGCACCATCATTCGCCAGTCCAATATCGCTTACATCCATCTTTCCATCTTCACTACGGAATACATAGCCGCCATATCCCGCAAAGAATGGATAGACAAAATAGAAGTTGGCTGCTTCCATCAAGAAGCCGTATTGATCTTTGGCCGGGTTTGTTTTTTCTTTCGCGATTTTCGTCAGTTCTTCTATTGTTTTCGGAGCTTCTGGCACTAAATTTTTATTGTAAAATAAGCCATAAGTTTCCACAACAAACGGTACGCCATAAATCTGTCTATCATAAGTAACCGCATCCACTGCCGTTTTACTATATTCGCTTTCTGAGTCTCCAAGCTCTACCGGATCAGCTAAACCTTGGAGGACAATGTCGCCAATACGGTCATGTGGCTGATAAAATATGTCAGGACCTTTGCCTGCCGGACCATCTAACGCGATTTTTTTCGCCTGATCAAGCATGCTCACAGCGACCGTTTCCACTTTAATGCCTGTTTTCTCCGTATATTTTTTAAAGATGTCATTTAATGCTTGCTTTTGTTTTTCTTCGTCATTTACCCAGACCACTAATTTTTCCGGTTTTTCTACATTTTCTGTTGTATTTCCCTTGTTGTTGTCTTTTACTTGTTCAGCATCACGTTTTGGGCCACAAGCAGCCAATACACCGATCATGAGAATCGTGGCCATAAACAGCGAAACAACTTTTCTCATACGTCCCCCTCCTAAAAATGAATCATGAATAAATTCATTGCAGCACAATCGTTTTTAGGAAATCGTTTGCACAAAAGTTCTTAAAAAAATGATACCGTTCTTTAATGAAAACGATTGCACCGTTCACTTTCATTATACCGTCTATTTTTTATTTTACAAGCTTATTTCAATAAAAAAATTGACTTTTTTATTCAATTATTCTACTCTTTAAATAAAAAAGCGATCAATGCGCAAACGATTGCGTTTATTTAAAGGGGTGTAAAGAAAATGTTTAAAGAAGCGATTTATCATCGTCCAAAAGATAACTTTGCTTACGCATACGACGAAAAAACGTTACATATTCGCCTTCGAACGAAAAAAGATGATATCAAAACCGTTTACCTTCTTTATGCTGATCCATATGAATGGAAAGATGGCGTTTGGAAGCTAAACCGTGAACCTATGGCAAAAAGCGGAGCCGACGATTTATTTGACTACTGGTTTATCGAAGTGATTCCTCCATATCGCCGCATTCGCTACGGATTTGAGTTAACGTCCGAAAATGAAAAAATAGTATATACAGAAAAAGGCTTTTATCACGAAGCACCGACGGACGATACAGCTTACTATTTTTGTTTTCCTTTTTTAAATAAAATAGATGTATTTCATGCACCGGAATGGGTGAAAGACACGGTTTGGTATCAGATTTTTCCTGAACGCTTCGCTAATGGAAATCCAGATATCAATCCAGAAGAAGCACTGCCGTGGGCAAGTGAAGACCCGACATCGACGAGCTTTTTCGGCGGTGATTTAGAAGGAATTATCCAACATCTCGATCATCTTGTCGACCTTGGCGTTAATGGCATTTATTTAACGCCTATTTTCCACGCACCTTCTAACCATAAATATGACACAACCAATTATTTCGAAATTGATCCTCACTTTGGCGACAAACAAACATTCAAAAAACTAGTTGATCTTTGTCATGAAAAAGGAATACGTGTCATGTTAGATGCGGTGTTTAATCATTGCGGCTATTATTTTTCACCGTTTCAGGATGTGCTAAAAAATGGGGAAGCATCTAAATATAAAGATTGGTTCCATATTCATGAATTTCCGCTTCAGACAACCCCAAGGCCAAACTATGACACGTTTGCATTTGTCGCCCAAATGCCAAAACTAAATACAGAAAACCCTGAAGTGAAAAAGTATTTATTAGACGTAGCAACTTATTGGATTCGTGAGTTTGATATCGACGGCTGGCGGCTCGATGTGGCCAATGAAATAGACCATCAATTTTGGCGCGAATTCCGTCAGGCAGTAAAGTCTATAAAACCCGATGTTTATATTCTTGGAGAAATTTGGCATGATGCAATGCCATGGTTGAGAGGCGATCAATTTGATGCCGTTATGAACTACCCATTTACCAATGGAGCAATCCGCTTTTTTGCGAAAAATGAAATTGGTGCCAAACAATTTGCCAATATAATGACTAATGTTCTTCATTCGTACCCAGAAAACGTCAACGAAGCGGCGTTTAATTTGCTTGGCAGCCACGATACACCAAGAATTTTAACAGTATGCGACAATGATGTGCGGAAGGTCAAGCTGTTGTTTTTATTTCAGCTCTCTTTTACCGGTTCGCCATGCATATACTACGGCGATGAAATTGGCATGACCGGCGGGCAAGATCCAGGATGTCGGAAATGCATGATTTGGGAGGAAGAAAAGCAAAATAGGGATATATTGGAGCATGTAAAAAAACTGATTGCGCTTCGCAAAGCCCATCCCGCTTTCAGACGGGGAAAAATTACATTTATGGACGCAAGCGATGAATCAAACCATTTAATATATACGAAAACCTATCTTGATGAAACGATTTTAGTCATGATCAACAATAGCAGTAAGGAGATTGATGTCACCGTTCCTTTGTCTTTAAAAGGAAAATGGCTCGTCAATTTATGGACGAAGGAGCGGTTTGCTGTTGAGTCCGAAACGTTGCGCGCCATAATTCCTCCATATGGCTTTCTTCTCTATCAAGTGCAAGATTGGTAAAAAGCGAGGGCAGTCCTCTCCCTCGCTTTTCCTACGCCCGATGCACTGTCCGCCGATACTCCGTCGGCGTCACTCCTTCCATCTTTTTGAAAAGCCTCGAAAAATAAGCACCATCCTCAATTCCCACCCGTTTGGCAATTGCTTCAATCGTTTCATTCGTTTCTGCCATCCATTTTTTTGCTTTTGACAAGCGGTAATAATTCAAATATTGTACAAAACTCATACCAATTGTTTTTTGCATGCAACGGGTAATGTAGTCAGGGTGAAATCGCAACGATTGGGCGAGCTGCTGAATCGTAATTGGTTCCGCATAATGCCGTTCAATGTAGGCAACCGCTTCGGCGCACACTTTCTCAGAAGCGCTTGGAATATGCAGTTCTTGTTTCTGCAATTGCCAAAGAAATTCGACAAAATAGAGTAATTGCTTTAATGAACGATCCGGATCTCTTTCCTCATTCAGTTCAACTAATTGTTGAAGCAATTGTTCGATGCGCTCCCTTTGCTTTACTTTGGCGTATTGGCGTATCCAAAAGCGATATTGGACCGGCTCGACATATGTTGCTTCTCTCTCAATGACGTTTTGCCAACTTAACGATTGTTTTTGAACGATGTCATATTCTCCCTCGATCGCAAAATGGAGCCAAACTAATTGCGTGTCTTCCGTGCAAGGACGATGCCCGTAATGCTCTCTTTCTGGAATAAGAATAAGATATTCCCCTTCTTTTACAGCAAACTCATTGGTTTCCTCCGTCATATATAGACACCCTTTTTTGACATACAACAAATCAAACACAGAAAACGTTCGTCGAAAATGTTTTTGCCCCTTTGTAAATACGCTTTCTGCCCCTTTAATAAAAACCGGAAACGGCGGAAAAGAAAACGCAATGTATTCCATCCCAAACCTCCTTTTGTATATCGGAAATATACAAATCAAATCGCTCTTTTCTCTTCTTATTATGCAATAAACTAGATAAACTTGATATAGTTTTAAAGTCGGAATGATCAAAGGAGTTGTCTTGATGAACACCGATCAAAAAAAGCCTTCCTTGTTTTCACTGACATGGCCGATTTTTATTGAAACACTGCTATACATGGTGATGGGCAATGCCGACACATTGATGCTAAGCCAATATTCCGATGATTCTGTCGCCGCTGTCGGCGTAGCGAATCAAATCATTTCTCTCATTATTGTCATGTTTAATTTCGTCACCTTGGCGACTACCGTTTTAGTAGCGCAATATTTAGGGGCGGGAAGAAAGCAAAACGCCGTGGAAGTTTCGCTTGTTTCTATCATCATTAACTTCTTATTTGGTCTTGTGCTCAGCGGTATATTGTTCTTTTTCGGAAAGCCAATTTTATATACGATGAAGCTATCAAGTCGTTTGCTTGCAGAGGCGAACGACTATTTAATGATCGTCGGCGGATTTTTATTTATCCAAGCGCTCATCATGACCATTGGGGCAATATTAAAAAGCTACGGCTTTACCCGCGAAACGATGTATGTAACGATTGGTATGAACATACTAAATGTGATTGGCAACTTCTTATTTATTTTTGGACCATTCGGTTTTCCAATATTAGGAGTAAAAGGGGTCGCCATTTCAACCACGGTGAGCCGTCTCATCGGATTGACTGTTATTTTTGCTTTATTGCTGAAACGGACAAAAATACCATTTTCATTATCCGTCCTTCGTTCTTTACCATTTTATTACGTTCGGGATTTGTTAAAAATCGGGATTCCAGCCGCTGGAGAACACTTGTCGTACGATGCGGCGCAAATGCTTATTACATATTTTATTACTTGGCTTGGGACAGAAGCGTTAACAACGAGAGTATATACGCAAAATATTATGATGTTTGTGTTTTTATTTGGCATTGCAATTAGCCAAGGCACACAAATTCTTGTCGGTCATTTCGTCGGAGCAAGACGATATGCAGAAGCGTATACGCGCTGTTTAAAAAGTTTGCGTAGCGCGATTATCATCTCGATTCTGATGGCTTCGTTCAGCTACATGTTTGCTGAACAGTTGTTTTCCTTATTTACAAGCGATAAGCAAATTATTAGTACCGGTAAAACGCTGCTTTTATTAACGATCATATTGGAACCCGGTCGCTCCTTTAATCTTGTCATTATCAGTTCATTGCGGGCCGCTGGGGATGTCCAGTTTCCAGTATATATGGGGATATTGTCGATGTGGGGTGTCGGTGTGACCATTTCCTACTTTTTTGGCATTGTGATGGAATTAGGATTGATTGGCGTATGGCTTTCGTTTATCGCCGATGAATGGTTGCGCGGATTATTGATGTTATGGCGTTGGCGTTCAAAAGCATGGATAAAAAAATCATTTATTCCACATATCGAACCCGCCTAATGGATCGCTTGCCTGTGTTGAAATGGAAGGATTTCCCGCTTGTTTATGAAAACTGTGTTGAAACGGAAGGATTTCCCGAAAAAAGAGCTGCGCTTGTCGCAGCTCTTCACTATTCCTTTATCGTAATGCCGTATTGTTGGAACCATACGTGCACTTGGCCGAGATACGCCAACAGCTGCGGCCCTGTCATTAACTGCCCGAACCAAGGCGCTTGGAACGATTTACCTTCTGTTTCTACTAATTCTTCCAATTTTTTAGTATCGAAAAATTCGTAAAGAATCGACGAACGATCATGTAGTAATTCTTTTACCCAATTTTTTACTAACTTTGTATAAAGCGGATGGTGTGTTTTCGGATAAGGGCTTTTTTTGCGATAGAGCACTTCTTCTGGCAAAATCCCCTCAAGTGCCTTGCGTAAAATGCCTTTTTCACGGTTGCCATACATTTTCATTTCCCACGGAATGTTCCACACATATTCGACTAGCCGATGATCGGCGAACGGCACGCGGACTTCCAAACTTGCGCCCATGCTCATGCGGTCTTTTCGATCCAAAAGCGTCGTCATAAACCAAATCATATTCAAATAAAATAATTCGCGCCGTTTGGCATCTTCCGCGCTTTCTCCTTCCAGCCTTGGAACTTCGGCAATCGTCTTGCGAAAGCGCGTTTGCACATATTCATCGAGCCGCAGTTTCTTTTTCCATTCCTCTTTTAACAAATCAAT
The DNA here is from genome assembly GCF_001295365.1 of Parageobacillus thermoglucosidasius. Lineage (GTDB taxonomy): Bacteria > Bacillota > Bacilli > Bacillales > Anoxybacillaceae > Parageobacillus > Parageobacillus thermoglucosidasius. Next base: position 1,413,529 of record NZ_CP012712.1, on the reverse strand, counting down.
CCGCGCTTCCGTCGACCGCATCCATGGAAATCCCCTTCTTTCTAAATCGTCAGGACGGTGAAACCAAGGATAGCCGCCAAAAATTTCATCGGCACATTCTCCGGATAAACTAACAACAAAATCTTTGCGGATTTGTCTGCAAAACCATAACAAAGAAGAGTCAACATCCGTCATGCCGGGGATATCCCGAACAACCACTGCCTCCCGCAAATGGTCAAACAGAGCTTCTTGACTAATAACACAATGGTGATGGACGGTTTGAAACGTTTCCGAGATGAGTTCAATAAAAGGAGTGTCCGCATTTGGTTGAAAATCATTGGCTTGGAAATATTGGTCGTTTCCTTCGTAATCAATAGAATACGTATGAAGCTGTCCTTTTCCTTCTTTCGCAAACACCGTTGCGGCAATGGCGGTAATGGAACTCGAATCAATCCCGCCGGATAAAAAAGTGCAGACAGGCACATCGGAAACAAGCTGGCGCGTAACAGCATCAATAAGAAGAAAACGCAATTTTTCCACCGTCTCATCCAGCGAGTCTCTATGCACATCGCTTTGCACATTCCAGTAGCGCCATACTCTTATCCCTTCGCGGGAAAACGTTAACGCGTGCGCCGGGCGCAATTCTTTCATTCCACGAAACACTCCGTGCCCGGGCGTCCGTGACGGGCCCAATCCGAATACTTCCGCCAACCCTTCCCCATCCACTTCCGCTTTAACATCCGGATGCGCCAAAATTGCCTTTAGTTCCGAACCAAATAAAATGCTGGCATGGTCATGCCGGTAAAAAAGCGGTTTTACGCCGAGCCGGTCTCGCGCTAAAAACAGCTGTCCGCGTTGTTCGTCCCAAATCGCAAAAGCGAAAATTCCGTTCAAATAGTCGACGCAGCGTTCTTTCCACTCCATATAAGCGGTTAACAATACTTCCGTATCCGAATGCCCCCGGAACGTATATCCTTTTTTTAACAATTCTTTGCGAATATCTTCCGTATTGTACAGTTCTCCGTTATAACAAACGGTATAATGATACCCGTTTTTTATTCTTGTCATCGGCTGTTTGCCACCTGCTGGGTCAACCACAATAAGGCGCTTATGCCCAAATGCGGCATGCTCGCTAAACCAAACATTCGTGTCGTCAGGTCCGCGTTTCGCCAACGTTTCTGTCATTTTAACGATCGTCTCTTTTTCTGTCCGCAAATCGCGCTGAAAATCAACCCAACCGGTGATACCACACATATGAACCAATCCTTTCTTTACAGATGAGAAAAAAGTTATTTTGTTTTCAGCGTAACTCGTTCCGTTCTCCATGTTTTGTTCAGCTGCGGCAATCGTCCTGTTTTCCCCGCGCCGCACTTTGCCATCCCGCTGTTCTTTTTCATTAATGCCTTCCGTATTGGCATGATTCCATTTTATGCAGCACTTCTCATTTCGATGAATTGTCCGATCGCAAGAACGATGCGTATAAATCAGGGACAATTTGGCAAAACAGAAAATAAAGGAGGAGAAAGAAAATTGGATATGGAACGTCGCCTTCCATTCATCAATGAACAAAAACGCGCTTACACGCAAGGAACAGTTGAATTTGCCAACGACGAATGGATCTTTTTTGATGAAGAAGATGAGGAAGCGTCGTTGCTTGAGGAGATGACAGAAGGGAGTATCGAGGTTTTCCGCCACGGCGATTGGATGTGCGGGCAACTTCAACAAGGCGGAATCATCGATACAGGCATCGGCTCTTTTCCTTTGCAAAACGGTGATCGCGTCCGGTTTCGCAAGCGGCTTCCGTACGCTTATCAGCAATGGCTCGAATCGCTTTCCGACAAAACGTTTTTTCATTTTGTGCAATGGTTAAATGAACACGGCTTTTCTTTATATGATTGCTTATATTGCTATAATGGCTTATTATTTGAAAAATACGCAGGCGTTAACTTTATCATTTACGATAACACCGAACTTGTCAGCAATGTCCAACATTACTATGAACGCGGAAACACATGCAGAGACCGCTTTGAAATCACATTTAACACCGGAAAACGGTTTGTTTGCGCGCAATCCGGATAGCGGGGAAAGAGCTTTGGCCTTTCCCCGTTTTTTCTTTTAAGGCTTGCCGACCGTTATATGCGCTGACAACTCTTCCGCAGTTGCCGGCCGATATAACGCGTATCCTTGCACATAATGGCACCGGAGCATTTTTAACAATTGAAGGTGCTCGTCCGTTTCAACCCCTTCAGCCACTATTTTCATCCCTAATCCATGCCCCATCGTAATCATCGCCTTAACAATCGCAATATCGGAAGAATTCGTATGGATCTGCTTAATAAATGAGCGATCGATTTTCAATATGTTTGCCGGTAAATTTTTTAAGTAACTAAACGAAGCGTATCCGCTGCCAAAATCATCAATGGCAATACCGACGCCGATCCGCTGCAATTCTTTCATTACTTGAATGCTGTGATGAAGATTGCGAAGCATAGAATTTTCTGTTAATTCTAAGTGTAAACAATCCGGAGAGAGCTGTGATTGCGCCAACGCCCGTTTAACATCATTAATAAAACTTTCGTGCTGAAATTGTGCCGCTGATACGTTGACAAATATCGAAAGTTGTTGATTGCCTAATGCTTGCCATTTTTTCGTTTGCTTACATGCTGTTTCCAATACCCATCTTCCAATTTCATGAATAAGACCTGTTTCTTCTGCCAGCGAAATAAATTCATCCGGCCTCACAAGTCCAAGCTTAGGATGGCGCCAGCGAATCAAAGCTTCGTTGCCGACAATTTTTCCTGTCGTTATATCGACAATCGGCTGGTAGCATAGAAAAAGTTCTCGTTTTTCCAGCGCCTTTCGCAAATATCTTTCCATTTCTAAACGATGCAGCGTTTCATCGTTCATTTTCGCAGAATAAAACTGGACGCGGTTTCCTCCGCTCCGCTTTGCCCTGCTGACAGCGATATCCGCGTTTTTCAACAGCGAATGTGCATCGACTCCATCGCTTGGATAAAAACTGATTCCAATGCTTGCTGTAATAAAAAATTCTTTTCCGTCATACACAATCGGTTTCGTCATTTCTTTGGCAATGCGAGTTGCTGTTTCAAACACCTTTTCTGAATGGATTTGCCCCGTTAAAAGCAAACAAAACTTATCCCCATGAAACCTTCCTAAATGCGCTTCAATTGGCAAAACATGGAGAATGCGCTGGACGACCTGTTTTAAAATTTCATCTCCCGCATAATGCCCTATGCTGTCATTAATGCGCTTAAAACGATCTAAATCGATGAAAACAACCGCCAGCTTCCGGTTTTTTCGTTTTGCCTTCTCCAATTGTTCGGTGATGATTTCCATAAACTTCGTCCGGTTTGGCAGATGGGTATCAGGGTCATAATACGCCAAATATGAAATTTTTTCTTCCGCTTTTTTCTGTTCGGTAATATCCCTGCCAATCCCATAAATCCCCACTTTTTTTCCATCGACAACAATCGGAACGTTCTTAATTTGGAACAATAATGGTTTCCCCGATTTTGTCGGTATTTCTAAATTATAATATTGGATTTTTCCGCGCAGCGCCCGATAAAAATGCATGCTGACGCGGCGCACATCATTCGGATGGATGTATTTTAAAGCGTTCGTATGCAATACTTCCTCTCTTTTGTAGCCAAGAACTTTCTCAAACGCGGGATTCACGTTCGTTAAATTGCCATGCAAATCGGTAGAATACACAATGTCTGTATTATGCTCAAAAAGCGATTGCGATATTTGCCCGCAAACGTGCAGCCGCTCCATTTCCCGGGAAGTGGCGGACAGTAAATGCGCAAGCGTCATCACTCCTTGCAAAGATTTTGGGATCGGCAAAGAAACGGAAGCTCCGCTGCCGGCTCTGTGGCGATTTTTTTCCGATAACGCGACCATGCTAAACGTTGCTGGATGCATAGGAGCATATCTATCTTTTGTTACTAGTTCGGCAAAAGAAAACGGCGTAAACGTTGGGGAAATTTGTTCCAGTGTTGCAGTGATTTGCTGCAGCGCGAGAGATACATAACCTTCCATGGCCATACTCTGATAGAAAAAAATCGCTTCCGCTGGTTTTTTCGCCAATTTCGTTAACTTATCAGACATATGCCAAAATAGCGACGGCAAAGGAACGAAACTAATCTTAACCATCTCGCCAGGATCGACGCGGCCGTTTATTTCAATCGAACCATCCTTATTTGCTTTTGCAACAGATAAACATTGTTTATGCCCGTTTTTCTCCACAACGAACGGAAACTCCGCACCGGAAAACGGCAAGCGCTCGATAAATTCCTTCCCTAAATAATGTTCCAACAATCTTGCCGCTTTTTTTCCATCCAGCTCGTATAATTTGTTCCCGCTACATTTCGTGACCCGAAAAGTGGCGCCAACCGGCTCCCATAAAAACGGGTGTGATAGTTGAACACGCAAAGAAGAACCGTTAAAACTAATCGCAACTATGCCGTCAGCGACAATCCCTTCATGTGAAAACAAACGCCCTCCTTCCTTCATCCGTCCTGCAATAATAACAGTTTGATCGTTTACTAACGGGATATGGCGAATAAGTGAATGAAAATTGCTTTCTTGATCGGTAAATAAAAGAAGAAGATTCGTTTCTTCGGTTATCAGCGCATCCGAAATATATGCCGCAAGCTCCAGTTCATTGGCAAACTCCTTATATGGCAGCAGCACAGAGTGAACGCTGACTTTTTCAAATACCGTAAAACAGATGTTAAACCGGCCGCCGGGATGGAAAGGATCGCCGCATGTCATGCCAAGCAGCTGCGCCTGCGGAAGACAGCGGCGAAGCAATTCGATTATTTTGCCAAGCTCAGACTGCCCTGTTTTATGCGCCGCTATCTGTACAAAAATATGTTCATATTGGGTAAGGTGGTGTTGTGTGATAAAATCATGCAATTGTTCTGCATCATGACAATAAAGACGGTATACGTTCATTATATTTCACCACACTTATGTGAATGTTAGAAAAATTTACAAAATATTCTTTCTATTAACATACCACATTTTTTCTATATGCAAAAGCGGCAATTCCGGATGGAACTGCCGCCTGTTTCAAAAAACATCAAATCCCAGCGGTAGCGATAATCCTAAAAATAGCGCGAGCGCAAACGCAATGATCCATTGAATCCACGCAGCTTTTGCGCTTTTTTCTTTTTTCATGCTGATTAAAACCATTTCCATCGCTCCGATCAGCCATAAGCCGGCAATCGTCTTGACAATATACAATATGGAAATGGAAGCGATGCTATGTAACAAAAGAAGACCGGTTATAATCGTCAAGATGTAAAACAGCCGGAGCACCATTTGCACGATTTTTGCTTTAGAAGATCCTGAACGCAGTAATGAAACGGCGACGAAAAATAATACAATCGTGATCAGCCAACTTGTTATATGCGCGTGTGTCATATCGTTCCTCCCTTTTCTGAAATTCATTATCATCATATCATGCAGCGAACGGAAAAAACAAACTTTAAACACGTGAAACGTTTGCCTGCTTATGGCGCGCAGACAAATGTCCGGATAAAATGCGCCCGCATATATAATTGCATTTTCTGCTATAATGAAAAAGGCAGCAATAACAATAACTAGGGAGGAAGCGGCATGAGTAAAACAGTGGAAATGATCCGTTTAACAGAGCAATACGGTGCCAACAACTACTATCCTCTTCCTGTTGTTCTCACCAAAGGAGAAAGAGTCTGGGTGGAAGACATAGAAGGAAATCGCTATATTGATATGTTAAGCGCTTACTCGGCGGTCAACCAAGGGCATCGCCATCCGAAAATTATTCAAGCGCTTAAAGAGCAAGCGGATCGCCTCACGCTAACTTCGCGTGCGTTCCATAACGATCAGCTAGGCCCTTGGTATGAAAAAGTCGCGAAACTGACAGGGAAAGATATGGTTTTGCCGATGAACACAGGCGCAGAAGCGGTAGAAACCGCTTTAAAAGCGGCGCGGCGCTGGGCGTACGACGTTAAAGGAGTCGAAAAAGATAAAGCGGAAATTATCGTTTGCGAAAATAACTTCCATGGCCGGACAATGGCAGCGGTATCGATGTCCTCAAACGAGGAATATCAACGCGGTTTCGGGCCGATGCTGCCGGGCATAAAAGTGATTCCATACGGCGATATAAACGCACTGAAGAAAGCGATTACAAAAAACACCGCCGCATTTATTTTTGAACCAATCCAAGGGGAAGCGGGCGTGCGCATTCCGCCGCAAGGCTTTTTGCAAGAAGCGCACGATGTATGTAAAGCAAACAACGTTCTTTACATTGCCGATGAGATTCAATCTGGTCTCGGCCGCTCCGGAAAAATGTTTGCTTGCGACTGGGAAAACATCATTCCAGATATGTACATCCTTGGAAAAGCGCTTGGAGGAGGTGTGTTTCCTATCTCTTGCGTAGCAGCCAACCGCGATATTCTCGGCGTGTTTAATCCTGGTTCGCACGGCTCGACATTCGGCGGAAATCCGCTGGCATGCGCAGTATCGAGCGCAGCCATTGACGTAATGATAGAAGAAAAATTAGCGGAGCGCTCGTTGGAATTGGGAAGCTACTTCATCCAAAAATTGCGGGAAATCCAACATCCAGACATTAAAGAAGTGCGGGGAAGAGGATTGTTTATCGGTATGGAACTTCATACTTCTGCCCGCCCATATTGCGAAAAATTGCAGCAAGAAGGGCTGTTGTGCAAAGAAACGCACGATACCGTCATCCGCTTTGCACCGCCGCTCGTCATAACAAAAGAAGAACTCGATTGGGCGATAGAAAAAGTGAAAAAAGTGTTTGCCCAATCATAAAAAGCGAAACGGGGCAGATACACAAAAAACGCCCCGTTTTTTCTTATTCCCCGATTTTATTTCTTAACGTCCCGATTCCTTTCACGGTAATTTCAACAACATCGCCTGTTTGCAAAAAGCGCGGCGGTTTCATTCCTTTTCCGACTCCCGCCGGCGTTCCAGTTGCGATAATATCCCCCGGTTCTAGCGTAATTCCGCGAGAAATCGTTTCAATAATTGTCTCGACATTAAAAATAAATTGTTCTGTACTTGCTTTTTGTCTTATTTCCCCATTTACTTTCGTCTCAATTTGCAGCTTATTTGGATTTTCAATGAGTGATTTATGGACGATCCATGGCCCCATCGGACAGAACGTATCTAAACTTTTTCCGAGCAAATATTGTTGATGCCGTTCCTGCAAATCCCTTGCTGTCACGTCATTGATAATCGTGTAACCAAATACGTAATCAAGCGCTTCTTCTTTGCGGATCGCCTTTCCGCGCTTGCCGATCACCACCGCCAGTTCTCCTTCGTAATCCAATTCGTCCGTCACATTGGCGTGGCGCAACACCGTTTCCTCATGTCCGATGACGGTTGTCGGCACTTTCGAAAATACAATGAGATGCTGCGGGATATCCGACTTTCCTCCTAATTCAATGGCGTGATCGACATAATTTTTTCCAACGCAAAAAATATTTTTCGCTGGACGTGGAATCGGCGCAAGCAACCGAACGTCACGCAAAGAATATACATATTGCGCAGACGGGTTTTCTTTCGCCCATGCAACAATTTCCTTCACATTATGAAGAAACTCATCCCCTAATCCGATGCATTCTAATAATGACGAAGGAATCGTTGCTTGTTGGCGCATCGCCTGTTCGGCACGACATAAATGGACAACTTTCTCCTCTTGCTCCATTGCTCCGACAAATATTTCGTTGCCGCGCTGCGCTGTCACAAATCTCATTGCAAAATCTCCTTCCCAATTGGAATATACACAACTTGTTCATATTCGTTCTTTGCGCGAAAATCCCTGCTGTTTGTTGAATTTTGTCTAAATTAGTAAAATTATCACTTATTTTAACGAATACCTTTCCTTTTTCGTCGCCATATGTATAATAATGTTTAGCTCCTTTCACTCGTTAGCTCCCTTATTGTCGCACCCATTGTTTATAGTGCCACTGTCAAGTGCAGGCATCGTTTATCCTTAAATAAAATTTAATATGAATGGATGCAGGAGAATAAAAAAATGTCCTCTACCATAAAAAGATTGATGGTGAATACAATGGTCAATGTTTTAATCGAGGAAAAGCGACAACAGATGATCGAATTGGCATTGACGCACGGATTTACCGCTAAAGAAACGATTCAATGCAGCCAAGAATTGGACGAACTGATTAATCGGTATTTGCGGGAAACAGCGCTGATCGATCACTCTTCCTCCCCCTTCCCTCAGTAATGTAGCGCATTAGGAGGGGCTTTTTATTTGCGGAAGAACCGCTTTTTCCCATAAGCCATTCAAGCGGACCGATCCGAAAAATTGCCGGCAGGTGCAATATAGTACCGCCCAAGCCGGTGACTGTTACAACGAGGGAAACAGGAAGAGATGAATCATATTCTGATTTTTAAACATTATTCTTCATTAAGCGGCATTCCGCCCAACAGCGTGTGCCCCACACCCTCTGCTCCATTCCTGCAAAGGCGTTTGGCGGCTCTTTCCCGCTCATCGGATAGGCATGGCATCAAACACATCTCCGCTGAACTTCTTATGAAAACATTTTACATCTTATAACAGATTCAATGTTCATGTTGAACATGCCAAGCCGCTCCCCGCAATTCGATACCGGTCCGCTTTGGCAATGGCTCATCGCTTTATATTAATTGACATAACGTCCCGTTTTTCCGATGGAATCCCAATACTGTTTGCGCAAATGTACTTTTTGGATTTTTCCCGATGCTGTTTTTGGCAATTCATCGACAAACGTAACGCCGGTAATCGCTTTAAAATGCGCCAGCTTTTCACGCGAAAAGGCAATCAGCTCTTCCTCTGTCACTTCATGCCCCGTTCGGACGACAACAAATGCGTGCGGCGTTTCCCCCCATTTTTCATGCGGCGCAGCGATGACCGCCGCTTCCAGCACTGCTGGATGCTCATATAAAACTCCCTCTACTTCAATGGAAGAAATATTTTCTCCGCCGCTGATAATGATATCTTTTTTCCGGTCGACAATGTCAATGTATCCATATTCATCGACCGTTCCCATATCGCCAGTATACAGCCAGCCGTTACGGATAGTCTCCATCGTTGCCTCTGGGTTTTTCCAATACCCTTTCATCACATTGTTGCTTCTTATAACAAGCTCTCCAATCGTTTTGCCATCATGCGGAACTTCGTCACCATGTTCGTCCACTACTCTTACATCGCAACCGATCATCGGATAACCTGCTTTCGCTTTCAGGCGGTACTGTTTTTCCTGCGGCAAATCGCGCAAATGAGAACGGATTTGGGAAACTAGGTTAAGCGGGGAAGACTCTGTCATGCCGTACACTTGGATAAATTCCCAGCCGAGATCTTGTTCCACGCGCGTGACAAAGGATGGCGGCGGCGCAGAACCAGCGATCACAACGCGGACTGGATGGTCGATGACCGGCTTATGCTTGTCATAATACTGCAAGAGCATGTTTAATACGGTCGGCGCCATATGCATAACGCTTACCTTGTATGTTTGGATATAATCAAAAATCACCTTGGCATCGACTTTCCGTAAACCGATTTGCGTCGCTCCGTTCGCCGTATAATAAAATGGCGATCCCCATCCGTTAACATGAAACATCGGCAATATATGCAAATACGTATCTTCGTCGGAAACGCGGAGATGATGCATGGATATTAACGCGTGAAGATAATTGTTGCGATGTGTCAACATGACCCCTTTTGGATTTCCTGTCGTTCCGCTTGTATATAAAAGGCTACATACATCATTTTCATCGATGTCCGGCCGGTCAAACGGCGTGTTTGGATGCTGCGCCAGCCATTCATCGTAAGCGATTTCATTTGTTTCCTCATCTTTTTGATGGACAATAATCGTCTTTATCGTCTGCAGCTTTTCCTTAATTGGCACGATCAAATGATATAAATCTTGGTCAACAAACAACACTTTGCTTTCGCTATGGTTTAAAATAAACAAATAATCATCCGGTTTCAGGCGCGTATTCAGCGGGACCATGATTGCTCCAAGCTGAAATACGCCGTAAAACCCTTCTAACATTTCCAGCGTATTTGGCGCCAAATAGGCGACCCGATCCCCTTTTTCAACGCCTAATTGTTTCAAACCGTGAGAAAGCCGATTGACCCGCTCGTTTAATTGTTTGTATGTAAGCGTTCGGCCAGAGCAAATCATTGCCGTTTTGTCTCCGTACAATGAAACAGCCCTATCCAAAAATTGTGTCAATATTAATGGCACGTTCATTATCCCATCCCCCTATTAAATATTTTAGAAAATTCACAATTATATTATACATTATTTTTTATTATTACACTATACGTATAAAAAGAAAAAAGATGGTCTTTTTTCATTGCGACCATCCTAATTATTTCCGCGTACTCCCGAATCTTTTATATCAGGATCAAACGTATTGGTGACATTGCAAAATGTGTTTGTCAGCAAAAAATCGCCTGTATTCCCTCCACCTGCTCCTGAGTTTGCTTTCGTTGTGCTTTTTGGAGCGATTTGCAGCACATCGCCCATATTTACTGTCCCGTTTCCGCTTACACTCGTTACTTTAATTCCTCCGATAATCGTCGCCGGCATATCCATTCCCCTTTATCGTTTTATTATTACCATCCTATGACAAAAAAATCGATTCGTCTGGACATCCATCGCACGTTTAACCGTTTTCTCTTTTTTTCATACATTAACAATAAACATATCACTTAAAGGAGGAAACGTATGCCGTCATTTATCAGTGGCCCAATCAAAATTACCCATGTGAGCGGAGACGGAACGGTGAATTTTGGAGACGTATTACAAATTGCTCCAAAAAGTACGCTTAAATCAAATACCGGCTCTGGCGGCAACAATAATGGTGATTTTCTACAAACAAACACGTTCACCAGCTTCACAAACACCAGCGATCCGGATGTCGCTGATTCCAATACTACCGCAAATAATTAAAGTGCTCACCTTTTGGCCGCCGTGCCCATACACTATCGTAAGAACGAGAGAAAGGTGCATTTCTTATGCCAGCATTTGTCGGAGTCGTCAAATTAAATAGCATCTCAAGCAGCGGCGTATTTCATATTGGAGACGTGTTTGCGATTTCGCCCCAAAGCGTTGCCAAAACCTTTGCCGGCGCCGGCTCTTTTAACACGGGAGATGGTCTGCATATTTACAACTATTATAGCAATACAAATACTAATGACGCGGATATCGCCGATGAAAATGTAGTAGCCAACGTTTAAAGGAGGAGAAGAAATTGAATTTTTACATTAATCAAAGTATATGCATTTACCAATTGAAAATTGGCTCTGTCACGAACTCATCCGTGCTGCAAATCGGCAGTGCAGGCAGCATCCAAGCACTTTCCACATTAATGAATACCGGAGGATACACCGAACAGGCTCCTGAGGCAATCGCTACCGCTCCGCTTGCAGAAGAAATAGTCGGTCCTCTCGTCCCGCTTCATTCAGCAGGCCGCTAGAAAATCAGGAAAATGGTGCTGACAACAACTGGTCGTCCATATACTGAAATAAGAGGGCCATTGGAGAGGATGGGTTCACAATTATGTCCCTATATGATTATTTGGCAAAGTTACAGCGCTATTTGTCATGGCAAACAAAAAAAATACAGGCATTAGAGCAGCGGCTTCTCCTCCTAGAAAAGCAGTTAAAAGAACTGGAACAGCAACCGCGCACCAATATTGAACGAATCGAATATAAATTTGACCAATTAAAAGTAGAAACATTGGAAGGAACATTAAATATTGGCATTACTCCTAACGGTGTTGGCAGCACTATTGAAGATTTTGCCGTTCAACCAGGAAAAACGGTTGTTCCGAAGCCGGAACCCGTCTTATTCCGCAACATTCAGGAAAAAGTTCACGCTTATTTAGAAAAGGAAGCAAAAGAAACTATAAAAAAATTCGAAACACAATACGCGCACCGCCTTGATGACACATACCGGCATTTTATTTTGCAAGACATCGCCCGGCAAGTAGATGAACGAATTCGTTTTTATTTGCATCAAAAAATGAATAATGGATATGTTCCTACATCGGATAAAGAGGAGGCCGTCGTTAACGAAATTTTCCAAAAAGTAAAAATGGATATTGAACAATCGATCGACCTTTTCCTAAAACATTTGCCAAAGCAAGGAGGAGAATGATGAATTATACTGTGATCAACCGGGATGTTCATATTGGCGATATTCATTTAATCGCTGTCACAAGTTCCGCCGTTTTTTTAATCGGCGATGCGGATGTCATTAATATCGCGTCCGCTTTTGACACTCCTCCGGAATCATTAATCATCGGACCTTTCGTTCCGCTTATCCAAAGAGGGGGGCAAGGATGAAGCGAACATCGATCGTCCAATTCTTTCATGGGGAAGCGATCCTTTTCAGTTCTGTTTTGCAGATTGGAGACTCACAGAAAATCACCTCCCGTGCTCGCGTTCTTGCTGTTCAGCGGCAATATGAGCTATTTTTTGGAAACGAAGGGGAAAGCATTTTTCCTGTTTTTACAAAAACAATTCCGAAATTGCAATCAGGCCGCCGCAACATTTCGCTGCAAACACTCCAGCAATCGCCTGTTATCTCCGTCCGTTCCATTCGTATACTAGCGGTTTCCACTGCTGGCGTGGTGCATATCGGTTCCACATCTACCGTTGATGCGGAAGCAAGAATTAAACATATCCGCCAGCTTGCTCCGAATGCTTCAGCATCTTCTATGAGAAATACCCAAACAACTTCACCAATAACAAGGGATGGAGAATAATGCCTTCTGTCGTCGGACCTATAAAAATTAATAATGTCAGCAGCGGAGCGGTTGTGCAAATGGGAGATTGCCTTTATATCGCTCCAAAAGTAGCAACCAAAACAATGACTGGTTCAGGGGGATTCAATACGGGAGATTTTATCATTACCAACAATGGCATCAATTTAACAAACACATTTGACTCTGACGTGTTTGACAGCAACGTGGCTGCAAACAATTAGCAAAGCCGCCGCTCCCTTTCAGGAAACGGCAGCTTTGCATTTTATTTTGTAAAAGCTACATCACTTCTAACCTGACTCTCGTTCCCCGCCCAGCCGGCTCCGCCGGCTCAACAATAAGCCGTTTCGGCAAGCGGGCGCGGATTTCTTGCACATGGCTGATTACTCCGACAGACAGCCGCTGCGAATGAAGTTTTTCCAGTGCAGAAATAACCGTATCAAGAAGCTCCGCATCCAATGTGCCAAATCCTTCATCCAAAAAGAAAAATCGAAGCGGATATTCCCCGCGTAGCTGAATTTGCGCCGACAGCGCCAAGGCAAGCGACAATGACGTTAAAAACGTTTCCCCGCCTGATAATGTGGTCACTGGCCGCTTAACCCCGCCATTGGCATCATCGCGAATGAGAAAGCCTCCTTGCGAGTCGATTTCCAGCGAATAGCGCTGTCTCGTCAACGAGCTTAACCGCTCGGAAGCCATTCTCGTCACTTGAATGAGCTGTTCTTCCGCCAAAAATTCGACAAAGCTGTTGCCTTTTAAAATCGACTGCAAATGTTTATAACGGTCCGCAAGAGCGGTCAGCTCTTGCTGTTTTTTCTCTAATTCTACAAAACGTTTATGTTTTTCCGTCAATTCTTCCACTTTATTTTGCGCGGCGCCAACTTGCTGCATCGTGCCGTCTACCTGTTGTTTCACTTCTTCGTACACAGCCTGCAATTGTTCCCATTGTTGTTGGTTAATCGTTTCGCCGCCCATCGCTTCAGCAAGCTGCTCAAGGCGGTGCTGGGCATGTTGCACTTTCTGCCAATAATCGTTGATTTGCTGCTCCCACTCGGACCGTTTTTCCTCTGCTGCCTTTGCTTCTTTCACTTCGTTTTCATCGGCAAACGCCGTTTTTTCCAATTCCCGCAGCCAACGCGATCTCGCTTCTTCATACTGCGCTTTTCCTTCTTCCAATGACTGCTGTATCGCTTTCGCCTCTGCATCCAACGTTTGATACTGTTTTTGCGCCTGCAGCCATCGTTGATAGGCTTGTTCTTCCCCGCTTTTTAAATGAAGCAACTGCTGCTCGATGTGCAGAAGTTGCTCTTCCATTTGTACCGTTCCTGCTTTTTCTAACAATTGTTGTTTATAGCTGTCGATCTGCTGCTGTTTAGCTTTGTGCAGCGAAACGAGGCGGACTTTTTCTGTTTCTATCTCCTGCAATTGCTGGGCCAATTGTTCTTTTTCGCTTAATTTTTTGTCGAGAAACGGGATGCTGTCATCAATCCGTTTTTGCAACTGTCGGACGGTTTCTTCGCGTCTCCGCATTTGGTCGCGGATCACTTCGATCTCGGTAAAAGAAAAGTCGGCATATTTTTCGCGCCAGCTTGCTTGTAATTGGTTGTATTCGCGCAAACGAATCTGCCATTCCGTTTGCAGCTCTCGTATATCTTTCTCAAGCAATCTCATTTCTTGTTCGATCGCTTGTTGCGCCGATTCGGCATCGCGCCATTTTTGCAGCGCCTGCTGAACGGCTTCTTTTAACTGTAAACAATCTTGCTGGAGCGCCTTCACTTCCACGGCAATATCGATATCTTCTTCTACTTTCCATTTACTTACGTCCAACCGTTGAAACGTCCACTCATTCCCAATAAATTGCGCCATCTGCTCCAGCTGTGCTTTTAGCGCATGCAGCATTTGCATATAAGATTGCCCATGTTTTACTTGCTGTTCAAACATGGCGATCTTTTCGTCGCTGCCGCTGTCATGGTGCTCATATACATACGGATTCGGATGCTCGCATGACCCGCAAACAGGGCATGGTTCTCCTTGGCGAAGCTGTTTGGCAAGCACTGCTGCCATCTCCGCAGTTTTCGCCTGTTCCGTTTTTTCCCGTTCTTGTTCCAAATGTTGCTCATACCGATAGATGAGTTTTTCAAGCTGCCATTGCCGCTCACAAACAGAATGATAGATTTTTTCTATCTTTTGAAATAAAAGGCGCAATTTTTCGTTTGCCGTTTCGGCTTGCCGTTTCCGTTTTTCCGCTTCTTCGCTTGCTTGCTGCTGCGCTTGCTGTTTTTGCGCCAACCGCTGCTGAATATGTTGGAGCGCATCTGCTATTCTTTCGATTTGTTGTTTTTCATCATATGCCTGTTCAATCACTTCCTTCTGCTCTATAGAAGCTAAATGCTTTTGCAATTCTGTTTTCAGCATCTGTTGTTTTTCGATCCCGCGTTCATATAATGCGGCCGCTTCCTGCCACAGCTCGCGTTTTTTCCGTTCTTCTCCTTCTACCTCGCGGATTTGTTTTTCCATTTCATTTAGTTCCGCTTCAAGGGAACGGATTTGCGCCGCCAACTGTTTCGCTTGGGTTAACTGTTCTTTTTTTGCCAACAAGCGAGGCTCGGAAGCGGCTTTTTCTTGGCGAATATGCTCATAATGGCGCATCGCTTTTTCATGCAGCGCTGCGGCCTGGGCGAGCTTTTGCCGCAATTCGTGCTGTTTTTGCTGCGCATTGGCAACAAATCGGCGCGCTTCCTCATACCGCTCAAGATATGGCCACATTCGTTCCGCTTGTTCCGCGCGTTCTTTTTTATTTTCCAATGCGCGAATATGCGGTTCTTCCGCGGAAAGGCGCGCCAGTTCCGCTTCGAGTTCCTTTTTTTCCGTTTGCCATGCCCATAATTGCTTATTTCGTTCGATTTTTCTTTCCATATCATGCAATTCTGCTTTCCACTTTTGTAATAACTCCCGGAACATGTCCAATTCTTGTTTGGCCCGCTCGACCGCTTCTTTCGAGGCGTCTCCTAACCCCGTCTTCTCAGCGATCACTTCATTTAACTCGCTAGTAATGGCGGCAAGTTTCTCTTTTAATTTTTTGTTCAGCTTATCGCCATACGGCTCTAAATGAAAAAGGCGCTGCAGCATCTGCCGGCGTTCGGCGCCCTTCAATGACAAAAATTCTGCGAATTTTCCTTGCGGCAACACAACAGCGCGCGTAAAATCTTTCATTGTCAAACCAAGCAATTGCTCTACTGCTTTATTGACTTCTGTCGATTTATCCGCCAGCACCACATTTTCGGCGCCAACTTCGATCAGCCGGCATATGCCGCTTTTTAACCGCCATTCATCGCCGCGTTTAAAGCTGCGCTCCACCGTATAGCGCTTCGTGCATGAAGCGTTTTCTAACTCAAACGTAAAAGAAACGAACAGCTCGTTTTCCGCATGATTCATAATCCCATGCGTATTGTTTGGCGCGCGCTCCACACTGCCAAATAGCGCAAGTGTCATCGCGTCTAAAATCGTTGATTTTCCGCTTCCTGTTGGACCGAAAATACCGAAAACGCCGCCTTCGCACAGCGATTGGAAATCAATCGTTTGTTTTTCGCGGAAACTGTGCAAACCAGCTATCGTTAACGAAATCGGCTTCACTCTTCCGTCTCCCCCTCTTCTTCCTGTTCCGTCACTAATTCTAAAAACAAGCGGACAAGCTCGTCATCCGCTTTGCCGCCGCCTGTTTGGCGTTCATAAAAACGGCGGAACATCTCTTCCAATGATAATTGCTCTCGTCTGTCACTCTCGATATGCTCTTCTTTTTCTGGAAAGACTGGACGAATATGAACAAAACCAGAATGAAGCTTGCGCAACCGGTAAATTTCTTCCATCGATAACGGCTGTGAAAGGTGAATTTCTAAATCGATCCATGCAGATGCGTCTTTTCCTTCCTCGCACCAGCGATATACTTGGGCAATCCCTTCTGTCGCCCGCCATCTTACTAGCGGTTTGCCAGACGACAACGGAATTTCGGAAACCGCCGCCGTTTCCCCTGGTTTTACATCGACAATCGTAACCGATTTGGCGTATCCTGCTTCGGAAAAGCTATAGGCAAGCGGGGAGCCGGAATAGCGCGCCGCTGTCTCCGCTCGTTTAACATCTTGCGGCCGATGCAAATGGCCGAGCGCGACATACTGGGCTTGTTTTGGCAAACTAGCGGCAGACACCGTGTAGGCGCCTCCGACCTCAATCGGCCGCTCTGAATCGGATGTGCTTCCCCCCGCGACATAAATATGGCTCATGGCTACGTTTACCGTCTTTTCCGAAAACGAAGCAGCCATCGTCGCAAACAAATGGCGAATCCGCTCGTCGTATCGGTCGCGCAAAGAAATTTCCGAATGTTCTTTGGACAGCAGCTCCGCTAAACGGGATTCCGAAGGATACGGGAGCGGAGCGAGCATCATCGCTTCGTTTCGCGCCGGCACTTCGATGCGGTAGACCGCCGTATCCGGCCAGCCGATCAAAAGGATTCCATAATCGGCTACTAATTTCGCGGCAGCGCTAATCCGCTCAGGATGATCATGGTTGCCGGCAATAACGGCGACGGGCCGTTTTCCTTTATCGGAAAGGCGGGCGAGACTTTCATAAAACAATTGCTCAGCTGCCGCCGGCGGGTTGACAGAATCGAACACATCTCCCGCCATAAGCACGACATCAATTTTTTCTTTTTCGACGATGTCGGCAAGTTCATCGATAAATTGCTCCTGTTCCGGCAGCCGGCTTCTCCCTTCCAGCGTTCTTCCTAAATGCCAGTCGGCTGTATGTAAAATGCGCATACGCCTCGTTCCTTTCTCATTGAAAAATATTAGGAAGGGGGCTCCATCTTTTCCGTTTTTCCTTAAATCGGAAGAAGATGAGAGCCATCAAATAAATATAAATAACATTCATCCACATTCATTTTCCAAATTTGTTCCACAGCGCGGCGATATAATTGCATTTGTGTTTGATAACGGGAGAGCATCACCTGTTTTGCTTCGCGCCACCCTCCTGCGAACCTGTTTACTGCATCGGTTTTAAAGTCGATTAATACAAGCCCTTTTTCGTCGGCAAACAAACAGTCAATGACACCTTGGACGAGAATGTTTCCTTCTTTGCCAACTCCATCTCCGTACACTTCTTTTGCCGGCAGCGCCAAGCTAAACGGTATTTCCCGGTGAACTTCGCTAGCAGTGCGGAGGCGCTTGCCGATTTCCGTATCGAAAAATGCAACAATACTCGAAACGTTAACCGCTTCCGCCTGCTCGTGCGTTAACAGCTCCATTTGCACTAATTTCGCTATTTGCTCGCGAACCGCTTCTTCCGTAATCGGCACTGTCAAATCAACATGCCGCATCACGATGTGCATCGCTGTTCCTTTTTCCGCTGGTGTCAATGTTTTTTCTCTCATAAACATAGGCCGTTCAAACAGCGGCGTGGAAAATGAATGAAGCAGCATTATATCCGCGTTTTCCCCGAAAATTTCACGGTGCCGTTTTAATTCGGAGACCGCCTGCTTCGCGCGGACAAGCGTTTCTTTCTCATATGCATACTTCCATGAAAGGAGACGCTGCACTTCTTCTGCATATCCCCCTGTTGGAACACGCTCTCCCCGCTTCAGAGCAGTGGCGATTTGTTCATCCAACCGCTCTGTTTCTTGGTTGGCGTCATGCAGTTCTCTAGCCGGAACTATCGTTATGCGCCAAACGGATGGATGGGAAGCGACTTCTCGGCAAACATGGGACAAGTCGCCTAAGCGTTGCCCGTCGCGGTGGCGGATGAGCGCCCTTCCGATCCAGTCTAAATAACAACGCGCCGCAGCGCGGACATCATCCGGCAAAAGCCACTCTTCTTCGGCCGCAGTGCTTTTCCATTTGTCTATTTCCTTTTGCGCATCTTTCACCGCCGCAACTAAGTATAGCTTCTCTTTCGCCCTCGTTAGCGCGACGTATAAAATTCGCATTTCTTCTGCCAAATAATCGAGCCGTTTTTTCTGCCTGATCGCGATTTGCGGCAATGTCGGATAGCTGATGCGCAGCTTCGGATCAACAAAACGCGCCGCAAAACCGAGTTCTTTATCAAGCAAATACGATCCATATAAATCCCTTGTGTTAAACGGACGCGCCAAACCAGTGACAAAGACGATCGGAAATTCAAGCCCTTTGCTGCTATGTATCGTCATAATGCGAACAACATCTTCTTGTTCGCCAAGCGCACGCGCTGCTCCTAAATCATCGCCGCGTTCTTGCAGGCGCTCGATAAACCGCAAAAAGCGGAACAGCCCGCGAAATGACGTCGCTTCATATTGACGCGCCCGGTCATAAAGCGCGCGCAAATTCGCCTGGCGCTGCTTTCCGCCTGGCAAACCGCCGACAAAATCATAAAAGTGCGTATCCCGATAGAGCTGCCAAATCACATCCGCCAATGAACGCTGCCGCGCCATCGTCCGCCATTGATGCAGCTGTTCGTAAAAAAGGCGCAATTTTTGCTGCAGCATTTCCTCTTCCTTGTTATCCGCCGCTTTATGTAAAAATGACATCATCGCCTCATAAAACGTGCCTTTTTTCTCATGAATGCGGATCAGCGCTAACTCATTTTCGTTTAAGCCGACAATGGGAGAACGCAAAACCGACGCAAGCGGGATATCTTGATATGGATTATCGATCACCTTTAATAACGACAGCATGACAGCTATTTCTGTCGCCTGAAAATATCCGGAAGACAAATCCGCATACACCGGAATACCTTGTGCACGAAATTCTTCCATTATTTGCGGAGCAGCCGTCATCGAACGGAGGAGAATGACGATGTCCCGATACATGGCGCGGCGCATCCGCTTTGCTTTGCGATCAAAGACATGCAGCGGCTCAGAGACGATCTCCTTTATTTTTTTGGCCATCATGCGCGCTTCGAGCTGGGCTGCCGCCAGATCGTTTGCGTCCAATTCCCCGCTTTCTTCGCCTTCTTCGCTATTCCGGTCAATCACGATCAGCTCTGGCGCAGCATGCTCACTGTCTGGATAGTCAACGGCGCCATATTTTAGTTCCGCCGTTTCGTCATATTCGATCTCCCCGACTGTTTCCCCCATAATTTGCTTAAAAATAAAGTTCGTGCCGTGCAAAACTTCCGCGCGGCTGCGAAAATTATTGGACAAATCGATTTTCATTCCCGGGTGTGTGCCGTCTGCCGTAAACCGTTTGTATTTGCTTAAAAATAACAGCGGTTCCGCCAAGCGGAAGCGGTAAATGGATTGCTTAACATCACCCACCATAAACAAATTTCCACCTTTTGCCACAAGCTGCAATATCGCTTCTTGCACCATGTTCGTATCTTGATACTCATCGACAAGCACTTCGATAAATTGGGCACGATAATCCAAAGCGGCATCAGATGGAAGCCATTGCCCGTCAGCAGAATCAGGATGGCGCAAAATTTGCAAACAATAATGTTCCAAATCGGAAAAATCAACGATTCCTTTTTCGCGTTTACGCGCTTGAAACATTTCCGCAAACCGTTTTACGAGCCGAACAATCGTTTCAACAATTGGTTTCATTTCCCGCATATGGTGAAGCCACGTAGCCGGTCGGAGCGAAAACACATTGTCGCGCAACGATTCTAATTTCTTTTTCGCTTGATCGCGCAATGAATTGGCTTCTTCGAGCAGCTGCGGGTCATATTCATCACCGCGGCACGATTTTAAACGTGATAGCGATAATGACTGAAACGCTTCATACAGCTCGTCCCATGAGCGTTCCAACAACGTTTCCAAATGGGCAATGATCCGCAAATCATCGCGGTAATTTTCGGCGCGCGGCAGCGGGCCCCCAGGCAAATTCGCGAGCTGCAGCGCCTTTGAAACAAGGCGTTTCGCCGCATCCAATTCCATCTTTACATACCTTTTCATCCAAGAAATATATGGAATTTCCTCCAATCGGTCATTTTCATCAACATCATACATTGCGACAAGCTGATCAAGCCATTTGCATGGTTCAGGATGAGATTGGGAAAACTCATGGATGGCTAAAATCATTTCTTGCAGCTCGGCGTCGCTCCGATCTCCTGTATAGCGGTCCACAATGTCAAAAAACGGCTCGTTGTCTGCTTTTCCATATTCTTCTTCGAGCAGTTCCTCCATCACTTCTTCTTTCAGCAATTCCGCTTCCGTGTCATCAGCAATGCGAAATACGGGATCGATATCGATCAAATAGTAATATTTGCGAACGACATCCAAACAAAACGAGTGAATCGTGGAAATCGAAGCGCGGTTCAACAGACTAAGCTGTCTCCGCAAATGAAGCGAATTTGGCTGTTTGTCCAGCTCGCGCTCGATCGCTTCTGCAATTCTCGTTTTCATTTCCGACGCAGAAGCGTTTGTAAACGTCACGACAAGAAGCCTGTCGACATCCACCGGGTCTTCTTTCGCTGTAATTTTTTGGATGATCCGTTCGACAAGCACTGCCGTTTTTCCCGATCCCGCCGCTGCTGCTACTAAAATGTCGCGTCCATCCGCCACAATAGCCTTCCATTGTTCATCCGTCCACTGACTTTCCTTCGTCTTCGGACGAAAAACGTTACTCATCGAAGTCCTTCCCTTCCGATAATTTTTGCACAATTTCATGATTTTCTTGCGGAACTAACAGGCGATAGCGATTGTTTGGAAACGATTCGTCAAACTGGCAAACTGGCTTAAACGCACAAAACTCGCAAGGCGTCTGCTCTTTCAGCTTGTATGGTGCAACATCAACGATTCCATCGATAATTTGCATGCCGATCATTTGAAACAGATGCCGGATGTGCCGGCGGAGATGCCAAAAATTCTCCTCGCTGACGACAGAAGATTTGGCGTGAATCGCCCCTTTTTTCGTAATTTGCGCCGGAACGATCAACGACCATTTTCCTTCCTCCATTTGCGTGTCCATCAAGCGGATTGCTTCCACATCCCCAAGCAAAAGACCGCGCATTTTAAATTGTTCCAGCAGCTTCCGTTCCGCTTCTTTTTCATCATGAAGGAGCTGGTCGCTTTTAATAATCGGATTGTGCACATGGAAATAAAGAATTCCGGCCGGAAAAGCTTCTTTGCCGACCAGCTGTTCCGCATATGTGAGCACAATGTCTAAGTAAGTGAGAATTTGCAGCGCCAGACCATAGTACACTTCTGCTAAATTGAGCGTTTTGGCGCTTGATTTATAGTCAATGACACGCAGCAGCACTCCTCTCGAACTTTCCGCTTTATCAACGCGATCGATGCGTCCGACAAGCTCCATTACCGTTCCGTCCGGAAGGCGGAACGTAAGCGGCGGAAGTGCGCCGTTTGGCCCAAATTCCAGCTCGAGGCCTATCGGCACAAAGCCGCTTGCCTTGGCGTGCTCACTTAATACGTTTGTCGTCCGCGCAACAACGTTCTGCAGCTTCCGCTTCATATAATGGTAACGATTGGAGCTGAGCAGCACTTGCTGCTGAATGAGCGGCGCAATTTGTTCTACTGCTTCGGCTGACAACTGTTCACATTGTTGTTTGGACAAATAGCGCCAATCTATTTTTGCTTCACGGAGGCGGTCGGAAATGATTTTCAGGGCGTAGTGAAACAGCTGCCCGATATCAGGAGCATCAAGCCGAAAAACATCCCGCTCCTTCAGCCGCAATCCATGAGAAACAAAGTGGGAAAACGGGCATTTTTGAAACTGCTCCATGCGCGATACGCTCGCCTGAATTTTTTTTCCGTACAGCCGCTTGCTTATTTCTTTTTTCAGCGGCGTTGCCGCATTCGTATAAAACAGCCCGGCAATCGCTTTGCGCGCCTGCTTTCTCCATTGCGGATCGCTTGCGTAAAAGTTATATACATCCCACCAAAGCGGCGCAATCGAATAATGCCGCTTCCATGCTTGCAGCTGCGCCACAAGATATGTCAGCGTCGCCCGCGGAACGGTGATAAATGCTTGTTGTTCCGCATGCTCCGCATCAAGCGGATCATTACCGCAAACATGCTTTTGTAAATTCGGGAATAAATCGGCAAGCTGCTTAATAATGAGCGAAGGCGAGAGCGCCTTTCCTTCTTCGTTTGCCAGCGGATATGTCACATACAGGCGTTCGCTTGGGCACGTTAATGCTAAATAAATGAAAAACGGTTCATAAAACAGCTGTTCTCTTCCCCCCGGCGCGACTCTCGTTCCAAACTGCTGCAAAATCTCTCGTTCCGTTTCGGCGAGCAATCCGTCTTCTTTCGCTTTCGCCGGGATGACCCCTTCATTTACGCCAACAATAAACGCGCATTTGACATCAATAAGCCGCGAGCGGTCTAATTGGGCGATAATCACTTGGTCGATCGCAGGCGGAACGAGCGAAAACTCAAGGCGGTCAAGCCCCGTTTCGATAATTTTCGCAAACTCCGCCAGCGGGACCGGCTCGCTTCCTAACATATCGACATATTGATTGAATAAATCAATCACCGCATTCCATACTTGCTCATGCTGCCGCGCTTCCATCAGCCTTCCTTGTTCTTCCGCTTCCTTGCTCATTTTCTCTAGCTTTCTAGGAATTTGCAATTCTTCTAAAAACAAATAAATCGCTTCGCAAAGGCTCCTGCCGTCTTTCGCTCTGCGCATGCGGCGTTCTAGCTTTGAAAGCGGTGCTGCAATCATATCGCGCCATTGATTCAATTTTTCTTCATATTGCTTTTCCTCATCTGTTTGCGGGACGGATAGCCCTTCCAACGCTTGGTAGCGGCGATATGTCCACCGTTCGCCATTCGTCCACTTTTCCCCTTTAATCCCGTATGCAAGAACATAGTTTTCCAGCCGGTCCATCGCTTCGCGCAGCGTAGCGGTATCTTCTCCCACTGGAAATAGTAAATCGGTTTTAATGGCACGAAACACCGATTCGTAGCGCCAGCGCGATGTTATAATTTCCATGCTGGCCCGCAGCAACTCAATAAGCGGATGGTGGTGCATCGACTCTTTTTCATCCATAAAATAAGGAATATGAAAATCAGAAAAAATGGTTTTCACTAAATCACGATAATCTTCCGTATTGCGGACAATCAAAGCGATATCGCGGTAACGATATCCTTCGTCACGAACAAGGCGGACGATTTCGCGGGCAATCGCTTCGACTTCCGCGCGGCGGTTTGCCGCTTCATATACGATGATGGAATCCGTTTTTTCCGGGAAAGCGACGGCGGGGCGGGCATGATAATGCGCTTCCAGATGGGCAAGCGCCCCTTCTTGATGTCGCATATTTTTTTCGAGAATGATGGCATCTTCCAGTGCGATTCCGTTTGCCAACGCCATTTGGCGAATATCATGATACGTTTTCGCAGTTAAATAAAATAAATGTAGCTCATTTGGCAGCCAATCGTCGTACGGGGCATCCACCGTTAATGAAACAGTGACGCGCTTGCAATGAATAAGCAGCTGTTCAAGCACCATATACTCCTGCGGCGTAAATTGATGAAACCCGTCAATATAAATTTCCGCATTCCGCAAATAGCGGGAGTGCGGGATTTTTTCAGCAAGCAATCGCAAATAGTCTTCAGAATGTATGTAATGATTCAATAAGCTTCTCTCAAGCTCCTCATAAACGATAGATATATCGTTTAACTTATCCGCTAACACCTTTTCGGCCGGTCTTTTTCCTTGTTCTTCCAAGAATTTGACATGTTCGCGAAGATGCTGCGGAGCAACACAGTAGCGCTTGCATTCTGTAATCATATCGTGAAGCTGTTGAATAAAGCCCGCTTTATCGACAGCACGGCCAAATAATTTCAATTGTTGCTTCCGATGTTCGACAATTTTCCGAATCATCATCTGCATGCCAATCTCATTAATATGGTACCGGCTCATTCCGCCCGTTTCTTGCAAAACGCGCCACGCCAACCGCGTAAAGCTAAACACCTGCGCCCGCATCATTCCGGCCAATCCTGGTGTATGTATTAATGCATATTCCGATTGAAACGTCATTTGTTCCGGAACAAGATAAACAATCGGGTTCCCTTTCGGATCTTCTTTCAGTTTATCGCGAATTTCGTTAAGACATGTCGTTGTTTTTCCGCTTCCGGATCTTCCTAAGAGAAATCGGAGCGACATCGGCATCACCTTCATTTTCCTCTATTTCCTTTATTGTAGCACATATGTTCGTATTTTTAAAGCATAAATCCCGCTTAACTTCCCATTTTCCATTTCACGAGCGCATACAGAAGAAAACGATACTGTTTTTGAAGAAAAAAAGTATTCACGAGCTATGCCGCACAATGAATACTTTTAAAACCGAACGGAAAATTGCCGGACAGGCCAATAGCGCAAATCGACTTTTCCAACTACTTGGCTTATTTTGACAAAGCCAAAATGCCGGCTGTCCCAGCTGCTTAACCGGTTATCGCCAAGGACAAAGATACATCCCTTCGGCACTCTTTTTTTCCCCGTAAGTTCTTCTAGCGTAAAATCTCCTGTCAGCTTTCCGCCGCCCCATTTTTGTTTATATGGCTGCAAATATGGTTCGGCGATTTTCTTTCCGTTAATATACAGCACATCATTTTTATATTCAATTTGCTCGCCAGGCAGCCCAATCACACGCTTCACATAATCTTCTTTTTTATTGGCGTGAAAGACAATGACATCAAAGCGATGAATATCGCCGATTTGATAGCTTAGTTTATTGACAATGAGCAAATTTCCTTCCTGCAATGTCGGCATCATCGATTTTCCCTCGACCATATAGTTGGTGAAGCAAAGAAAGCGCAATATCAAAATAAGTGTGAGTATACTTCCAAAAAGAAATAACTTGCGCCGTCTCTTTTCGCCCATCTTCCCATCGCCACCTGTCATTATAAATCTTCGCGATCGCGCTGTTTTTCCGTTAAAGAAAACCTTGCCTCTATTCTTTTTCCGGCATACCATAACAATGCGATCACGACCGCTACCATGACTGTACGCAACGGCTGTTTCACCAGCGCAGTGATGTCGTATCCGATAAAGCTAATCGTAAAAATCATCACCATCTTGCCGCATAATACTGCCAAAGCAAACTGCTGAAGGCTCATTCGCGACAATCCGGCAACAACATTGATTATTGCCGATGGAGTAAACGGAAAACAATATAATAAAAACACTGGCCCAAACCCATGACGCTCAATCCAATGCATAAACTTTCTCACTTTTCGGTGGCGGCTCACAAAATGAAAAAAACGCTTTTGTCCGATTTTTCGCGTAATTAAAAAAACAAGAATAGAACCAAGGCATGCGCCGAACCACGAAATAAGAAATCCTTGCCATAAACCAAATGCCGCTGCGTTTGCCATCACAAATACAAACATTGGCAAAATCGGAAGAAAAGCTTCCAATAATGTCGCGACAATGCCTGGAATCACTCCAAATGAACGATATTGTTCCAACGCTGATAGCACGCTTTCAAGAGTGAACCATTGTTTGATTGTTTCGATGTCCATGCATACTCCCCATTCACATCATGCTATATATTTATTTTACACATTTGTACAAAGAATTTGAACTACTCTTCACATATACTAACTATCAAAATAATGGAATTCGATAAAAAAAGCCGCTTCTCTCCCACTTTGCTTGCGCTTGAAACATGCACTGAGTGGAAGAGCGGCTTTTTAAAAATTATCGCTGCTGCCATCCATTAGAGCGATCCATGCGAAATACATATTGCAATTTACGTTCTCTCGCCTCCATCCGCTCTGATAATTTCGTCCGCAGCTGTGCCGTGCGATAAAGCTGATTCATAAAAGAGTAATAGGAAACATCAAGCAAAAGACTTTTTTCATTGGCGAAATAGACGATCGTCTGGTCATTTTTTGTGGGTTCATATTTATATACGTGAAGGTGAGAAATCCATACGCAGCGGGAATCGTTAGGGGAAATCGTCGGAAAAACGTAAATTTCATTGAGCGGCTCAATCGCGATCGGGGCTTTATGCGTAACGCCAATGACAGCTCTCGTCCCGTCTCTCCTGCCTCGAAAGCTAGCGCCGTAATAGTCGCAACTGCGTTTAATAATATCAAGCGGCCGCATTTTGACAACATACTCGCCATCTTCTTCCACAACTTTAGCATACGAATTGCCGTGCAAGTGATGCGGCAAAACCGCCATGGTGTAGCGGCTTATAATAAATTGATCCAAGATGATAAACTCGTTTACTTTCATTCCATTTTCTCTCCTCTCGTCATACATTGTACCCATTTCTATCATACCATTAATAGTTATATTTTTCTATATTTTCAAAAAATATAATCGTTTTTTTGTTGTGATGAAAATCGATTAGATCAGGAATTATCAAATAGTTGCTTAATTTCCCCTTCCGCCAAATATTCGTTCACTTCTTCAAGCACTGTATGCTCTCCGACCGAATCCCCAGCATACGCTTCCTCGTTCAAAAAAGCTGGATGGAAATGAAAATCTGTGCTCATTCGGAATTCAGGCTGCAACATCGGAGTTTTGTTTTCCTTTTTCATCATTGATCGCCTCCTGTGCTTATGATGCATCAATGTTCGTCAATTTATGCAATCATCGTCTTCCGCCATATTGCCAAGTGCCTTTTTTCGACCGCTTCCCCTGTGATCATAATGGCGCTTTGAATAAAACGGGTTATAGTTAAACTTCCGGAGTTGGCGGCACATGTAATAGATTATCCTGTGGTCGCAAAAACCATCTCCTTATTTCAAAAACAGAAAATTCTCTTCTTCGCGAAACAAAAAAATCCGGCGGACTCTCCTTAGCAAGCCGCCGAACTATAAATAAGAGGGGCGGTCTCTCAAAGGAAGTGTTAATTCCTTTAAGGCCAGCCCCTTCTCTTTTATATAAACTCCCCCATATCCCCTTTATGCTGTGGTGAATTGTTCTTCTTCTGTCGAACCTTTTAACGCAATCGTCGATGATTCACCGCCGGAAATCACTTGTGCCACTTCGTCAAAGTAACCAGTACCGACTTCACGCTGATGTTTTGTAGCGGTGTAGCCGTATTTTTCTGCGGCAAATTCCGCCTGTTGCAATTCTGCATATGCTGCCATGCCGCGTTCTTTGTATCCGCGGGCCAACTCGAACATGCTGTAGTTTAGCGTATGGAAGCCAGCGAGAGTGACGAACTGGAATTTGTAGCCCATTTTTCCGAGTTCTTTTTGGAAGTTGGCAATCGTTTCGTCGTCCAATTTTTTCTTCCAATTGAATGACGGCGAGCAGTTGTAAGCGAGCAATTTGCCCGGGAATTTTTCATGAATCGCTTCCGCAAAGCGTCGCGCTTCTTCAAGGTTCGGCTCGCTCGTTTCGCACCAGATTAAATCCGCATACGGCGCATACGCTAGGCCGCGGGCAATTGCTTGGTCAAGACCTGCCCTCGTGCGGTAAAAACCTTCTGGAGTCCGTTCACCAGTAATAAATTCATGGTCGCGCGGGTCAATATCGCTCGTAATTAAATTCGCCGCATTCGCGTCTGTGCGGGCAATTAACACTGTCGGCACACCCATGACATCCGCCGCAAGACGCGCCGCAATTAAGTTGCGTATCGCCGTTTGCGTCGGAAGCAACACTTTTCCGCCTAAGTGGCCGCATTTTTTCTCCGAAGAAAGCTGATCTTCAAAGTGAACGCCAGCAGCGCCTGCTTCAATCATCGCTTTCATTAATTCAAACACATTTAATTGACCGCCAAAACCTGCTTCCGCATCGGCAACAATCGGCACGAAATAATCGATATCACCGCTTCCTTCCAAATATTGAATTTGATCGGCGCGTTGCAACGCTTGATTAATCCGTTTCACTACATGCGGCACGCTGTTGGATGGATATAAGCTTTGGTCCGGATACATTTGCCCGGCAAGGTTAGCATCAGCCGCAACTTGCCATCCGCTTAAATAAATTGCTTTTAGCCCCGCTTTCACTTGCTGGACTGCTTGGTTTCCAGTTAATGCGCCAAGCGCATTGACATAATCTTCCGTATTTAACAACTTCCAAAGTTTTTCCGCCCCGCGGCGCGCCAACGTATATTCGATATCCAGAGAGCCACGCAATTTGATGACATCTTCCGCACTATACGGACGGACAACTCCTCTCCAACGCTCTTCATCCTTCCAATTTTCTTCCAACTGTTTGACACGTTCTGTAAAACTTGCCATTTTCCTTCCCCCATCCTTATTGTTATAATACATTATTATTTTGTACGCTGTTATTATATAACAGAATCCCGAAAATGAAAATAGTTTTTTTAAAATTTTAAAAAGACAGCAAAAAATTTTTGTTCGCAGAAGCGTTTCTTCACGGTATACAACTCATTCGAAAATCGCTGTCATGTATAAAAAACAGCTTCCCTTCGAATAAAAACCATCTCCGATCCGCAGCGCGCTTTTCCTAAGCAACATAACATGCATCTTCTTGCGCCAAAGAAGTGTCACAAATGCCGTTCGTATAAATGGCTATTTTCCTGTATGATAATGATAGGGAGAGTGATGACGGTGAAAAAATTGTATTTATCGTTAACTATCTTATTTATCCTTTGTGTTGGCGCCGGAGTGTTTTATTTCACCGTATACCGGCAAGCAAAAATGGAACTGCCTAAAGATGTCGTCATGGAAACAGCCTGGGGGGAAGAATATCGCTTCAGTGATGAGAAGCCGAAAATTCGCTTGCTGGAATTTATGTATACGAACTGCCCGGATGTCTGTCCAAACACGACGTTTCAAATGACAAAATTACGGGAAAAATTAGAACGCGAACATGTGTTTGGAAAAAACGTCGAATTCATCACTATTACGATCGATCCAAAACGGGATACCCGCGAAAAACTCCAAACGTACGCGAAAACGTTTGGAGTGACCAACAGCAAGCAAGGATGGCTGTTTTTGCGCGGGAGTGAAGCAGATACAAAAAAAGTCGCCGACGCCTTTGATTTCCAATATCGCGATCCCGGAAACGGCATGCTCATCCATACGACGCTAACTTATTTATTAGATGAGAACGGGCGCGTGATTGAACAATTCGGCATGGGAAAACAACGATTTCACGTACAGGAAGTTTATGCAGCAATTATGGACGAATTAAAATAATTCAACAAACACTCATTTTATTGCTTGCCCCATCTATTTTCCCATCCCAAAGCTGCCGGCGCCATTTTTTTGCATAGTAAAAAACGTCCAAATGTGGACGTTTTTTTATATTTTTATACAAACAGCGCGTAAACGCTCAACACCATCACAGACACAAGAACGACGACGATGACGTTTGCGCCGAGCCACGCCGATACAAATGCGCTTATCAATCCAAGAATGCCAAACCAAACATCATCATTAATCAAAAAAATTCCCGGAATGATAAGCGCACCTAATGTTGCGTACGGAACATTTTTCAAGACGCCTTGCCAAAACGCCGGCAGCTTGACGCGCTGAAACACGACAAGCGGAAGCATGCGCGGAATATATGTTACAAGCCCCATGCCGATAATCATCCAAATGATCGTGTTATTCATCTTGTTTCGCCTCGCTTTCTTCCGCAAACCATTGCATGATGATCGCTGCCGCCAATGTTGCAATCACCACCGACCATCCTTTGGAAATATGTAAGAAAATCGTGCATATGGAATTGATGATTGCCGCCATTCCTGCCAGCACCACCGTTTTCCGCTGCTTTTTCAGCGCCGGAACGAGCAGGCCGATAAACATCGCATACAGCGCCACGGACATGCTTTCCTGCAAGCTTTTTGGCAAGTTTGCGCCAACGATATATCCGATCGCCGAACTCACGACCCAGCTTCCGTATGCCATCAAACCGAGCCCGAACATGTAAGACGCGTTAACCGTGCCTTCTTTCATTGCCGCAACGGAAAACGTTTCATCGGTAATGCCGAACGCATAAAGCGCTTTTTTCCAAAGCGCATCCGGTTCCGCTTTTTCATTTAACGAAGCGGACATAAGAAAATGGCGAATGTTTAAAATAAACGTTGTCAGCACAATTTCAAATGCTCCCGTGCCGACGGCAAACAAATTTAACGCGATATATTGCGCTGCTCCGGCATACACAACCGCGCTCATCATAGTCGTTTCGACAAGTGTTAATCCCGTCGTTTTTGCAAGCAAGCCAAACGTAAGGGCGATGGGCATATAGCCGATCGCAATGGTTACTCCTGCTTGCACACCTTGGCGAAATGATGATGAAGTTGTTTCTGTCCACGTCGTTTCCACCGCTTCTCCTCCTACTCTTTTCCATTCATATTATTTTTATTTGTCTAAAAATTTTATCCTTTTTTCCACCACACTGCAACAACATCGATTTTTGGCAATTGTTTTGCAAAACGAATGGATTGCCCAATGGAACCGACCAAGAAAATATAACAGAATTTTGTGATATACTCGAATTATGACTACATAATGAAACTTGGCAAAGGGGATGAGGGAATGACTTTAAAACCGTACGTACTGACGGAAAAAAGTTTTTTTCTTTATCAGGAAGTGGCATATCCGCTAGAAGAACGGGGATTGCAGTTCGGAGACGGCGTTTATGAGGTGGTCCGCATCTACCATGGGAAATATTTTTTATTGCAAGAACATATTGATCGCCTTTACCGTTCGGCAGAAGCGATCCGCCTAGCTGTGCCTTTCGAAAAAGAGGATCTCATCGAAAAGCTGGAGCAGCTGCGGAAAATGAATGACGTCAAAGAAGACGCGATCGTCTATCTCCAAGTTACAAGAGGAAGCTTCCCGCGCGCTCACGCATTTCCTGCCGAAAACCGCCCGAACTTGTTCGCCTACATTCGCGAAATGCCAAGAAAATTGCAGGAAGCCGAAAACGGAGTGCGGGCGATTTTAACGAGAGATGTCCGCTGGGAATATTGCTATATTAAGAGCTTAAACCTTCTTGCGAACGTGCTGGCAAAACAGGAAGCAGCAGAACGCGGGGCGTTTGAGGCGATCTTTTATCGAGATGGAAAAATCACTGAAGGCAGCTCTTCTAACATTTTCCTTGTCCAAGGCGGAAAAGTGTACACACATCCGGCGACGGAGCGCATTTTAAACGGCATTACCCGCATGAAAGTGAAACAATTTTGCGATTTGCTGCATATCCCATTCATCGAAGAAGCGTTTGCCACCGAAGATATCGCCAAAGCAGATGAAATGTTTTTAACAAGCACGACAGCAAGCATTATCCCCATCATCCAAGTCGAAGAGCAGCTCATTGCCGGCGGAAAACCGGGAGAGGTTACAAGAAAACTGCAAGCTGCCTATGAAGAAGCGGCGGGGCTTGCCATGAAAAACAAAAACGCATCACGCAAGTAACTTAGGAAAGCGGGGAATCTCTCCCCGCTTTTTTCCATCAACCAAGCACTGCGCGGTCGCTGGCGAATTGGCTGCCGCGGATGCGCTGAAACTCCTGGAGCAGCCGTTCGACCGTCAATGATTGTTTTTCGTTTCCGCTCGCTTCGAAAATAATTTGCCCCTGATCCATCATAATCAGGCGGTTGCCTAAGCGAAGCGCCTGTTCCATATTGTGTGTGACCATTAATGTCGTCAGTTTATATTTTTCAACAATTTCTTTCGTCAGCTCCGTTATCAACTCCGCCCGCGCCGGATCGAGGGCCGCCGTATGTTCATCCAAAAGAAGCAAGTCCGGTTTAGTGAATGTGGCCATTAAGAGCGACAAAGCTTGGCGTTCCCCGCCGGACAACAGGCCGACTTTCGCGGTTAAACGATTTTCCAAACCGAGGTGAAGTGTCTCCAGCGCCTCGCGGAAAAAGTCACGGCGCTTTTTCGTCACCCCAAATGTTAACGTGCGCCGCTTTGTCCGGTTATAAGCAAGCGCCAAATTTTCTTCAATCGTCATATTCGGAGCCGTGCCTGCAAGCGGGTCTTGAAACACGCGCCCGATGTAGCGGGCCCGCTCATGTTCCCGGAGCGACGTGACGTCTTTTCCGTTGATCCAGACAGAACCAGCATCAGGGAAGAGGCGACCGGAGATAATGTTCATCATCGTCGATTTTCCCGCGCCATTGCTGCCGATAATCGTGACGAAATCGCCGGGAGCCAATGTCAAATTGATCGACTGCAATGCCACTTTTTCATCGATCGTTCCCTCGTTAAACACTTTTGTAACTTGTTTAAGCGCTAGCAACATGCTCCCCCCTCTCTTGCGCTTTGCGTTTTTTGCGCCGCTTTTCTTTTTGCGCCGCGATCATGTTGGGGATAATGAGAGCAATCATGACGATCACCGCCGTAATGAGCTTTACGTCTCCGGTTTCTAAAAACTGGACGCGCAAAGCAAGCGCCAAAATGATGCGGTACACAATCGCCCCGCCAATGACCGCCAATGTCGCGCGCGCAATCGTACGGGCACCAAACAGCGCTTCCCCGATAATGACTGAGGCAAGCCCGATGACAATCATGCCGATTCCCATGCCGACATCGCTAAACCCGCCATATTGCGCGACAAGCGCCCCCGAAAAAGCAACGAGCGCATTCGATAAACCGAGGCCGAAAATCGTCAGCCAATCGGTATTGGCGGAAAAGCTGGAAACCATTTGCTTGTTGTCGCCCGTCGCGCGCAGCGCTAAACCAATTTCCGTTTTCAACAGCTGATCAAGAAGCAATTTGATAACTATGACGACAAAAGCCATCGTCACAAAAATCGCCCATGTGCGCGGCACAAATCCCGAAAAAGAAATAACGCTGTTGATCGCTTCGTCTAGCCCTGTTTTTTGCCATGCTTCCATCATCGCCGTCATGACCGTGTCCTGCTGTAAAAGCGGAACGTTCGAACGCCCCATAATCCGCAGATTAATGGAATAAAGCGCAATCATCATTAAAATTCCCGATAACAGCGGATTAATTTTCCCTTTCGCATGCAATATTCCGGTGACCGAACCGGCGGCGAACCCGACTAACAGCGCAACGGCAGAGGCAAGAAATGGATTCGTTCCGTTCACAATAAGCACAGCCGCCACCGCCGCCCCGGTAACAAAACTTCCATCCACCGTTAAATCAGGAAAATCTAAAATACGAAAGGATAAATACACTCCTAACGCCATAATCGCATAAATGAATCCTGCTTCAATTGCGCTAAAAATCGCTGTCGACATCACAACCCCATCCTTTGAAAGTACATCCCTCCTTATATAAGGAGGGATGTACTTTAATTTATTCAATATATTCTGCAATGGAATCCCATTCTGGATTAAGCTCAATGTTCATGTCTTTTGCCGCTTTTTTGTTAATAAGCAGTTTCAACTTCTTCGGATATTGCACAGGCAGATCAGACGGTTTTTTGCCATCTTTGAGAATTTGCGCTGCCATTTCTCCGGCTTCATATCCAATGTCATAGTAGTCAAATCCGTAAGCAGCAAACCCGCCGCGCTTCACCGAATCTAATTCACCGACAAACAATGGAATATCATGGTCGCTTGCTACTTGGATCACCGACTCAAGCGCGGAAACAACGGTATTATCCGTAATAATATAAATGCAGTCCGCTTTGCCGACAAGCGACTCCGCCGCCTGCTTTACTTCCGCTGATGTCGATACAGAAACCGGAACAATTTTTAAATCTGTCCCCTTCATCGCCTTTTTGACGGTTTCCACTTGTGCCACTGAATTTTGCTCGCCAGAGTTATAAATCATGCCGACACGATTTCCTTTTACGTATTTATCAATAAACTGTACTGTTTTCGGAATCGCATCAGGATGCGTATCAGTCGTTCCCGTAACGTTACCCCCTGGCTTTTCCATCGATTGGACAAGCTGCGCTCCGACCGGATCAGTAACAGAAGTAAACACAATCGGAATATCTTTTGTCGCATTCAACGCTGCTTGAGCGCTCGGAGTCGAGTTAGCGAAAATTAAATCGACTTGATCAGAAGCAAAATTATTGGCAATCGTCTGGTTGTTATTCATATCTCCTTGGGCATTTTGCACATCATAGGAAACGGACAGCCCCTTGTCTTTTAGCGCCTGTTTAAATCCTTCCAGCGCCGCATCCAATGATGGGTGCTCGACAAATTGCGTCACGCCGATTTGATACGTCTTCTCTTTGTTTCCATCGCTTTTGCTTGTTTCTTTCGCTCCGCACCCGCTCAGCAATAAAAAACTTGCCGAACATAACATTGCGATCTGTTGAATCCTTTTTTTCATCATCCTATCCCCCTAGCAAAACAATCCTTTACCACTTTTATACTTTTTAGCTTTTATGCATTAAATTATATAAAAATTATATAAATTTATTATTCTATTTTCAACTATATATTTTGAGAAAAAAATAAAAGTAACGAAAATTCAGCACTTATTACGACTTCGATGCGATAAATTGTTCTTTTAATGCACGCCGCAAAATTTTTCCTGTTGTATTTTTCGGCAATTCATCTAAAAACTCAATGGAACTCGGAACTTTATATTTCGCTAGATGCTGCCGGCAATATTCGGTGAGCATTTCCTCGGTTAATTGCGGATTTTTCGAAACGACAAAACATTTCACCGTTTCCCCGTAATCTGGATCAGGTGCGCCAATCACCGCTGCTTCGACTACATCCGGATGACTGTACAGAACTTCTTCTACTTCACGCGGATATACGTTATAACCGCCGACGATAATCATCTCTTTTTTCCGGTCGACAATGTAGAAATATCCTTCTTCATCCATTCGCGCCAAATCCCCTGTATAAAGCCAGCCATCGCGGAGCACGTGCGCCGTTTCTTCCGGCATTTTGTAATAGCCTTTCATGACGTTCGGACCGCGGACAACCAGCTCACCGACTTCTCCAACCGGCACTTCTTCGCCAAATTCGTTGACTACTTTATTTTCCACGTTGATGATGCTTGTCCCGATCGATCCCGGTTTGCGGGGGCGATCAAGCGGGTTAAAACATGTTACCGGAGATGCTTCAGATAATCCGTATCCTTCCGAAATCATCACTTGAAATTTTTTCTCAAAGTTTTGCAAAAGCGCAACCGGCAGCGAAGAACCGCCTGAGATGCAAAGACGAAGCGTGCGGAAATCGTCCGCGCTTCCGCCTTCATATTGGTACAGAAAGTTATACATCGTCGGCACCCCCGCAAAAATCGTCGCTTTCTGTTCTCGCGCAATGTTGAAAATCTTCGCCGGGCTAAATTTTGGCACGATCATCACTGTTCCGCCATTCATGAGCGGCGCATTCAGCGCAACGGTTAAACAGAAAACGTGAAACATCGGCAATGCCGCAATAACGCGATCGTTTTCATTGATTTTTAAATAATTGGCAACATCTTGAGCGTTGCTATATAAGTTTTTATGGGTCAACATTGCTCCCTTTGGTTTCCCCGTCGTTCCCGATGTATACAAAATCACGGCAATATCATCATCCGCCAGCTTCGGCCCTTGGAAGTCCATATCGCCGGATTGCAACACTTCTGCAAACGATTTCATTTTTCCTTGCAACGAAATTCCTTTTGCTTTCCCTTCCGGTGTTTCGCAAATAATCACACGCTCTAACAGCGGCAAGCGCTCTTGCATTTGCGCAAACAGCGGCACAAGCTGATCGTATGCTATCACCG
Source organism: Parageobacillus thermoglucosidasius (assembly GCF_001295365.1). Lineage (GTDB taxonomy): Bacteria > Bacillota > Bacilli > Bacillales > Anoxybacillaceae > Parageobacillus > Parageobacillus thermoglucosidasius. The sequence continues at coordinate 1,377,219 of NZ_CP012712.1, read as the reverse complement.
TTTTTACGTCTCCATTCGTTAAAATATAACTGATTTCATCCAGCGTATAAATTGGATTAATGGGAATAACAGTTGCCCCTAACCGCAGCGCCCCATACAATCCAATAACGAAATATGGCGAGTTTCCAACTAACAAGGCTACATGGTCGCCTTTCCGAATTCCCATGCGATAAAGGCCGCTGGAAAACTTGGCAATTGCCGCATCCAATTCTCCATATGTACAGCTTTTCCCTTCAAACCAATACGCTTCTTTATTTGGCAGCTGCTTTGCTACTTCTGCCAACCGCGCTATTAAATTCATCCAATCTCCTCCCCCAGCAAATAATGAATGAATAATCATTCATTTGATAATTAAAAAAATTCAGATTTTATTATATTATAAAAAAAAGAAAAAAAGAGAGCAAGCAAAAGCTTGCCCTTCTTTTTGAAAAAAAGCCGATAAGTTGATCGGCCTATTTATTTTTCCCACACAAGTCCCGTTTTTGCTAATTGTATTTTGCCGGAAAACACTGCACCCGCCTCGCTGACAAGCTGCATATGTTCTCCAAAATGCGGCAGATGGGTTAGCCATAGTTCCCCTGCGTTTGCATCACGGGCGATCGTTGCCGCTTCTTCACTCGTCATATGGCCGGCGGGAGCGGCGTTTTGCCCTGCGTAAAAATTGCATTCACAAATAAGCAAATCCGCGTCTTTGGCAAACGGCGCAAATTCCGGCAAATAACTAGAATCCGCTGTATAAACGACCGTCGCATCCCCCGCTGTAATCCGCATCGCATAACAAGTAACAGGATGCACCGTCTTCATAAAAGTAATGTGAAACGGCCCGACTTGAAGCGGCTGTTCTGGATCATAAGCGATTGCCTCGGTAATTCCTTCATGTGCTAAACGCGCAAATTCGCCTTGATCAAATGGATGCCCATAAACCGGAAGCGCTGGCAGCGGCGCTCCGAGATTTTTTTTGATCAGCCGCGCATATTGCAATGGACCGATATCCGCGACGTGATCATGATGATAGTGCGATACGACTACTGCGTCCAATTTTTCGACAGATACATAATTTTGCAGTTTCGCAAGCACGCCGCTTCCACAATCCACGAGCATGCGAAATCCTTCATGCTCAAACAAATATCCTGACGTCGCTTCATTCGCCGCAGGAAAACCACCCCAATATCCGATAACCGTAACTTTCATCGTCTTCCTTCCTCCCTTATATCATGCTTTTTTTATCATACATAATTTCACGCGATTTTTCATCTTTGTTAAAATTTGTTTTAAAACAGATATTGACAATTGATGTTCTGTTATAATACAATACAGATAACAAACCAACGGAGGCGATCGAAATGTTAGGGAAAGTATTAGAATTTTTCAAAAACCTGCCACCAAAAAAATGTGTGCAATGCGGCAAAGAAATCGAAGAACAACACGAATGCTACGGAAATACGTGTGAAGATTGCCTTGGCGCCGCTTACCATCAATAATGAAAATTTTTTGTCCTAAGATGCTTCCAGCAAGAAGCATCTTATTTTTTGCACCAGCTTGCAATCGACCATCACACTATTTTTGGAGAACGCTGCGCGCATGAAAATAAAAAAAGCTTCCAAAGCATTACGCTTCGGAAGCTTTGTTCATTTGCTGTGCAACTGTATAAAATTTGCGCTTATGCTGAACGAGGAAGTACGAAATCGTCGCCGTGATGAAAACTGCAATAAACAAAGCTAAAATTGCCGCGTTGTGCCACATAAACGCAAAGTCTCCACTAGAAATAACCGCTTTAAATCCGTGCACGGAATACGTCATCGGCAGCCAAGCGTTAAAGTGTTGCAATTCACTTGGGATTAATTCAAGCGGGAATGTCCCGGCGCTTGTTGTCAGTTGCAAAATCAATATAATAATCCCGATAAAACGGCCCGGATCTCCTAGCGTCGTTACAAGAAACTGAATTAACGTGATGAACGTGATGCTTGTTATTATCGTAAATAAAACAAATCTCGGGACGCTTTTCACATGAATATCCAGCGCGCCAAGCAGCAGCGCATCTACCAGCAATGATTGAATCACGCCGATGACTAATAGAACGCCAAATTTCCCGATAAACCAGCTAAATCCGGATTTTGGCACACCCACTGGTTCGCGCAGCGGAAACACAATCGATAAAAGCAACGCTCCGACGAACAATCCTAACGATAAAAAGTACGGTGTAAACCCAGTGCCGTAGTTTGGCACATGATGCATTTTTTCGTTGTTCTTTTTCACCGGATCGGCGAACATTTTATAGACATCATCATTGGCTTTGACGTCACTCGCTTTTTTCGCTCCATCCGTAAGTTTGTCTGCCAATTCATTCGACCCGTCATCTAGTTTTTTCATTCCATTAACAAGCTGATCGGAACCGTTGGCAAGCTGATTCATGCCGTTAGAAAGCGCCGTAGCGCCATTTTCAAGATCATTTATGCCACTTGCCAGCTTTCCTGATCCGTCGGCAAGCTGATTCGTGCCATCTTTGAACTGGCTTGATCCTTGCGCGAGCTGCCGCAATCCGGAAGATAATTGATTGCTTCCTGACGCCAGCTGCTGAACACCATTTTTTCCTTCTTGCAATTTTTCGCCAAACGTTGTTAATCCTTGTACTACTTTTGACTGACCGGCAACAAGCGCATCAGCGCCGTTTGCTAATCGTTGCTGGCCGGCTAAAAGCGTTTCTACGCCTTTGCTTAATGCAAGCTGGCCGTTATGAAGCCGGGAAGCGCCCTCGGCAAGCTGATCCGCGCCTGTTTTTAATTGGCTGGCGCTATTCGCTAACTGTTCCGTTCCTTGAGCGACTTGTTTGCTTCCTTCCGATAAAGGAAGTAATTGCTGTTTCAACGTTTGCAATAGGACTTTTTCGTTTGGATCTGTTGCCTGTGCCGCTAACGCGTCCAGTTGTTCCACCGCTTTTTCAAGCCCTTGGCTCACTTGGAGGGCTCCTTTATTTGTCTTCTCTGCTCCTTGCTGCCATTGCTCCATTGACGCGGAAAGTTGTTGCGCCCCATTTTGCAAATCTTGCGTTCCTTTCGTCAATTGCGGAATGTTTCCTTTCATTTGTTCCATTCCGTCAAGCGATTGATGAAGCCCGCCGGACAGCTGTTTCGCGCCATTTTCCACCTGTTTCGCGCCGGCTAGCAATTGCGAATGGCCTTCTTGCATTTTGGCAAAACCGTTTTGCAATTGATGAAGCCCCTCGTTTAACCGATCGGCTCCATCGCTTGCCGATTGCATTCCATTTTCAAACATAAGCGATTTTTCCGCAAGCAGCTTTAAATTTTTATAAAGCTCGTCAGCGCCATTTTTTGCGGCATGCGCTCCTTGCTGCAATTTTCCGCTTCCTTCTTTTGCGGAATGAAGGCCGCTTTGCAATGCGGCGCCTCCATCTTTCGCTTTTTTAATCCCATCGTGTAGCTGTTTTGCGCCGTCGCTCGCTTGATTCAGCCCATTTGCCATCTCGCGGATATTATCAAACATCGCTTCAACATACGTTTCCGTCACTGTATTGGAAATTTCTTCTTTTATCTTCTCAACGGCGCTATCGCCAATTTGCGCCGATAAGAAGTTAAACGCTTCATTCGGTTTATAAATAAGCTTCATCGGTTTCGGATGTTCGGTTTGTAATGTTGTTGCGTTTTTCGAAAAATCATCCGGAATTTCAATGGCCATATAATATGTTTGATGTTGCAGCCCCTTTTCTGCCTCTTTTTCAGAAACAAAATGCCAATCAAATTTCTTATTTTCCTTCAGCTTTTCAACGAGCTTGTCGCCAATTTCTAATTTTTCGCCATTCATTGTTGCTCCTTTGTCATTATTCACTACCGCAACAGGCAATTGGTCTAAATGAGCGTACGGATCCCAAAACGCCCATAAAAACATTCCGCTGTACAATAATGGAATACATATCACGGCGATAATGGAAATCAGCACTTTTCGATTGCGAAAAATCGCTTCTGCCTCTTTCCACAATAATGAAAATCCTCTCATTTTCCCCCTCCTCTACGATTGACCAATTTGTCCATTTAGTCATTTTTCATAAAAAAGAGAAGGACCATCTATTTCGACAATCCTTTGAGAAAATAAAGTTCAAATAATTGCGCAATTTCTTCCTTCGTCAGCGGCTCATGATCTTTTTCCCAATCGACAATCAGAGCAATATACGTTTTCAGCATTAAGAACGCCGTTATCTCGGCATCGCAGTCGCGAATTTCTCCTTTTTTGATGGCAATGTCGATTTTTTTGCGAATATAATCGATAATGGCCAAATCCAATTTTTTCATCACTTCTTGAACTGCCGGTGTTCCGAGGTTGCGCACCTCTTGAAGAAGCTTTGCTGTCAATTGATGTTGCTGGCGAAACTCTAAAATGCGGTATAAAGCGCGATGCGCGTTTTCTGAAAAAGGACGATCGGGATCCATCGCCTGCTCGGCTTCTTCTATTATTTCTAAAATAAGCGAAGAGACAATGGCATCCAATAAATCTTCTTTGTTTTTAAAAAACGTATAAATCGTCCCTTTTCCGACATTGGCAAGCTTCGCTATTTGCTCCATCGTCGTTGCTTTGTAGCCAAATAACGAAAATGATTTCGCAGCTGCTTCAATGATTTGTCGCTTTCGATCAATTGACATATTCCTCATCCTTCATTATGACTAAATGAACATTTTGGTCATTACGTCTAAAATCATAGCATAATTTTCACCAAAAAGAAAGAGGTTAACTCATTTTTGAGTTAACCTCCGCCAGTTTCCGCGGGGCCGTTTGCAAATAATCAAGCACTTTTTTCACCGCATTTTCCCCTTGGTCAATGCAATCTGGCAGTCCTAATCCTTCATATGAACTTCCCGCCAAAAACACGCCTGGAAGTTCCGCATCCATATGTGTTTTTATTTTCGCAAGCCGCTCTTTATGCCCCACGGTATATTGCGGCATCGCCTCTTTCCATCGCGAGATAGCAATAAGCTCTGGACGTCCGGAAATGCGCATAATTTTGCTTAAATCATCCATCACGACACGGACAATTTCGTCATCGGACTGCTCAACGATTTCTTCATCGCCGGGGCGCCCGACATAGCAGCGTAACAACGCTTTTCCATCCGGCGCGGTATGCGGCCATTTTTTATGTGTCCATGTGCAGGCGGTAATGGTATAATCGTTGCGGCGGGAAACGACAAAACCGGTTCCGTCAATATCTTGTTCAATGGCGCTTTCCGGAAAGGCCAGTGCAACAGTTGCGACAGATGTCGATGGAATAGATTGGAAAGGCTCAAAAAACGGGTAATCAGCAAACATCGCTGGCACAGACGAATGCGGCGCCGCGACGATGATGCTGTCCGCCTTCCATATGTCGCCGTTGCTTAAGCGCAGACGGTATCCCGTTCCCTCGCGCCACACTCTTTCTACCCGTACTCCTTTAATGACGCTGCCTTGTTCCATCCGTTTTTCCACTTCATCGACTAACGATTGCAGCCCTGTCTTTAACGTTTGAAACGCACCTTTCCGCTCTTTCTGCGCTTTCGGCGCCGTCCGCTTCGCTCCGAGCACGAGACTGCCGTATTTCTGCTCAATTTGGAAAAATTGCGGAAATGTCGCCATTAAACTCATTTGGTCAATGTCGCCGGCATAAATGCCCGACAACAGCGGTTCAATTAAGTTATCCACCACCTCATCTCCGAGACGGCGGCGGAAAAATTGCCCTAACGATAAATCACCTTCCGCTTTTGTCGGCGGCAAAATAAAATCAAAAGCGGCGCGCAGCTTTCCTAATGGGGAAAACAGCCTTGTCGTGATAAATGGGCCGATTTGCGTCGGAATCCCCATAATGGCCCCACCTGGTATCGGATATAGCTTTCCGTTCACAAGAATATACGATTTTCCCGTCGCATTATGAACAATTTCATTTTCGAGCCCAACTTCACGCACAAGACGGAAAGCGCTCGTTTTTCGCGCCAAAAACGAATCAGGGCCGCGCTCAATGACAAAGCCATCGCGCACCACTGTTTGCACTTTGCCGCCCAAGCGGTGTGTCGCTTCCACCAGTTTGCATTCGATTGGAAGCTGCCGTTCTTTCACCGCTTTTTGCAGATAATATGCAGCAGTAATTCCTGTGATGCCGCCTCCGATAATCACAACCGTATATTTTTCGTCATTCACTGTTCATCGCCTTCTTTATAAAAGTTTGGTCCGTTTTAATACAACTGTTGCTAATGCATCGATGAATTTTGCATTCGTATTCGGCATTTCTGGACGATAGTAGTTTGCGCCGATTTCTTCTGTCACTTGTTTACATTCAATATCATTATCATACAACACTTCTAAATGATCGGCGACAAAACCGGCCGGAACATAAACAAATGACGTATATCCATGTTCTTGATGCAACTGTCTCGTTAAGTCTTGGACATCCGGACCGAGCCAAGGCTCTGGCGTGTTGCCTGCACTTTGCCAGCCTACCGCATAATGTTTAACGCCGGCTTTTTCGGCAATCAGTTTCGCTGTTTCCGCCAGCTGCTGCGGATACGGGTCGCCCGCGGCAATAATTTTTTCCGGCAGGCTGTGCGCCGATACGATGAGCACCGCTTTGTCGCATTCTTCTTCGCTCATTGAAGCAAACACTTCTTTTACTTTTTCCACCCAATAGTCGATAAATTTCGGTTCATCATACCAGCTGTCAATCGTATAAATTACCGGCCCTCCGAGTTTTTCCGCTTCCGCTTTTGCCCGCTCGTTATACGATTGGATGCTGAATGTCGAAAAGTGTGGTGCAAGCACGATGCCCACGGCTTCTTCAATGCCGTCTTCATGCATTTGCCGAACGGCGTCTTCGACAAACGGCTCAATATGCTTTAACCCTAGATACATTTGAAACTCCATGTCATCTTGCACACTATTAAGCCGCTTTTCCAACTGTTTTGCTTGATCAAGGGTAATTTGGGCCAACGGGGAAATTCCGCCAATCGCTTTATAGCGTTGCTTTAAGTCTTCCAATAGTTCCGGGGAAGGCTTTCTGCCGTGCCGAATGTGCGTATAATATCGCTCAATGTCTTCTTCTTTGTATGGAGTTCCGTATGCCATCACCAATAGCCCCATTTTCTTCTTTGCCATACTGTAACACCTCTCATTTTCTCGACGTATATTCATGAATAAACGCTGTCAGCCGTTTTAGCGTCTCTGGCCGGATTTCTGGAAAAATGCCGTGGCCTAAGTTAAATACATATCCCGGCCGTTCCATGCCTTCATCTAAAATTTGTTTCACGCGTTTTTCAATCACTTCCCAAGGGGCAAGCAAAACCGCCGGATCTAAATTTCCTTGAAGCGCCTTTGTAATTCCGCTTTGCCGTGCTTCACGAAGGGAAAGCCGCCAGTCAAGCCCGATGACATCAAGCGGCAAATCGTTCCACTCTTTCGCCAAATGGCTTGCGCCGACGCCGAACATAATGAGCGGGACGTTTTCTTCGCGAAGCGCCGCAAAAATCCGGGCCATCGTCGGCTTAATAAATGTGCGGTAATCATCCACACTCACGGCGCCAACCCATGAATCAAAAATTTGGATGGCGTCCGCACCAGCGCGGATTTGCGCCTTCACATAGCGAATCGTCATATCGGCAAGCTTGTCCATCAACGCAAACCACGCTTTCGGTTCCGCGTACATAAACGCTTTTGTTTTATTATAGTTTTTCGATGGACCGCCTTCAATCATATAGCTCGCGAGCGTAAACGGCGCGCCGGCAAATCCGATGAGCGGAACGTTCAGCTGTTCGGTCGTCAGCAGCTTGATCGTTTCCAATACGTACGGTACATCTTCTTCCGGATGAATTTCCCCAAGCCTTTCCACATCAGCCATGGAGCGAATCGGATTGGCAATCACCGGCCCAACCCCCGCTTTAATCTCCACATCAACGCCAATCGCCGGAAGCGGAGACATAATATCTTTATACAAAATCGCCGCATCGACATTGTACTGTTCGACCGGTAATCTTGTTACATACGCGCAAAGTTCCGGTTGGTGCGTAATCTCAAATAATGAATATTTCTCTTTCAGCGCCCGGTACTCCGGCTGCGATCTCCCCGCTTGCCTCATGTACCAAACCGGAACATAATCCGTTTTTTCGCCGCGGCAAGCGCGCAAAAATGTATCGTTCATCCATTTTGACATCTTCATCCGCCTTTCTTGCTCAACCTCAATTGATAAGCAGTTTGATCAAAAGCTACAACTACACTACAACTATACAAGGTTCTTCTAACAATGTGTAGCAACAGGGGGGAACTGTCAAAAAATTGACAATTTACTTCCACTGGACAACATCCTTTATTCGTCCGCTTTTCAAACAATAAGCAACATCCTGTTTCGTCCCAGCCAACTGTTTTCCCATGCTTTTTTCGTCCATGTAACGATGTCGGCAGCAAAAAAATGATACACTTATATTATAACAAAAAAGCCGCCTCGCTCCTACGAGACAGCTTATCAGCCATTTACATAAGAAACATTGCCACAATCGTTGTTATCACGATTCCAACCGTCACCGGAACTAAGTTGCGCCGTGCCAGTTCAAATGGATCGACGCCGCAAATGGCCGCAGCTGGAATCAGCGCCCAAGGAACAAGCGTACCTCCTCCAACCCAAATTGCCGCAATTTGCCCAAGCGCGGTCAATGTCGCGGCACCGCCGCCAATCGCCGTTGCGAATAAATGGGCCACCGATCCCGCTAATGAAATGCCCGAAAATCCTGAACCATCCAAGCCCGTGATTGCCCCAACAACCGTTAACGTTACCGCGCCAATTCCGTTGTTAAGCGGTACAATATGGGCAAGCGCTACTCCTAAATCGTTCACAATCCCTTGTGATAATTTCGGTAAATGTTCACCGATAATTTTCGCAAACCCTGCATCACCAAGATAAAAAAACGCCGCGATCGGAACAACTGGTGCAAATACTTTTATGCCAAATTGAAACCCTTCCACTAAATAATTAGTAATTTCCCCAAAACTTTCTTTTTTATGTGCAAAAATGGAAATAAGAATTAAAATAAAAATCGCCGTTCCCCCGATTAATGCCGTCGCTTCCCCGCCTTGCAAGCGCAAATAAAACATGGCAATGACATCTAAAACAAACATGGCCGGAATGATGGCTGCCAGCATGTTTTTCACTTGATTGGACAACAATCGTTTCGTCTTTTCGAGCGCCGCGTCCGCTGTTACTGCCACTTCGTTCGCTTCATTAGCGAAATAACCCCTTTTCATATCACGGCGAAGCAATAAAAAGGCAGTGAGCGTTGTTGTCGCTCCCATCACCAACACGAGCGGCACACTGGCCGCGATGACTTCTGAGACAGGAAGGCCGGCGGCATCCGCTGTCAGCTTTGGCGCCCCTTGAATAACGAAATCCCCTGACAGGGCAACACCGTGACCGAACAAGTTCATCGTCATGGCTGCTCCTAACGGCGGCAGCCCGACGCGAATGGCCACAGGCAGCAACACCGCCCCCATTAACGCAACCGCAGGTGATGGCCAGAAAAAACAAGAAATAACCATCATCAATATTCCAATCGTCCAATACGCCCATCCCGGGGTGCGAATAAACCGGGTAAATGGCGAAACCATCACATCATTAATTCCCGTTGCCGTCATCGCTTTACTCATTGCCACAATAATGGAAATCACTAAAATGGTCGGCAAAAGCTCTGTCATTGCGTAAATAAAACTATGAAACACCCCGCTGATCGCCGCACTTAATGAATGGGTGGCAGCGACGGACAACAAAAAGATCCCAACGATGCAAACGAGTGATGTATCTTTTCGCGCGATCATAAACCCGATGATAAGCACAATAAATGCTAAGTAAATCCAATGCAGCACCGTTAATTCGACACCCATTTCGATTCTCCTTTCCTTGTCTCACTGGATCCATAGGATATTTGCCTCACACGGATGTACTACAGCATATGAAAGGAGAATAAAGGTGTGAAACACTTCTGCATGTGGATCGCATAATGACAAAAAAACACCCCGCTTTCCCAGAGAAAAAGCGGAGTGATAAAAAGCCGCTTTATCTTTCTTGGACAACCGAATAAGTCGTTACATAAGAAGGGCGCGGGAATATTTGCCGCGATGGTTTTTGTTCCTCTTTTCGCTGCGCATGCGCTTTTGCGAACGCATTGGAGCGCTGCCATTGTTCAAAATATTTTTTTGCTTCCCATAATGTCATAATCACATACGTATCGTTCGAAAGCGGGCGAAGCACGCGAATCGCAACAAATCCAGGTTCATTTTCAATCAATCTCGCCCGCTGCTGAAAACGGTGCTCAAAAAGCGGACGCCCTTCGTCGGTCACCGGAATATTGTTGCATACAACAAACGCTCCGCCCAGCTCTCCGGCCGCATCGATCACCTCGTAGCAGCGCGGTTCTTTAAACACCGTTTCCCCGTCTGTTTCATGAAGCAAAACAGCATCTTCTTCCCTTTCTAACAATAACATCGTTTCATTTTTATGCATGTCCTTCACTTTTTGCAAATAATCCGTCGTTCCCGTCGTGATATACATTTTTTTCATCCTTTTCCCTCCTTACTTGCGACGTTTAAGATAATGAAACAACAGCCAATAGCTAAAAACAGCACCCGCCGCCCATGACACCATCCAGATCACGCCAGCATCAAGCAGGAACAAAAACAAGCTGAACACGCTGTTTTGCACGATTAGCAAGAAAAAGAGGAGGCGGCATACCGCCTGTTTCCGCACATCGTCAGGAAGCGGATATAACCGAATCAATAAGTTTGTCCGATGATGGTCGATTAACGCGAATAACTGAAAACCTGTGATGTAAAGGAAAAATAACGACGCCGCGATTTTTCCGTATTCCGTTGGAACGATATAAAGCAATAACAAGCCAATCGCGATTAAGCGGACATAAAGACTGAAATATCCGCCCGAACGGAGGAATGTCCGCACATATAAATAAAGAAATGTATTTTTTTGCTGGTACGGAATCATCGAAATAAGAAAATCCAGCCAGCGCCGCCGCTTCGCTTCCTCTTTCCATTGCGGAACATCGGTAAACAAATTGGCGATGCGGTAAAATGCGCGCACAGCTTTTGCTTCCTGCTCAATGATCCGCTCCCATTTCCATCCTTTTCGCTTTGTTGCTTGTACAACATAAAAGGTAATGCCAGCCATCAGCGCGCATATGGCAAGCAAAAAGAAGAAGGAAGCATCGGCAAGCAGAAAATAAACGAACGCGGCATTAAGTCCGAACCGGGAAAGCGCGCTGAGACGATGGGTAAGCGATTCAATAAAATAATTTCCTTTCCAGCTGATAAACAAATTCCATCCTTTTAAAACGAGCAGCACCAAAAACAGCCGCCATATGGAAACATCGGAAAATTTTTGATGAAGCGGCGCGACAGCCAACCATATAAGAAGCAGCCCGTATGCCTGCAAAAGAAAGCTCAGCAAAAACGCCCGCTGGATATATGGGCCAAGCTTTGTCTCAGCAGGCAATAAAAATACGATATCCGCTTCCTGAAATAACGTGCGCAGCGAACCGAACGTCAACATGAAAGAAAAAACCAGCGCGGCAACAATTGGATAAGGGAAATGCGGCGGAAGCGTCTGTACCCAATGACGGTAGGCGACCGCCCCTAATCCAATGCCAATCAGCAAGATAAACAATAGATGGTCGTTCAACATATAGCGCAAATAACGCCGCATTTTTCGCGCTTCTTGATAAAGGCGGTCGTTCCATAATCGCTTTCCATTTATCATACGCTGTCTTCCTTTGTTAATTCGATATATAATTCATCCAACGTTGCCGCCGGGGAAGAAAATTGTTCACGCAGCTCCGCCATCGTGCCTTTTGCCCTTACTTTTCCGTTATGCAAAATGACAAACGAATCGCAATATTTTTCTGCTGTTGCCAAAATATGTGTCGACATTAAAATGCCCGCTCCTTTTTTCTTCATTCGCTGCATTTGTTCCAGCAAAGAATGAATGCCAAGCGGATCAAGGCCAAGAAACGGCTCGTCAATAATATAAAGCGCCGGTTCCACCAAAAAGGCGCACATAATCATGACTTTCTGCTTCATTCCTTTAGAAAAATGCGCGGGAAACCATTTCAATCTTTTCTCCATGCGGAATTCCTTCAATAACGGCGGAAGCCGCCGTTCGTATTCGCTTTTTTCCAGCCCATAAGCCATCGCCGTCAATTGCAAATGTTCCTCCAATGTCAGCTCCTCGTACAAAATCGGCGTTTCTGGTATATAGGTAAATTGCGAACGATACGCATCCGGCTGTTCTGAAAACATTGTTCCGTTAATCGTAATCGTCCCTTTGCGCGGTTCCATCAGCCCGATAATATGCTTGATCGTCGTGCTTTTTCCCGCGCCATTCAGCCCGATTAAACCGACTATTTCGCCGCGGTCCACAGTAAATGAAACATCTTCAAGCACGTTTTGCTTCGTATACCCGCCGTATAAATGGTGAACTTCCAACAGCGCCATCGTCTGCTTCCTTTCTATCCTCAAAATTGTCGATACATTTTCATTTTATCAAAGCGGCGGGCACTTTCCAAAAATTATCTATCTCCTTCTTGCATACATTCTTTTTCTGCGGGCATGCTAAATAGCGAAAAGGGGATGAGAAACAGGCAATGATGAACTATCCACTCGAAATGAGGTGTTTGTCAAAGACACCATTATCGAAGCAACACCGTTATATGCGGTGAGAAAACGCGAAACTCCTTAACAAATGAGGTGTTTGTGAAAGACAGGACTATCTTGCCAAGCTGCAAAGCAACGAACCTCTACACAAGCGATGAAGGGATAGCCGTCTTGAACAAAGAAAACCTTTTCGCAAATGGGGTGTTCATCAAACGCTACCTCGTTTGAACAAACTTTCTCCCCTTTTCAGTGAGGCGGGATGCAATCAACGGGATTGCATCCTGCTTTTTTTATGGTAAAATGGAACAAAAAAATAAGAAAGGTGGCTTTTTCTAGTGAGTGAATGCATTTTTTGCAAAATTGTTAACGGAGACATTCCTGCGGCAAAAGTGTATGAAGACGAAAACGTATTGGCGTTTCTCGACATCAGCCAAGTCACGAAAGGGCATACGCTCGTCATTCCAAAAGTACATAAAGCAAATATTTTTGAGCTCACTCCAGATGTTGCAAGCCACGTCTTTACTGCTATTCCTAAAATCGCGAACGCGATCAAAAAACAATTTTCCCCAGTCGGCTTAAATTTGCTAAACAATAACGGCGAACAAGCAGGACAAACGGTCTTTCACTACCATGTTCACTTAATCCCGCGCTACGGCAAAGGCGATGGATTCGGCGCCGTGTGGAAATCGCACGCAAGCGATTACACGTTTGACGATTTGCAGGACATTGCCGCAACAATTCAAAAAGGATTACAATAACAACAAAAGGAAGCGCTCTTGTCCGCTTCCTTTTGTTGCTTTTACTGTTGTTTTAATGCATCTTGCAAATCTTTATCTTTGATGTCCGCTTTCGCATCTTTTACTAATTTTTCCACTTTTGCTTGCATTTTCGCTGGGTCGAGCTTGCTTCTTTTCACTTCAAATTCAATTTCCTCTTTCATTTCATTAAACGGCTTTTTCTCTTCTTTATCTGTTACTTTTATAATATGATAGCCATATTCTGTTTTGACCGGATCGCTAATTTCGCCAACTTTTAACTTATATGCCGCATCTTCAAATTCTTTCACCATTTTTCCTTGTCCAAACCAGCCTAAATCGCCGCCGTTCGAAGCCGATCCTGGATCTTGTGAATATTGTTTCGCAAGCTTTGCGAAATCTTCGCCTTTGTCAAGCTTCGCTTTAATTTCTTTTGCCGTCTTTTCATCTTTCACTAAAATATGGCTCGCTCTAATTTTCGGCTTATAATTCTCATAATAGTCTTTTAACTCTTTGTCCGTTACCTTTATATCCTCCATCGCCGCTTTTTGCCGCAAAAGATCGAGTTTCACCATATCCCGAATCGCTTTTTCGCCATTTTGCTGGACTACTAAATCGTATTGCACCCCATACATGTCTTTTAAGTTTTCGATTTCTTTGTCGATTTCTTTATCCGTCACTTTATATTTTTTGCTTAACACTTTTTCATGGACAAGGTCGCGGATCACTTCCTTGCCTACCCGCGCTTTCATTTCATTGTAAAATTCCTCTTTTGTAATATCACCGTCCTTTGTTTTCACAATGACTTCGGAATCGCCGTTACTACACGCCGACAGAGCGAAAACAGAGGCGACGGCCGCCGCAATCATCCATTTTTTCATTTGTTCCACAACTCCTACGCCAATTTTTTTACAAAAAAAATTACAACAATAACTATATCATATTTTTCCCTAAGAAAAAAACCTTTTCCGTTTAGTTATCCGCCCATACACGTATTTTTGCCCCACATATGATGATGATGAAGCGGATGTGGCTGAATGGCTCCTTTTTGAATTCGAAAGGAGGTGTGACAATGAGTGGTGCACCTTATGCAGGAGGCTTTGCGTTAATTGTCGTGCTGTTTATCTTATTAATTATCGTTGGATGCGCATGTTTATTCTAATCACTAAGTTTTTTCTTGTCCACCATACGCCTGCAAAAAAGCTGGCAGCACAAGCTGTCAGCTTTTTCACTATGTAAATAGCACTTCAAAATAGGAGGTAATTAATAAAATCGTAATAAGGACATTGATGGTGCGAAAAACACCAGGCTGTTTTTCTTCTGGTATTTCCCTTTGCGCACAAAGGCGAGACGTTAATTGATTAATGAGAAATAAAATAATGACAGCAAGGGGTATAAAATACACCGTCAAATCTATTTCCCCTCCTATTCATGGTAAAAATATCAATAATTACTCATTTACTTTACAATGTTTCGGTTTATAAATCAATATGATTTTTACAGAAAAATCCTCTTCCTCGGCAAAAACTTTTTTATTGGTTGTTTTTCACCAATTAGGTAAAATATACGTAACGACTTGTCGATTATGTTTGACAAAAGGAGTACGCATATGGAAACATTGGAGGAACGAATCGCCAAACTGGAATTCCATCGATCGCTGCTAATGGAAATGGTCGATAAAACAAAAAAGCCGTTTTATTATCTTGTTATTCAAGCCAATTTAACCAAAGAAGAAGTGGATGAAGTGCTCGCCCTTTGCCAACAGTTAAGCGAAGAATACGAAAAACAAAAAGCGGAAGGGCTGACGATTTTCACCCCGCTTCTCCTTCATTTCGCGGGAATGCTTCATCCAAGCCTTCCGCTCGAACAGACGATCGACGCTCTCCTTCAACAACAAATGTTTGTTCCTCTGATGACCGAATTGAAAAAGCTGATCCAAACTGTTAGCTAGGCTGACTTGTCAGTTCTTTTTCCTTTTCTTGCGGCCTCGCGTTTCGTTTCACTAATTTTCCATCTTGCTCAACGAAATCGCTTTTAATATTTTCAAACGCCCTTTCGAAAATTTCCATAAAATCATCCCCATAAATATTGCGGATGATACACATCATTTCTAAAATTTCTGGAAACTTTCCGTACAAATCGCGCAGCGGCAACGCTCCGTTAAATACGGCGTTTTTCGTCGGATCGTACGATTCCATTAGTTTCAACAGCACTTCTTCCCCTTTTTCGGTCAGTTCAATATACGTATTGCGCTTATCATCTTGCTTTTTCGAAAAGGAAAGCAAGCCTCTCTCTTCTAATTTTTTCGAAAAATTAAACGCTGTCGACACATGCATCACGCCAAATTTTGCAATCTCCGAAATCGACGCCCCTTTAAAATGATACGCAATCCATAAAATATGATGTTCATTAATATTTAAGTCAAACGGCTTGATCCATTGCTGCCAATCCTTTTCGATCGATTTCCAAAGCGCCTTGCTTAATTGTGCAATCCGTTGGCTAAATAGCAGCGCCTCTTTTATAGAATAATTTTGCTCTGTCGTTTTCATCGTTCCACCCACTCTTCCCTCACCGTGTTTTTTTACTTTCTATTATGCCAGTAAAATAAAAATTAATAAAGGATAAAAATGTTTAATTTTTTTATTTTTATGACCATTACCGTCATTCATAGCGGAAAAACAACGGACATATAGTAAACATAGGGGGAGAAAGCCAATGATATATATGCGGTCGTTTTTTTTAATTATTGGGTTCGTATTTTTCTGTCTTTTCACCAACACGCTTCTTTCATTGCCGAAAGCCAAAATGTACCCGCCAAAAAAAGTTTTGCGACAGCGTGCTTTCATCTATATTGGAATAGCATTTTTTTGTTTTGCCACTGCTTGGCTTCTGCGATAACGTATAGTTGTGATAGCAAAAAACCCGACCAAGATGATGATCGGGTTTTTTTGCGATTGTTACACATGCACTGTAATGTTCATCCTCTTAAAAATCGCCGAGACAATTGGATAGATAATCACCATCACAATCGTATTAATTGCGGTCGCCGGCAATACAACAGTCAGAAATAAAGCGGAAAAAGTCGCTCCTCCCGGCAGCCCGGCGAACAAAAGCGCCGCGGTTAAAAAGATTGTGCCAGAAATGACTGTACCGACTGCCGTCAATATTGCGGCAGAAACTACCGTCTGACCATATTTTTTTAAAAGGCATACAAATGCGAAAAACACAAAAGCGGTAATGATTTTGTCAATAATATTTGGAACTTGTCCTCCCGGAAATCCTGTTGTCATCGCGGAGATAACGCCTGTCACAATCCCGACAAGCCCCGCTGTTTTTACATTTGGAAACAATAAAATAGCCAGAAACATCATTGTCAGCATCATATCTGGCTTCATCCCGAAGAAAATTCCCGGAATAACGGCGTGCAACACCGCCCCGATGCCGACAAGCAACGCCAATGAAACTAACACTCTCGTATTCATGCTCCTCTCTCCTCACCTATCTAACCTTAACTCCTCTTACCGCGTGTCCGCACTTATACAAGAATTTTCTATCATTATATCACTTTGCAGTGTAAAAGTGAAGCAAAAAATTCAGCTGAACCGCCGGTAAAAATCATTCATAAATCCCGCCAGCGCTTCGCACGCCTCAAGCGGAACAGCGTTATAAATCGACGCGCGGCAGCCGCCAACAGAACGATGGCCGGCTAGCCCCACAAAACCTTTTTCTTTTGCTTCCGCTAAAAACTGCTTCGTTAACTCTTCATTTGGCAGTGTAAATGTGACATTCATGAGCGAACGGCTGTCTTTTTCCGCATGCGGGGCGTAAAATCCGTTGCTTGCATCAATCGCTTCGTACACAACGGCCGCTTTTTCTTTATTGCGCGCTTCGATCGCTTTCACGCCGCCTTGCTCTTCCACCCATTCAAGCACAAGCGAAAGCATGTAAATCGCAAACGTCGGCGGTGTATTGTACAGCGAATTGCTCGAGCTGTGCGTGCGGTAATCGAGCATCGTCGGCAAGTTGTCAGGAATGCGCTCTAATAAATCGTTGCGAATAATGACGACCGTCACGCCGGAAGGGCCAAGATTTTTTTGCGCCCCCGCATAAATCAACGCAAATTGCCCAACATTGATTTCCCGGCTTAAAATGTCGCTTGACATATCGGCAACAAGATCGACCGGCAAATCCGGGAATTCACGCCATTGTGTGCCGAAAATTGTATTATTGGAAGTAATATGTAAATAAGCCGCGTTTTCGGAAAGCTGAATGTCTTCCAAACGAGGAATGTACGTATAATTCGCTTCTTTGCTTGATGCGGCAATATGGGTTTTCCCGATTTTTTTCGCTTCTTTGAGCGCTTTTTCCGACCATGATCCTGTAAGCACATAATTGGCCACTTTATCTTTGCCGAGCAAGTTCATCGGCACCATGGAAAACTGCAAGCTTGCTCCGCCTTGCAAAAAAAGGATGTCATGCGTATCAGGAATGTTCATTAGTTTTTTTAGCCGCTGCTTCGCGCTGTTGTGCACCGCATCGTATTCTTTGCTGCGATGGCTCAGCTCCATCACTGACATTCCCGTATTTTGAAAATTGAGCAGTTCTTCTTGCGCCCTCTTTAAAACGGGAAGCGGCAGCGCTGAAGGTCCTGCGTTGAAATTGTACGCCCGTTTCATCATTCATCCCCCATTTTTTATCTCTTTAATGAGCAACAGTTATTATTATCCTAACATGAATTGCAAAAAAATAAAAAGAATTTTTCAAAAAAATCAAGCCCTTGTGTTCTACAAGGACTTCGCCTGCTGGCGCCGTTTCCGCTCCTCGCGGATGCGCTCCATATAAATTTCTCCTTCTTTTTCGATCATCGCCTCATCGATTTCACGTTCTCTCGCGGCCGTCCTTACCGTCATATAGCCGCTGAAAATAATGCCAGCAACGACCAAGTAAATCCACCATGGCATGCTTAACATGCGCATCCCCCTTTTTATGCAGCTTGTCTTACTAAACTATACGCAGACACCGGAAAATATATGCGTGAAGAAAGAGGCGGCAAACCTCTTTCTTCGGGATAACGCATGTCTTGCTTCCATTTTTCTTTCGCACACGGGACGATATCGCGCGAAAACTGCAGCGTCAGCCATCGGCCGGCTTATGATATCCCTCTTTTTTCTTGTTTGGAAACGGCCGGGGCAGATAAAAACATCGGTTTATAAAACGAACGATTTTCCAGCGCGAAAATCCGTTCTGTAAATTCTCCCGGCTTTACTTTTTCAAGCGCCCGGTCGATCATGTTCAATTTGGCGTCAAGGTTATCAATGTAATGCAGAATTTCTGCTTCTTTCACCATCGGCGGCTTCGGGCTGCCCCATTCCGTTTTTCCATGATGGGAAAGGACCATGTGCTGCAGCACGACCACTTCTTCCCCGCTAATGCCGAGATGTTCGGCCGCTTTGCTGATTTCGCTCACCATAATCGAAATATGGCCAAGCAAATTGCCTTCCAGCGTATATGATGCCGACACCGGGCCGGATAGCTCGATCACTTTGCCGAGGTCGTGCAAAATCACGCCAGCGTACAATAAGTCTTTATTCAACGATGGATATAAATTCACAAGTGCTGTTGCCAATTCCAGCATCGACACGACATGGTACGCCAATCCGGAAATAAATTCATGGTGATTTTTCGTTGCCGCCGGATAATCAAAAAATTTTTGTTCGTACTTTTTTAACAAATAGCGGGTAATCCGTTGGATGTTTGGATTTTCCATATCCAATATGTATTGCGTAATTTTCTCCATCATCTCTTCGCGTTTCATCGGGGCAGTTTCGAGAAAGTCGGATACCCGAACATCGTCCCCGGCGCGAGCGGGGCGAATCGAACGAATCCTCAGCTGCGTTTTGCCGCGGTAATTGTGAATATCGCCAAACACTTTGACGATGCTTTCCGGCACATAGACGTTCTCATCTTCCGGCGACACGTCCCATAATTTTGCTTCAATGTCCCCTGTTTTGTCTTGCAAAATTAACGTTAAAAACGGTTTCCCGTTACTGGCGATCCCTTTTGTCACTGACTTAATGAGCAAGTAGACATCTACCTGTTCCCCGACATCATAATGAATGATTCCTTTCGCCAACCTATTCTCCTCCGTTTCCAAATTTGCGTATAGTTAAGTATACCACAATCGCATAAGCGCTAAAAATATAAGACCTTGCATGCGCAAGGCCTTACTTTTTCGTCAGCTGCACCGCTTTTTTCATATCTTTCCATGAACCGGCTTTCCCATACATAAGCACCCCGCCGCGGTACACCTTGGATCCGAAAAAGGCGAGCAAACCGATGGTTGCGGTCAATAACACGAGGCTGAGCGCCACTTCCCAGAATGGAACAGGAAGCAATCCAACCCGCAAAAACATAATCATCGGCGTGAAAAACGGAATGAACGATGTCACCGTAATAAAAGTCGATTCTGGCGCTCCTAATCCAAACATCGCGATCATAAATGCAGCAATCACCAACGTCATCACCGGCATAATCATTTGCTGCACGTCCTCCACGCGGCTGACGAGGGAACCAAGCACAGCAAATAATGTCGCATATAAGAAATAACCTAAAAGGAAGAAAATAATCGCATATACAAATGTCGAGACAGGCAGATGGTCAAAGCCAAGAAACTTCCACAATTCCTGCCCGCTGCTTTTCAGCGCTGCAAAACCGACGGCAAATAAAATCGCAAATTGCGTTAAGCTAAGAAGCGCAACCCCAAGAATTTTTCCAAATAACTGCTGGAGCGGCGGAACGCTGGACACTAAAATTTCCATGACGCGCGACGATTTTTCTGTCGCCACTTCCGTTGAAATCATGCCGCCGTACATCAGCACAAACATGTACATCGCAAACAGCAGCACGTAAACGAGAACGCGCGCCTGATTCAGCTCTTCTTCCGTTTTCGCGTTTTTTTCCAGCGCCACTTTTTCAAACGGCACCGGTTCATACAATTGCGCAATTTGCTCTTGTGTCAGCCCGAGCTTTGCTGTCGCCAACGCTGTTTTCAGCTGCTGGAGCGCTTGCTCGAGCTTGCTTGGCGTATCGCTGTCGGCAATTGTGTTTGCATAATACTCCGCTTTTGGCAGCTGTTTATCGTCAGCCGAAAGGATAAGAAGCGCATCCCATTTGCCGTTGCGGACGTCCGCCTTTGCCTTTGCTTCCGAGCCGCTCATCTTCTTTAACTGAAGATCATCATGTTTTTCTTGTTTCAGCTGCTCCTCAAGCGGTTCGTAAAACATTCCCGTTGTATCAATGACGGCGACCGTCGTTTTGTCATTCTTCGTAAAAAATTCAATAATATGCTGAATGTTTGCGATTGCAAAAACAAAAAGGCTCGTAATGATCGTCGTGATGAGAAACGATTTCGCTTTCAGCTTTGTCATATACGTATGCCAAAGCACAATCCAAAACTTATTCATACGCCGCACCTACTTTTTCAATGAAAATATCGTTTAACGAAGGCTCTTCCAGCGCAAACTTGCGAATAAATCCTTTGTTGGCAATATAAGAAAGGATCTTTTGCGACACATCTTCATTTTCGATTTGTAAATGCACTCCTTCCGCGGTCCGCTTCATTTTGACGACTCCCGGAAACTCCGCCAGCTCATCCAGCGGCATATCAGCATGAATAATAATGTTCTTTTTCCCAAATGACCGCTTCACTTCTTTCAATGAGCCGTATACAACCGGCCGCCCGCGGTGCATAATGCAAAGATGCTCGCACAGTTCTTCGACATGCTCCATCCGATGGCTCGAAAAGACAATCGTCGTTCCATTATTTTTTAAATCGATGACCGCTTCTTTTAACAGCTCGACATTGACGGGATCAAGCCCGCTGAACGGCTCGTCTAAGATTAATAGCTTCGGCTTATGCAACACGGCAGCGATAAACTGAATTTTTTGCTGGTTCCCTTTCGAAAGTTCTTCTACTCGCTTTTCCGCGTACTCCGGCACGTTAAACCGCTCAAGCCATGCTTCCATTTCTTTTATAATCGCTGCTTTCTCCATGCCGCGCAGCCTTCCCAGATAAATAAGCTGCTCCTTTACTTTCAGTTTCGGGTACAAGCCGCGCTCTTCCGGCAAATAGCCGATAAGGTGGCTTTTCGAATAGTCGATTTTTCCCCCATTCCATGTTATCGTTCCTTCTGTCGGTTCCAGCAAGCCTAAAATCATGCGGAACGTCGTCGTCTTGCCCGCCCCGTTCGCGCCAAGAAATCCAAATAAATTTCCTTCTGGAATCGTTAATGTGGCATTATCCACCGCGGTCACCGCACCAAACCGCTTTGTCACATGCTCTAACTGCAGCGTCATTCTCACTCCCCCAGTTTTAGATAAAAATTCCACTATCTTAATTACACGTTTATCATAGCGAAAAGTTTCATAATGCGGAAGGAATTTTTCAAAAAATAATAAAATAATAATATGAACCACTATTCATCAGAGGAGGAGAAACTGGCATGCCAACATACACGTTGACGGCTTTCGACAAAAGCGGGGAAAAATTGCTGGACGAAACGTTCGAAGCTGCGAACGACGAAGAAGCAAAAAAAATCGGGGAGCAAAAATTGCGTGAGCATAACTGTTGTGATAAAACGCACCGTTGCGTAACATCAAGCGGGCAACTGATTTTATTCCACCGCTGACATGGCCCGGTTGCCAAAAGCAATCGGGCTTTGCACAGAAAGGGAAGTGAGAACAGTGAAGGAAGGAAAAGATATACATGAAACACAATTAATAGAACATCCTCCCCATGATAGCGATAAAGTCTTAACACCGCTCAAAGACTTGCAAAGGATCACAGGAGGCGCATGGAACCGAAAAAGCTTTCAGATGGATTCCCTGCCTAACGGAATCAGATGGATTGGGTATGTGATTATTGGCTTTGTTCTTATGATGGCGGCTATTGTTATCCTCCATTTCTTCAACGAATGATCACTGCCTGCGCCATTTCTTTTATAAACTACAAAAAAACAGGCTCAAGACATTGTCTAAAGCCTGTCCTATCCAAACAATGCTTCCATCATTTTTAATTTTTCTTCCGTATAGCGGGCAAAGTTTTCGTTATACGCTTTCGGCTCCTTCGGGTTGGCAAAGCGGGTTATTGTCCGCGTTTTCGGATCGACAAATTTGCTCGAAGCGCCGCAACCGAGCCCGATGATGGATTGCTGTTCTTCCATAATCATAATGTTGTAGATGCTTTCTTTTCCCGGCAAGGCATAGCCAACGTTTTCAAGGTTACCGAGAATGTTTTTTTGCCGGTACAAATAATACGGAACGTAGCCGTGCCGCTTCGTCCAATCTTGCGCTGCTTTCATCATTTCACTGATTTCGCCGCGGCCGGCGACTTTGTATTTCGCTTTGTTTTTCGTCATTTCCGATGCCCGTTTAAAGGAAAGCGTATGCACCGTTAACGATTCCGGCATCAGTTTTTCCGTTTGCGCCAATGTATGAGAGAACTCTTTTATCCCTTCTCCCGGAAGGCCGATGATGACATCCATATTAATGTTATTCATCCCCATTTCGCGGGCGAGATGGAATTTTTCTATCGTTTCGTCGACCGTATGGTGGCGGCCGATCGCTTTTAACGTTTCTTGAATGTACGATTGCGGATTAATGCTGATGCGGCCGATATTCCATTTTTTAAGCACGTTCAGCTTTTCCGGCGTAATCGTGTCGGGACGCCCCGCTTCGACCGTGATTTCGCGGACGCGCTCGATGTTCGGAAATGCCTCATACATCACCGCATACAGTTGGTCCATTTCCTCCGCGCTAATGCTCGTCGGCGTGCCGCCGCCGTAATAAATTGTCGTAATATTGATGCCGCGCTCTTTTAAAAAGCGGCCGATTTCCCGCATTTCGTAATGCAGCCCGGCTAAAAAAGCATCGACAGAACCTTGGCGCCCGTTAATGGCATAAGCCGGGAACGTGCAATATGCGCATTTCGTCGGACAAAACGGAATGCCGATATAAATGCTCACCTCATGGGCAAGATCATATAAATCAGGCACGACAGCAAGCTGGCGGTCGACGATTTCTTGCATCAGCTCAATTTTTTCATCTGTCACTAAATATTCTTCGCGAAGCTGGCGGTGCGCTTCCTCTTGTGAAAGCCCAGAGCGCAGCATTTTATGCAATAATTTGACAGGGCGGATTCCCGTCAGCACGCCCCATTGTTGAATAAGGCCGGTATATTGCTGCAATAACGTCACATATACAGAAAGGACCGCGTACTTTACTTGTTTGAAACGCTCTTTCTCCGTAAAGCTGCCGGATACATCTTTTTCATGATTTGCTTCATATTTATTTTCCGTCGATTTTTCGCTCAATATTCCACGGACATGAACGCGCTTGTCGCCGCTTATGGAAAACGCGACGGTGATATCTGCGCCATCACCCGGCTCAAGCACTAGCTCATATTTTTCAAAAAATAATCCTGTGATTACTTCCAACGGGCGCTGGAACCGCCCGGTATCGTGCAACCCTTCGATATGGATACGCAATGGCATCACCTTTCCACATCAAGCTTATTCCAGTGTACAGAAGGAGATTCTGCTTCGTCAAGCGGAGAGATTCTCCAATAAGAAAAGCAGCCGGGACGAATTATCCCAGCTTTCATTTTTATCGTTTCATTTTCAATTTTTGGAGAAATTCTAAACGTTGCTGTTTGCGGAAATGTTCTTTCACCATGTAAGCAACTCCGAGCTGTTCGTTCGAGCGCGTCACCCAGTCAGCCACTTTTTTCACTTCCATCGGTGCATTTCCCATCGCGACTCCTAATCCAGCTGCCTCAATCGCTGGCATATCGTCCAGTCCATCGCCGATCACAACCATTTCTTTCAAAGAAATGCCTAAATGTTTGCCAAGACGTTGCAATCCTGCAAGTTTGGACACCCCCCGCGCCACAATTTCCATCTTTCCGTTTTGCTGCATGATCATATCGATGGCCGGAAACGCCTTTTCCAATACCGCTGCTGCTTCATTCCGCTCTTTTTCATTGGCAAAATACACATCTATTTTCGGGACTGCTAATGGCTCATCGATTAATATGTCACCAAGCGAATCAACAAACTGGGTCGGATAAAAAAACGGATCGCCAGAGGATAACACCGTTTTCGCCACTAAATTTTTTTGCACTTTTTTCCGGTTGCCGATCGAATAACGCTCATGCAGCAATCGAATGTTGCAATGGAAATTTTCGAGCACCTGCACGATATTAAATGTTCGCTCTTCCGGAATAAGCGCTTCAAATATTTTTGCATTCAGCGATTTCCCGATAATTGCTCCTTGAAATGTAATCAATTCGCTGTTCAATTTTAACGCCTTTGCGATTTTTCGCGCCGCAAGCAAATTTCTGCTTGTCATCAACGTCACGTAAACTCCTTTTCGTTTTACGTATTCGACCGCTTCTTTCGTTTCCCGCTGCAGGCGGCCGTTATCTTTTAAAATCGTTCCGTCAATATTGAGAGCAAGCAACTTATATGCCACGCCGTCTCCCCCTTTTTGAAAAAGTTGAATCTTGCCTGCTTCTCTCTTTCACATTCGCTTTTCTTGCACGGTTTAGCGCCCCGCCGCTTTTCTTTCCCATCACTTCATAGCTATGATAAACCGGACAAAAAAAGAACACTCAATATGAGTGTCCGCGTTTATTCTGTAAATAAACGATACAATTCCTCCAGCGGTTTCATTGCAATTTGCTGAACATCTGCCATCACCATGCTCATCCGTTGTTCAAGCGCCATCAGCTGGGCAAGCTTTTCGTTTTGCTGAACGAGCGCCATCGCTTTTTGCGCTTGTTCCACTTCTTCCGGCAAAATTTCAACACCTGTCATTTGTTTTTCATGAAGGCGCATTTGCAAATCGCGAAAATTCGTAAATATGCGGTACGCCGTTTCATCGCGGCGCACCGCTTCGTACGCCTGCTGCAATTGTTGAAAATCGCTGCTTGCCCGGATCGCTTGCCCAAGTTGCTCGGCAAGGGCATATAGTTGGTTCGACATAAAAAAGCCTCCTAGCAAAAAAGTAACATATCACTATCATAACGTATGCGCCAAGAAAAAGCGATATGACTTACGAAAAACGGAACAACCTAACAGCCATAAACCAATGATTCCGCCCAATAATAATGCACTTATTAAAACTCGCGCCGCAACACCGGCAAAACCGTTTCTGCAAAGCGTTTGACGGAAAACGCGGCTTTGAGAGCAGAAATACCGGCAGTTTGACCATCCGTCCATCGTCCGCCTGCTGCTTTCGGGACCCATCCGTCTATGATTTGTTCCCGATATAGGACAATGAAGCCAGCGGGCGATCGTGCCAAACGCCGATCATGAAGCGATGAAGAGACTTTTTGCCCCCGGCCTTGCCACCGCAGCAAAAGGGGCACATTCTATTCGTTTAACAACAGGCACAAAATAATTCCCCCGTTTTAACGTGGAATCAGTTCCTTTTGCCAATCATCGTCCAACGGCAATCACAAACAACAAATAAAAAAATTTGTCCTTATGTTTCTTTTCCTTATCTCGCAGTCCATTATCACCAAAATTAGGCGAGAATCATACGATACGATATGAAACGGTTGCCTGATTTTTCATGATAGGAAATTGGGAAACGAAAGCATAAATGAGGGAGAACAATGAATCATCCCCATTCCATCGCCGTAATGACGGAAATAGCTCAGACGACAGACTCACACGTTTCCTTTGGATCCATACATGAATTTTGCAAGGAATTAGCAGAATATAGCAAACACCATCATTTAACTCTATATGTTACCTCTTTACCGATGTACTTAGAAAATGAAAAAATTGGCTATCAGTGGATAAACGGGGAATGGACAAAAACAGAAGTCCCGCCGGCGAAAGTCATTTATAACCGCATCCATTCGCGAAAAGCGGAGTATTCCCGCTTATTTGAGCGCCTTATCCGCAAGCTCGAAGATGAACATGTCCTTATGTTTAACCATCGCTTTTTGCACAAATGGGAAGTGCATGAGCATTTGCTGAACCATGCGCACTTGCATCCATATTTGCCGAAAACGGAATTGTTCGCGCACAAACAAACGCTCGAGCATTTTCTCGAGCAATTTCCCGTTATTTTTATTAAACCTGTTCATGGCAGCCAAGGGCGCCATATTTTTCGCATCGAAAAAACGGGAAACGATTTTCTCCTTGATTCCTCTATACTCACAAAAGAGATGGTGCGGCAATACGCTTCTACTTCGTCGCTGTTTGCGGCCTTGAAGGAACGAATAAAGTCGGCAGCCATCATTCAACAAGGCATCGCCATCCAGACGATGGACGGGCGCCCCGTTGATTTCAGGCTGTCATGCCACCGCATCTATGGCGGCGAATGGCGCGTGACATCCGCAGTCGCGCGCATCGCCCAGCAAGAACAATTTGTGTCTAACCTTGCCCGCGGCGGAGAAATCGTTTCCATCGATACCGTGCTCAGGCAATGGTATGGGCGGAACAAAGCGTTCTGGCTAAAAACATTGTTAAAAGAAATCGCGCTTGAAACAGCTTCCGTACTGGCGAGCGAAGCTGACGGATTATATGGAGAATTTGGCATTGATATAGCGATCGATCAAGAAAACAAACCGTGGATCATCGAAGTAAACACAAAACCATCCAAACAAACGGATGCGGTCATGCCCAACGTCCTTATTCGTCCTTCCGCTAAAGCGATTATTGACTATTGTTTATTTCTGATCGCACAAAAGGAGTGAGTCCCATTGATTTCGTTTGGATTCGTTACGATCAATGACCGGCAAGAAATTGATTATTCTACGGAAATTGCGAAACGGGCTGAGCGTTATGGCATTACCGTCTTCCGCTTTACCCCGCTTGATATTGACCCGTTGACGGAAAAAGCGCGCGGCCGGCAGTTTCATGCCGCCACGCAATCATGGACCGAGAGCGTGTTTGCTATTCCCGCCTTTTTATATGACCGCTGCTTTTACCGCGCGGATGAACGTTCGAAAAAAAGCAAACCGATCATGCAATGGCTCAAACAGCGCCCGGATATTACATTTTTAGGATACGGGTTCCCAAGTAAATGGGAGTTGTATAAAAAGCTTATCGATCATCCACTTCTTTCCCATTATGTCCCTAAAACTACGCTTCTTCGTTCCCCAACCGATTTGCTGCACATGATCCGGAAAGAAAAAGCCGCCATTTGCAAGCCTGAACACGGTTCGCGGGGCCAGGGCATTTATGTTGTTAAACAAGTGGAAGGACATCTGCATATTTTGGACACAAACGGCCAAACCATCGCCACCATCAAGCGAAAAACCGATTTGCAACAATGGGTGGAAACACTGCTTCGCCGCTCTTCGTACTTGATCCAACCGTTTTTGCCTTTAAAAACGAAGCAAAATGAGCCGTTTGATGTGCGTTTCTTCTTCCAAAAAAATGAATATGGACAATGGAGCGAACGCGGCAGAGGAATAAGAGTCGGGGCTCCGGGAACAATCATCGCCAACGTCAGCGCCGGTGCTTCCATTTCCGGTTTTTCTGAATGGTTCAAGCAAATTCCTGCCCCGCAGCGCCTTTTTATCACCGACGGAATCGAAACAATAACGACCGTGCTGCCATCATACTTGGAAGAGAAGTTCGGGCCGCTGTTTGAATTAGGTCTTGATCTTGGCATCACAGAGGAAGGAGGCGTATGGCTGATCGATGTCAATTCCAAGCCAGGCCGCAAAATCATAACTGCGCTCGCTCCTGAAAAGCGTGACACTATCTATGAAGCCCCCCTCCGCTATTGCCTGTTTCTCGCAAACGGGGTGAATGTCCGATGAAATATTCATTAATCATACAAGAAGGGGAAGAAAATACGATTTACCTTCCTCCTGACATTTCCCTTTCCGGGCAAACGATGGTAGCGTTTGGCAGCATGTCAACGCCATGCCGTTTCATCTCATCCCCGCTTTTAGACAAACAAATTATCATTGCGAATGATGTCGCCAAACGCTTATACATCCCATTTTCTGCCGACGTTCACGTATTTTTCGATGAAGATACCGTCCATCTTGGCCCGCTCGTCGGCATTTTCACCGCCGGATTTACGAAATCGCCGCTTCGTCCAGTCAGAAAACGAAGCTTTTTCTTTGCCAAATTGCTGTCGCAAGAAAAAAAGGTTGGAGTATTCGCCTTTGTTTTCGGCGCCCATCATATCAACTGGGAAAAAGGAACGATAACCGGCTATTTTTATACAGACAGCGGCTGGACACAACATGAAGTTCCGTTTCCAGCCGTCATTTACAATCGTCTGCCAAACCGGCGGATCGAAAATGACGAAACATTCCAAGCCATTAAAGAAACATTAAAGACCGCATACGGAATCCCTTGGTTTAACGAAAACTTTTTTAACAAACGGGAAGTATACCGTCTGCTGGAAAAACATCCGCTATCGCGGCCATATCTTCCTGACACATCTTTTTCTCCTACAATCGAGACCGCCGGACAATTTTTAAACCGTTATGGCGAAGTATATTTAAAGCCTGCCAACGGCAGCCACGGTCTCGGCATTCACCATATTTTAAAGAAAAACATGAAGTATGAATGCCGGTTTCGCGATAAACAAGGCACAAACCGCTCGCAATCGTTCCCAACGTTATCTTCTTTATGGAAAAATATCTTTTCCCAACAAAAAAAATTAAACTCATATATTATTCAACAAGGGATCCGTCTTATTGAAATCAACGGAAGAAAAGTCGATTTTCGCGTTCATACAAATAAAAACGAAGAAGGAAATTGGCAAGTGAGCGCGATCGCAGCAAAAATCGCTGAAAAAACGAGCGTGACAACCCATATTCACAGCGGCGGCACTGTCAAAACAATCGAGGAAATTTTTCCTGACCAAAGCGTTCGCGGCCATATCCTCCGGCAACTTTGCGATGCCGCTCTTACTTTAAGCCGCTGCCTTGAGGAGCAGCTTCAGATGAATATTGGCGAAATCGGATTTGATCTTGGCATCGACCGGCAACATCGGATTTGGATGTTTGAAGCAAATTCCAAGCCGGGGCGATCCATCTTTACACATCCGAAGTTAAAACAATATGATGAATTAACAGCGATGCTTTCACTTGCATACGCTGTCTATTTAAGCAAGAAAACGACGGATAAACGAGAGGCGCTATTCACATGACGGTCATTTTCTACAATCATGAAAAAAAGCAATGGTTTCACCAAGACAAAAACCGTTCCTACATGTTTGGCTACCAGCACCGGCTGCGTTTTGCCAACGATGCCCCATCTTTTTCCCTTCCTGTGAAAGAAAGAAACGGAAAAATCGGGCCGTTTGTCGGCATTATGATTAGCGAATCATCCATTCCTGCGCTTTTAAAACGAAAAAAACAATATGTCGAACTCATCGCCCATTCGCTGCAAAAAGCGGGAAGCGTCAGCATCGTGCTCCCGTTCAGCGCCATCGCGGAACGATCCGTCCAAGGATATGTATTCGTTAATGAGCTCGAACGGTGGATGCCTGTTACTGCTCCGCTTCCCGACGTTGTTTACAACCGCGTCAAAAGCAGAGCAGACGAAAAAACAAAATCGTTTCAGCAAACCATTGCGCTTTTAGACCATCTCCGCATCCCGTTTTTTAATCGTTCTTTTTTGACGAAATGGGAACTATACGAAGCATTGCAAAACAACGAGCGATTGCGGCCGCATTTGCCGGCAACGATTAAAGTTCAGCGTGTTGACGATATACGAATGATGTTGCAAATATACGGGAGTGTTTACATCAAGCCAAATGAAGGAGCGAAAGGAAAAGGAATTTTTCGTTTAACTTCTTCCCCTTCGCAAACATATGTCATGTATGAGCACATAAACGGCCAAAAAACGCTTGCCTCCCTTGGCGAGCTTGCCCCGTTATTTGCCTCGGGTCGCTATGTCGCCCAACAAGCGATCGATGCCGATACGTGGAAAGGCAGCCGCTATGATTTGCGCGTTCTCGTCCATTACCGGCGCGGCACTTACGCCATAAGCGGCATCGGCGCGCGTCTGGCGCAAGCGCAGCAACTGACGACACATATTCTAAACGGCGGGAAGCTTCTGCCGTATTCCAAGGTGAAAAACCGGATCGATGAAAGTCTGCTGCGCGATATCATGGACGAATGCGGGAAAGAAATAAGCAAACATTTCGGATTCATCGGCGAGTTTTCTGCAGACATCGGCCGAAGCAAAGATGGACAGTTATATGTGTATGAACTAAACGCCAAACCGATGATTTTTGACGAACCGGACATCCAACGCTCCGGAACAAAGCAACTTATCGCTCTATTTGAGGAACTAACTGGGTTTGCATCATCGTAAAAAATAGCCGGCTATATTGAATCGCCTGTTGCAATGCGCGGTCCGCCGCCTTTTGCGCGGCGCCCGACAACTTTTCACGCGCTTTTTGGCATAGCATCCCTTTATCCAATTCATTGAAGCAAAGCGCATGCACAAGAACAGCAACCGGCGCTTTTACCGTCTTTTCTTCACCGCTTTCTTCATATGCCCCCGCAAGCAAATAATGAATGTATTGCCATAATTGATATTGGCGATGGATGTCCTCTAAATACAATGCCAATTGCTGCTTCCACATTTCATCGTCCACTATTTCCTCCAGCTGTTTTGCTAGCTGCGCTGATTTTCTTGTCGCGCGCAGCAGTTGTTTCACAGCATACACCAGCCTCTCCCTCCTTGCTTGTCCGATTTTTTGTCATATATATGATCAAGGCGGATAATCTATTCCCACATCACACAAACTAGAAAAAACAAGGAGGGTCTCACCATGATGGAGCAAAACAAACCATCTCGCCAAGATTCTCGCCATGAAGGGCGCGATCAATACTTTATGGACATCGACCGTATGATCAATGAAGGAATGGCTGGCGGCTATGTCCACGGCCACGGTGATGCCGTAAACATCGAGGAAACACGCAATTTAGTTAAGGAAGAACCACCTTATGAATCGACGTAACGACTGCAAAGCCGATTTTCCCTTTTACCGGGAAAATCGGCTTTGCTTTTTGTATAATTAATTAAGTAAAAAACATTAATGATGAAGAAAGGAAACATCGCTATGCTTCTTGAACAGCTGCAATCATACTATAAGGACGCGATCGTCATTAATGAGCAAGTCGACGACATCGCTGCATATGAATGGTTTTATACGAAAGATGGCGATAAAATCGGAATTTGTAAACAGCGTCTATCGGAACAAGAAAAACAGTTATTATCGATTTTTCTGACACCGATTCCGGACACGGATCGCATGATGAGCGATGAAGAAATGGCATGGCACAGATGGATCGTGCACGGGGATTCCACGATGTTGCAACATTTTTCCTCCCATTCTCCGTATTATCGCTTTATTCACTTTTGGACAAAGCAATCTATAGCAAATAAAAATGATTTTTACGATACGATAAGCGGGTTGTTTCCTGAACATATTATGATCGTTTGGGAACACGATCATCGCGGTGTCATTATTGAAAAAAAACGAAAGCCAACGCCGGAGCCGCTGCCATTTGCCGAAATTATTGACACGCTATCGACTGATTTTTATGTCACCCTTCATTTATTTATTGGGCAAATTCATCCATACAGCAGCCAGCTTTATGAATCATTTTGCCATGAAAGACGCTGTTTTCAATTAGCGCAAACATATATGCCAAAACAAACGGTATATCAAATGGAAGATATCATTCCGCTGCTGCTCATTCATCATGCTGAATTGGAGGCGGTCAAAAAGTCCCTCCCTTTTTTGGAAACATTGGATGATGAATGGCTTCCTATCATCAAAACATTTTTCCAATGCGATCTTAACGTTTCCTTAGCGGCAAAAAAGCTATATATGCACCGCAATAGTTTACAATACCGCATTGATAAATTTATCGAAAAAACAGGAATGGATATTAAACATTTTCAAGGAGCGGTCGCCGTTTATCTGGCCATGTTGATACAAGAGTACACAAACCATTAAGCTGCTCCATGATTTTTGGCCAAGTGGCCGCTTCTGGAAAATCATGCCCATCTAAGCGGGCATGCGCACACATCAGCGCATCCTTCGTTCTTATCCAATCGCGAATTTGCGCAGAAAAAGCAGCAAATTTCCGGAATTCAAGTCCGTTCAACTGAATAAATCCGGTCTAACGTTTTTCTATTCATCAACTTGCCGGAAATCCCCCCTCTTTTTTTGTGCATGTTGTCCATTTACGAATTCTATCATTTTCCGGTACGCTGAAAGTGGTTGAAACCGATTTCATCACAAGGGAGTGAGAATATGGCAGAGCTTCGTTTAGAGCATATTTATAAAATTTATGATAACAACGTGACTGCCGTTAAAGATTTTAATCTACATATTAAAGATAAGGAGTTTATCGTCTTTGTCGGCCCGTCCGGCTGCGGCAAATCGACAACGTTGCGGATGATTGCCGGTCTTGAGGAAATTTCGAAAGGCGACTTATATATTGACGGCAAACGCATGAACGACGTGCCACCAAAAGATCGCGATATCGCGATGGTGTTCCAAAACTACGCGCTTTATCCGCACATGAGCGTTTACGATAACATGGCGTTCGGTTTAAAATTAAGAAAATTCCCGAAATCAGAAATCGATCGCCGGGTTCGTGAAGCAGCGCGCATTCTCGGCCTTGAACAATACTTAGACCGCAAACCAAAAGCGCTTTCCGGCGGACAGCGCCAACGCGTCGCGCTAGGACGTGCCATCGTCCGTGACGCAAAAGTATTTTTAATGGACGAGCCGCTTTCGAACTTGGATGCAAAGCTGCGCGTGCAAATGCGTTCGGAAATTGCCAAATTGCATCAACGGTTGGAAACGACGACGATTTACGTCACGCACGATCAAACGGAAGCAATGACAATGGCAACACGGCTTGTTGTCATGAAAGACGGCGTCATCCAACAAGTCGGCACGCCAAAAGAAGTGTACGAAAAACCAGAAAATATTTTTGTCGGCGGCTTTATTGGTTCCCCTGCCATGAATTTCTTAAAAGGGACGTTGCAAGATGGCAAATTTGTTATCGGCAACATTACTTTTGGCGTTCCAGAAGGAAAAATGAAAGTGCTTCGTGAGCAAGGCTATGTTGGGAAAGAAGTCATTTTAGGGATTCGTCCGGAAGACATTCATGACGAACCTGTCTTTATCGAAGCGTCTCCAAACACGAAAATTACCGCTAACGTCGAAGTTGCCGAGCTGCTCGGTGCTGAGACGATGGTTTATTCGAACATTAACGGCCAGGAATTTGTTGCACGCATTGACGCGCGCACCGAGATTAAGCCGGGTTACCAGCTAGATCTTGCATTGGATATGAACAAAGCACACTTTTTTGATATCGAAACAGAAAAACGAATCCGTTCCGCTGATGAAAAATAATACAATCAGGCTCTAGCCGCAAAAAGCTGGAGCCTATTCTTTTATCCATTTCACTTCCTCCTGGCGGCAGCGCGGACAGTAAAAAAGATGCACACATTCATGATGAGTGAATGTCTCCGGATATCCATCGACCAATTTCATCATATCTGTATCCATATAAGGGCTGTAATCATCAACATAATCGGTAACCTTCCCGTGATCTTCCATTTGTTGCTGGCAATAAGAACAAAGCACCGTCAAATTATACAAGCCGTTGCAAAGCGGACAAATGCTCATGATGTGCCTCCTAAAAAACCATTCCTTAATGTTACATATTCCCTAACATCGGCAACTGTAAAACGTAAAAAATTTCCATAAAACAAAAATGAATAAGCAACGAAAAACGTTTCACACTATGAATAGCATCGCCAAACAACACATTGGGTTCAGCCAAGTTTGGCGGCATGCTTATAACAGCATGCGTTGCTGGTGCAAATCCAGCCGACCCAACCATCCATCAAAACTTAAACAAGGAGATGATTACACATGGCACGTAACAACAATTCTAATCAACTGCTAGTCGCTGGTGCGCAACAAGCAATCGATCAAATGAAATATGAAATCGCCCAAGAATTTGGCGTTAACCTTGGTCCTGACACCACGTCTCGCGCAAACGGTTCTGTTGGCGGAGAAATTACAAAACGCCTTGTCGCAATAGCTCAACAACAACTTGGTGGTCAATTCGGCAACGTTCAATAACAACTTTATATATGGCTAAAGCCCCAGGCGCGTCTGCCAGGGGCTTCATTTGTTTTATTACTCGATAAGTTGTAGAAATTGTTTTGTGCGTTCATGTTTGGGAGAAACGAGCAACTGTTCTGGAGCTCCTTTTTCCACGATGACTCCCCCATCCATAAAAACCACTTCATCGGCTGCTTGTTTCGCAAATCTCATTTCATGAGTGACGACAATCATGGTCATTCCTTCATTCGCCAAACTTTTCATGACTTTCAGCACTTCACCGACAAGCTCTGGATCAAGCGCTGATGTCGGTTCATCAAACAGCATGACCTCCGGTTCCATGGCAAGCGCCCGCGCGATCGCAACGCGCTGCTGCTGCCCTCCAGACAGTTGAAACGGATAATGATGGGCTTTATCTTTCAGCCCTACTTTCTCCAGCAACGCCATCGCTCTCTCGCGCACGTGCTCTTTCTTTTCATTCTTGACCGTGACAGGTCCTTCCATGACGTTTTCAAGGGCGGTCATATGGGGGAACAAATTATAGCTTTGGAACACCATTCCTGTCAGCCGGCGAAATTCATGAATCTCCTGTTTCGTCACAGGATGCGAAAAATCAAGCTGTCTATCCGCTATCGAAATTTTCCCTCTTGTTGGCATCTCAAGCACGTTTAGGCAACGCAAAAACGTTGTCTTCCCTGAACCCGATGGACCGATAATGACCACTACTTTTCCTTTTTCCACCGTAAGATCGATGCCTTTTAATACTTCTACGTCTCCAAATTGTTTATATAAGCCTTGAACAGAAATCATTATCGTATCTCCTTATCGCTATCGTGCAATGTAACGATTTAAACGTTCTTCGATTCGGTTTTGCACAATGGACAGCAGAAAGCAAATAATCCAATAAATGATTGCCGCTTCCGTGTATAACAGCAGGAATTCATAGTTCGTCGAGGCAATTTCTTGCGCTTTGCGGAACATTTCCGAAACAAGGATGAGCGAGGCAAGCGATGTATCTTTGACTAAACTGATAAACGTATTTGACAGCGGTGGAATCGACACGCGCGCCGCTTGCGGAAATATAACCCGGCGCAACGCCTGTCCCGTTGTCATTCCTAACGAATACGCCGCTTCCCACTGCCCTTTCGGAATCGATAAGATCGCAGCGCGGACAATCTCTGAAGCGTACGCACCGACGTTTAACGAAAAACCAATGATAGCCGCAGGAAACGAAGGAATCGTAATGCCGATGTTCGGCAAGCCGTAAAAGATAATAAACAACTGGACAAGAAGCGGTGTTCCGCGGATGGCCGATACGTATATTCTCGCGATGATTTCTAACGCTTTCACTCCGGAAATGCGCGCCAATGCCGTGGCAATCGCCAATATTAATCCAATGGCAAATGTTATCACCGTCAGTGGAATCGTATAATACAAAGCCCCCTTCACCAGCGGGAGAAGAGAACTTTGCGCGATCGATGCTAACCGGTCTGCCCGTTCAGGGTCGATCATCAGATTATTTAGATACATTTGCACCAAACCATTTCTCGTAAATTTTGTCATATGTGCCGTCTTTTTTCATGTCTTCTAACGCTTTATTCACAGCTTCCACTAACGTGTCGCTGCCTTTGCGGAACATAAACCCGCTTTGCGAAGCTTCCTTATGCTTTGCCACTATTTTAATTGGCGCGTTCGGCTTTTGTCTTAGAAAATCAAGAACGGATAAGTTATCGTTAATGGTAACGTCCACCCGCTTAGAACTTAACAATTCGACCGCTTGATTAAATCCTTCCACGCCAACAATTTGCGCGCCGTACGACCGCGCCAAATCCGCAAAATTGCTTGTCATCGATTGTGCCGCTTTCAGTCCTTTTATGTTTTCAAATTTAGATACTTTATTGTTATCTTTATGGACGACTAACACCGCCATAGAAGTAATATACGGATCAGAAAAATCATATTTTTTCTGCCGGTCGCGGCGAATTCCGACTTCATTGGCAATCATGTCAAACCGTTTTGCATCCAATCCCGCGAACATCGCATCCCACTGTGTTTCCATAAACACAGGCTTGACGCCGAGACGCTTCGCTACTTCCCTTGCTAAATCCACGTCAAAACCGGTCAACTCTCCGCTTTGATCATGAAACGTAAACGGCGGATATGTCCCCTCTGTTCCAATGCGTAATTCTCCTTCTTTTTTCACTTGCGCTAGCAAATCCGTTTCTTTCTTGCCCGATTTTTCGTTGGATTGCTGATTGCCGCATGCGGCCAACAGTAAAATCGAAGCTGTCAATAAAAGAAGCAAACTTTTGTGAAAAAATCTTTTCATATATTGGAACCTCCATCATTCCGATTGGTTTTCGTGACATATGTTATAGTAAAAAAGTTTGTATAAGATGTCAAATAGAAAGAGGATACAAAACATTATTCCGTTATAGTCACAAAAAAAGGAGCTTCACGCCCCTTACATATTTTCCACTAACGGCGGCTCATTTAATGAAACAAGCACTTTCCTAATTCGGCGGTTTTCGACTTGCTGCACAGTCAGCGTCAGCGGACCGTAATGCAGCGTTTCGCCAACGTTAGGGACGCGTTCAAACATTTCAAATATCCAACCGCCAAGCGTATGGGAAGAGCTTTCCGGTGCTTCGATTTTCATTATTTCGCAAAATTCATCAAGCGGAAGTTCAGCATTAAATTCATAACTGTTTTCATCGATTTGTTGGATAATTTTCACCGCTTCATCATGCTCATCCCATATTTCCCCAACAATTTGTTCAATAATATCTTCAAGCGTGATTAATCC
This sequence comes from Parageobacillus thermoglucosidasius, assembly GCF_001295365.1. Classification (GTDB taxonomy): domain Bacteria; phylum Bacillota; class Bacilli; order Bacillales; family Anoxybacillaceae; genus Parageobacillus; species Parageobacillus thermoglucosidasius. The sequence goes on along the minus strand of NZ_CP012712.1, from coordinate 1,339,833 downwards.
CGCCGTACCGCCAAATTCATCAACGACAATGGCCATATGCACTTTGCTTTTTTGAAATTCCGGCAACAGATCAGAAATTTTCATCGATTCGACGACGAACAACGGTTTGCGCAGCAGCGCACGGACGTCGATCTCTTTTTGTTGCACAAGCTCACTAAAAAAGTCGCTTTCCGATAAAATGCCGATCACATTATCAATATCTTCTTCATATACCGGTATGCGAGAATACTTTTCTGTTAAGAAAACATCGCGAATTTCCCCAATAGGCTGATTGACTTCGACCGCAACCATATCGGACCGTGGCGTAAAAATTTCGCCAACTAAAATTTCATCAAAATCGAGCGAACGATGAATTAATTCTTTTTCTTTATTGTCAATGATGCCTTCTTCCTCACTTAAGTCAATCATTACTTTAATCTCTTCTTCCGTTACCGCAGGAACAGCCTTTCCATTTGTAAACCATTTCACTACACGATCTCTTACGGCATTAAATAATATGGTGATCGGGGAAAGCAGTTTCATCAATGCGTAAACAATTGCCGCATAACGAATCGACAATGATTCCGCATGCTCTTTCGCGATCGATTTTGGCAAAATTTCACCGAAGATTAACAAAAACACGGTCATGACGATAACCGCAACAATAAGACCGACCCGTTCTCCAAGCGTTGTTGTCGCGATGTCCACTAAAAACGCGACGGCAACAATGCCTGCGATTCTGTTTGCCACAAGTGCCGTCAACAAGACGCGGTCTAAATTTTCAACAATATAATTAACTCGCTTGCTGCCACGGTGGTTTTCTTCCACATAATTTCTCAGGCGAATTTTATTCGCTGAGGAAAATGCGGTTTCCACCGAAGAAAAGAAAGCGGTTAAAACAATACAAAGAAAAAACCATCCCAACAGACTCAGTGGCAACTCTTCCAAAGAATCTTCACACTCCTAAATAAAAAACATTGCTTTACGTTAGATCTATAATTATTTATATGATTTATGATTATCATATCAAATTTTTCACCAAATGCCTATCATCTTAACGTAATATTACAAAACTGCAGGATGATTCCTGCAGTTTTGTTATGATTCGATGACGCATGAACCGATCAAATACACGAGCACGAGCAATGAAGCAATATTTAATGTTACAGATAATTCTTCCATTCAATGCCCCTCCTAAACAATAGTCATCCCCATTACATGGTAACACAGCGCCATTTTCGATACGCAAGACATTTTATACAAATTTTCGACAATTTTATTACTTCCCGCACAGCTGTTTTGCCAAGAAGGAGAAGGGAGGAGTTCATCATGGCAAGCGATAAGCAAAAAGGAGCTTCGCAAAAGAGCGAAGCTCCTATCCTAAATAACGATAATAAATGGTTTTTGCTTCTTGGATATCTTTTGTCCCATGAATGAGCGCGCGGCCATCTTGAAAGACGACAAGCCGCTGCTCTCCGAGCGACACAGAGACAAGATACGGGTTGGCATCTACGCGCAATCCTTGTTTGGCAAATAATTCGGCAAGCTCCTGCAAATCGTAATGCCGTTGCCCAGCCGGGCGAATTTGCACGGAATTTCGCCCGCATAACACCGCCGTTTTCGTCTGATGGTCATAAGAAAGGTAAGGATATGACGGATGAGCGCCGCAAGTCGGGCAATCCTCTTTTTTTACTTGATCCACGCGGATCGCCGCATGCTGGTTTTTCCATAAATCGAACGAAACGAGCTTATTCCGGAGCGATGACCAATCTTCCACAAGAATTTTCAGCGCTTCGGCCACTTGATACGCGACGACCATTTGCACAGCCGGGCTGATAATTCCAGCCGTATCACATGTCAACCCGCCCGCTGGCACCGTCTCAAGCAGGCAGTGAAAACAAGGGGATTTTCCCGGGATAAATGCATAGCTGATGCCATAGCTCCCGACGCATGCGCCGTAAATCCATGGAATGTGATATTTATACGCGGCATCATTGATGATCATGCGCGTATCGAAGTTATCCGTCGCATCGATCAAAAGATCGGGTTTTCTCTCGCTGATGAGTTCTTCGAGCTCTTGCGCCGTTACATCGCCGACAATGGCATCAATCATAACATCAGAATTGACCTCTTCAAGCCGCCGCTTTGCCGCAATTGCTTTCGGGATATGTTCTTTTGCATCCGCTTCGCCATATAATTGCTGGCGCTGCAAATTGCTCCATTCGACATAATCGCGGTCAACGATTGTGATTTTGCCGACGCCAGCGCGCACGAGCGCTTCCGCATTTCCTGTTCCTAATGCGCCCGCACCAATCACAAGCACATGCTTTTTTGCTATTTTTTGTTGCCCTTCTTCGCCGATTGGCGCAAACAATTCTTGTCGAGAATACCGTTCATTCAAACAACACTCATTCCTTCCGTTGGGCTGCTTGCTGTTGCGTACCGTTTTTTCGGAATTCTGCCTGCCTCATAGCCGAGACGTCCGGCTTCCACGGCAAGCTTCATCGCTTTTGCCATTTTGACTGGATCGGCCGCACCGGAAACGGCAGTGTTCAACAACACTCCGTCAGCTCCCAGCTCCATTGCCATCGCCGCATCCGCCGGGCTGCCAATTCCAGCGTCAACAATCACAGGGACGGTCGCCTGCTCAATAATGAGGCTTAAGTTTAACGGATTGACAATGCCCTGTCCGGATCCGATCGGGGAAGCGCCCGGCATAACCGCGTGGCAGCCAAGCTCTTGCAGCCGTTTTGCAAGCACGACGTCATCAGAAGTGTATGGAAGAACGATAAATCCTTCTTCCAACAATATCTCTGCCGCCTTCAACGTCTCGACTGGGTCTGGAAGCAATGTTTTTTCACAGCCGATCACTTCTATTTTTATCATATCACATAATCCCGACGCTTTGGCGAGCCGTGCGATCCGCACTGCCTCCTCGGCTGTTTTCGCCCCGGCCGTATTCGGCAGAAGTTTATATTTTGTCAGATCTAAATTTTCCAAAAAGTTCGGCTGGTTTGGTTCAAAAATGTTCATCCGCCGTACAGCAAACGTTAAAATTTCCGCTCCTGACACTTCGACCGCTTGCTTTTGTACTTCCATATTTGGATATTTTCCTGTTCCGAGCAACAGTCTTGATTGAAATTCATATGGTCCGATTTTTAACATATCAACCGCCTCCCACAAAGTGAACGATTTCAACTTTATCTCCATTGCATAACGCCGTTGTCTCATATTGCTGTTTTGGGATAATCGTTAAGTTAACTTCCACAACCGCGATTTTTTTATTCAATTGAAAATGGGCGAGCAAATCACTGACCGTTTTCACTTCATTGGGGATTTGGATCGATTCGCCGTTAATAATCAGTCTCATTGCCTTCCCACCTTTGTTTGATATCGTGTCAGCGAAAATGGGGCAAGATCGTTCTCGCTTTCTTTTCCTTCAATGAGATCGGCCAACAGTACGCCGGTGACCGGGCTTAGCAAAATCCCGTTCCGATAATGGCCGGTGGCAACCCAGACGCGCTCGTAGCGGGGATGTTTTCCTATGTACGGCAATCCATCACCCGTTTGCGGACGGGTGCCGCTCCACGCTTTTTCCCATTCGGCATTTTTCAATCCCGGAACAAGCCGCTGCGCCCGTTCCAGCAAACTCATGATTCCTTGAACCGAGACTTTTCGGTCAAATGTGCGCGGCATCGACGTCGCCCCGATCAGCAGCCGGTTGCCACGTTTTGGCACGATATAACAGCCGTTTTCCGCAAATACGGTCGCCTGAATTAGCGGTTTTTCCGTTTTTACCAAAAGGCATTCCCCTTTGACGGGATACATTGGCAACGAAATGCCCGTTTTTTCAAGCACCTGCGAAGACCATGCTCCCGCCGCCACCACCACGGCATCTGCTGCGATCTCACCGTGATTGGTATGGATTACATAAGAATAATTTTCCTGATGGAAATCGATGAATTCCGTATACTCATGCCATTTTGCTCCATAGGCAACCGAAGCGTTCGCCAAGGCGAAAGCCAAATCAGGAGCGCTCACTTGCCCGTCTGCTGGAAGATGCATGGCGCCCGTTAAATCGCGGGAAACGTTCGGCTCCATTTCCGCTAATTCGTCACCTGACAGCCAGTGTGCCGGTTCATCGGTATGCCGCCAAAATTCGTAATGGCGGCGAAGAGCCGCTGCTTCTTCCTCCGTCACTGCCACTTTTAACATGCCTTTCTGCACAAGCCCAATGTCGATGCCGGTAAGTTCTTTTAATTCCTCCGCAAGCGGAGGAAACATTGCCCGGCTTTTTAATGCAAGCGGAATAAGCGGGCTCTCTTCGGCAAATTCAGACTGGGCGCCAAGCATTCCTGCTGCCGCGCTGGACGCTTGGCCTGCCATCCGCCCTTTTTCCAACACACCGATGCGGAAATGGCGTTTCGCCAACTGAAAGGCGATGGAAGCGCCGATAATTCCGCCTCCGACAATCGCGACATCATAATGGTGGCGTTCCATGTAAATCTCCCCTCTTTTTTTGATAACGTTTTCTTTCCCGTTCATGCCATTTTCTTAACGATTTTTGCGAGTTTTTTTGCTTCACTAACGGGATCTTTAGCGCAAAATACCGCCGACATGACGGCAATTCCATGCGCGCCAGCTTGCAGCACTTGCTCCGCATTATCAGAATGGATGCCGCCAATCGCAATCACCGGAATATTCACATGATGGACGATATTCCGCAATGATTCTATTCCGCGCGGCGGCGCTCCTAGCTTGCTTGCCGTTGGAAAGATGTGGCCGTATATGCAATAATCGGCGCCGCTTTTTTCCGCTTCCATCGCTTCTTCAAGCGAATGAACCGAACAGCCGACAGACAACGACGGAAAATGACGTTTCGTTTGGTGTACAGATAAGCTATGATGTGCAAGCTGGACGCCTTTAACTCCAAAAACAACTGCCACGTCAATCCGATCATTGACAATGATTTTCTTTGGCGGTATTCCCCTTTCGATCAACTCGGTGAGAAACTCGGAAATTTCCCGCGCTGTTTTCCTTTTTTCCCGCACATGGATCGCATCGACATACGGATGAACGCGGGCGCAAATCGCAACGAATTGCTCTAACGGCTGTTTGCCTGTCGAAATAATGTGAAGCTGTCTTTCCACTTTCATCCCTTGCTTTCTACCGCACATCTTCCACCGGAATGTACGGATAATGAACTCCCGCATAATAAGCCGCTGCCGCCACTATGATAAAAACAACGACAAGCACGACATCGTTTTTGCCAAACCCGATTTCATAATAAAACGTCCGCTTGGCGCCGTCCGAAAAACGTTTTGCTTCCATCGCAACCGCGATGCGCTGAGCGCGGCGGATGCTTTGGGATAAAAGCGGGATCGCATATCGCTTCATTTTTGCAAACACCCCTTTATTGGCATCCCCCCTTACCTTTAACGCATTTCTTACTGTTTGAAATTCTTCAATCATAATCGGGATTAAACGGACGCCGGCTAAAAAGCTGTAAGCATATTTTGGCTTTAACTTTAACTGCTGCATCAGCGAGTAAAATAAGCGGACCGGCCTTGTCGTCAGCGAAAACAAAAGCCCAAGGAGCGCGAATGAAAGCGCGCGAAAGCCAAGATGCATTCCGCGCAAAAAACTCTCTTCCGTCACATGGATAAGTCCCCAGCGAAACCATGTCGTCTTCCCTTCGCCAAACAAAACCATCGATGACGCAGTTGAAACAAATACAAGGAAAAACGGCAAAAATAACAGCAGCAAAAACTTCCACGGATAGCCGGTATACAACATAAATAACAAGAGAAGTCCAAACGAAAAATTAATTAAAACATTTGGGTTGTGCACGAACAACACGCCGATAAACAGCAAAATAAGCACAATCAGCTTTAAGCTCGGATTCGTATGATGTAGCCACGTTTCTCGATAACGAATGTTCCATTTCATCGGTGTCTATTCCCCCTACACGGACGGCACCGCCGCTTTGGGCGGCTGTTGCAAAATTGGTTCATCTTTCACAAGCTGTCCGTCTTCAATCACCCATCTTCTTGTCGCAAAATGGTTGACAATGTTTTCGTCATGGGTGACCATCATAATCGCTGCCCCTTGCCCGCGATAGGATTCCAACAGTTCAAGCAGCGCAAACGTATTTTTCGCGTCTTGCCCAAACGTCGGCTCATCGAGCAGGAAAATTCGCTGTCCGCTTACAATCGAAGCAGCCACACTTAAACGGCGTTTTTGTCCCATCGAAAGCTGGTATGGATGTTGATGTTGCTGTTCCCAAAGGTGGAAGCGATGCAGCAATTGTTCAACCGTCTCTGCAATTTCCTCTTCTTTTCGTTTTTCCAAACGAAGCGAATACGCAATTTCCTCCCGCACAGAATTAGCGACAAACTGAAATTCTGGATTTTGAAAGACAAATGCAAGCAAACGATGAAGCTGTTTCAGCTGCTTGCTGTCTTTCCCGTATAACTCATACGTTCCGTCTGTGCGGATCAGCCTCATCAATGCATGCAACAATGTGCTTTTCCCGGCACCGTTTTTGCCAGTAATAGCAATCCATTCTCCCGCGCGCACGGTCGCTTCTTCGATGCATATTTTCACATCGCGCAGACGGAAGCCGCGGAAGTGGCGGAGATGAATGATTTCCTCTTGTTGGACGGTCGGCCGCTGGTATTGGCGCTTTGCCATATATTCGTCCCAAACGCCGGGATACCAAATGCCTTGGGAAGCAATGACGTCCTTGTAGCTAGAAAACACAGTTTTGGCTTGATCATCGGCAATGATTTCGCCTTGATCGTTCAATAAAATAATCCGATCGACAAAATCAAGCACATGATCGATTTTATGTTCGACGATAATCACCGTTTTGTCACGAGCGATTCGTTTGACTGTCTGCCAAATTTCTTTCGTTCCCTCTTCGTCAATCATCGCTGTCGGTTCGTCCAAAAACAGCACATCCGGCTCAAGCGCGAGCACGGAAGCAAGGGCGAGCCGCTGCTTCATCCCTCCCGATAACGTGTGAATATCGGTATGAGGATCGACAAAAAGGCCGACCGCTTCTAGCAGACTCTTAATCCTCTCTTTCATCTGTTCTCGCGGCACGCCGATGTTTTCAAGCGCAAAAGCAATTTCTTCATCGACAAACGGCATGCAAAATTGCGAATCGGGATCTTGGAAGACATAACCCCAATGATCGGGAAGCAGCACTCGTTCCGCTTTCATCGGAATGTCAATCGAATGCGGAATCAAGCCAGACAGCACTTGCAACAATGTCGATTTTCCGCACCCGGATGGACCGAGCAACAACACTTTTTCGCCTTCATAAAATGTGAGCGATAAATCTTTGAATAACAGCGTATCTTTCCCAGGAAATTTCAAGCGCAACCGTTCCACAGAAGCTATCGCTTTCATCGTTCATACGCCACCTTTTTAACGGTCAAGCGCGTCGTAATCATCTTTCGAAGCCGGGCGCAACATTTGCACCACTCCCGTTTTTTCCAATGCCTTAACAAGCGAAGCAGCGAAAACGCCGGAAATGGCAATCGCGCCGAGAAAGCGGGCGATAAGGAATAACGCCAAGTTCCAAGGAGCCAGCGCGTCAATATACCCTTTGTAAAAATCCATCACAAGCGAACCGATCGTCGCGCCAACCGCCCCAAGCGACACGACGAATGCGTCAAACCGTTTATAGCGAAACGCGGCAAACACTGCTTCCGCTAAAAGTCCTTGTACAACTCCGTAAAGGAGCACTTCTAATCCCCATTCGGAACCCATAATAAATTCCCCAGAAGAAGCAGCAATTTCCGCCAATAGCGCGACGCCCGGTTTACGGATCAACAAGTACGCCACCGACGCAGCGATGAACCACATGCCATAAATCAATTGATCGAGATGGAAGCCAAATGGCTTGACAGCGTAATAAAGTGGCCCCCAAATTTTATAGATGATCCCAAAAACAACTGAAATCACAATGGTTGTTAAAATATCAACAAGCTTCAATCCTTTAGTTGTTGCAGGCATGATTTTTGCTCTCCTTTCTTGCTGATGGCCATGTTTCTAAACGATATGCCATTTCCCAAAATTCATACTCATATTCACTGCTAATCAGAAAATGCCGCTCCATCCGCTTGCGATCGGATTCGGTAACTGCTTTGGCGATCGCATCCAAACGGGCAATTTGCTCTTTCACCAAGCTGCGAAACCATTCGGAACTGTATGTTCCTATCCATTTCTGATAGATTGGCTCTTTTGGCTTGCAATCTTTTAATCTCTCGCCAATTTCATAATAGAGCCAATAGCACGGCAAAATCGCTGCAACCACATCTCCTAAATGCCCTTCGTACGCGGCCCGGTACATATGCGACGTATATGCGTATGCAGTTGGTGCCGGGATAAATGACGCTTTTTCTTCTTCCGTGATCCCAAGCAATTCGGCAAACGTTTCATGCAAAGATAATTCCGCTTCACATGTGCTTTGGGCATGATGCGCCATGCGCGCGGTTGTCGCCAAATCCGGAGACTTCGCCGCCCCAAGCGCTTGCACTCTCGCAAAGTGGCGCAAATAATACGCATCCTGCATGACATAATAACGGAAACGGGTAAGATCTAGCGTTCCTTCCCCCAACTGCTTCACAAAAGGATGTTCAAAACTTGCCTGCCAAATGGCATCGGCCTTTTTTCGCAATTCCACTGCAAATGACATTTTCATCTCCCCTTTAAAAAATAAACACCACTTCCTTTACAAAAGCGTAAAGAAAGTGGTGTTAAACACTAGTCGCCGGAAAAACACGGAAAAACTCACGACTGCGCCACTCCACTTCCCTACGCTGGTATTACCCAGATCAGGTTCTAAGGGTCTCAAAGGCACACTTTGATCTCAGCCTTTCTGAAGGCCCCCCTAGTGGATTGTGCGTTACCTATGAAATTTTTTTATTTGAGTATATCATATCACTGTGAATATCATTGTCAACCCTTTTTCACCGCACATTTCTTAATTTTCGCACATCACTTACATGCTTCGTTTCCCTTCGCGTCCCGCCGCATTCGTCAGGCGCTCCATCAGTGCATATACTTGAATTTTTCCGCGGCTGATCTTTTCTTGCTGATATGTTTTGACTGTGCCGCGCATTCTCTCTGCCTATCCGGCGCGCTTCTTCCGGTTTTCCCAATCTCCTCCTGCTGCTGCGGTCATCCGTCCTGCCTCCTGAGATGCTGTCACACTGTCCACGTTGCTTCTTTTGCCGCAATTCTGTATCATAGAAAAAGCAAATGACTACATCATCATAATGGAGTGGAGAACGTGGCAAACGTATTTTTAAAACGAAAACGGAAAAAACGACTCGAACAAGGACACCCATGGATTTTCCAAAGTGAAGTCGATTATATTGAAGGCGATTTTGAACCAGGCGATTTTGTCGATGTATATAATCATCAGCGCTACTTTTTGGCAAAAGGCTATATTAACCCGAAATCGCAAATCATTGTGCGCGTTTTGACGCAAAATCCCGACGAAGAGCTTAACGAGCAATTTTTTGTTGACCGCATCCGCCAAGCATGGGAGTATCGCGAGCGAATGATTCCCGGCGTCCGCTCATGCCGCGCCATTTACGGTGAAGCGGACTTTTTGCCAGGGCTGATCGTCGACAAATACGAAGACGTGCTTGTCGTGCAAATTCTTTCCCTTGGGATGGAAAAACGGAAAGACTGGATTCTGCGCGGCTTGCTTGAGGTATTTAAGCCAAAAGCCATTTATTTGCGCAATGATGTGTATGTCCGCGAGCTAGAAGGATTGCCACAGGAAAAAGGCTTTTGGTACGGCGAATCGGAAACAGAAGTGCTGATGGAAGAAAACGGCGTCAAATATATCGTCGATATTGAAAACGGGCAAAAGACGGGATTTTTCTTCGACCAAAGACAAAACCGCGCAGCAATTAAACCGCTCATCAACAGTGATACAACGGTGCTCGATTGCTTCACCCATACCGGCTCGTTTATGCTTAATGCGTGCTTATATGGAGCGAAACACGTCACTGCAGTCGATATTTCCGAACACGCCATTGAAACGGCGAAGCGCAATGCGGCGCTTAACGGCTTTACCAACGTCGATTTTGTCGTCGCCAACGCGTTCGATTATTTGCGCGAAGCGGTTCGCGACGGGAAAAAATGGGACGTTGTCATCATTGACCCGCCGGCGTTTGCGAAATCGGCTCAAGCTGTTCCAAAAGCGTTGCGCGGCTATAAAGACATTAACTTAAACGGCTTAAAGCTTGTCAAAGATGGCGGCTTTTTCGTCACAGCGAGCTGTTCCTACCACGTGCATGCCGACTTATTCCGGGAAATGATCGCGGAAGCGGCGTTTGATGCGAAAAAAATTTTGCGGCAAGTGTACTGGAACAGCGCCGGCTACGATCATCCGAAGCTGCTTGCCGCCGACGAAGGCGATTATTTAAAATTTGCCATTTACGAAGTGCGCTCGCGCAGATAAATAACAAAAAACGCTTAGGATTATCACTTTGTCCTAAGCGTTTTTTAGCATTTTTTTATTTCTGTGCAAGATATATAGGTAAAAACTAATAGAAACAAGCACGGAGAACGCGGCGGTTATATAAATGCTGGAGTAACCGAACCAATGGCTGATTTGTCCAAAAATCATCGCTCCTACGCCAACTCCTAAATCGAAAAAAGCGAAAAAGGTCGCATTCGCCATTCCTTTGCGGTTTTTTGCCGCCCTCTCAACAGACCATGCTTGCAGCGCCGGTTGTACTGTTCCAAATCCCAGCCCGTAAAGAATGGCCGCAGCAAACAAAACCACATTGTTGGGCAGCCAGGCCAACAATAACATGGCAATGAGAATCAGCGCAGCACCCGGTATAAATACCGCCCGGTGCCCTTTTTTGTCATATAACCGCCCGGCAAACGTTCTCGTTACCATGAGCGCAAGCGCGTATAGCAAGAAATACCATTGAATTCCTGAAACCCCTTTTTCTGCTGCATACAATGGAAGAAACGATGCGATTCCCCCAAACGTCACCGTCAGGAAAAATAATAAAACCGACGGTTCCAGCGCGCTTTTTTCATAAATATCCCATTTATGATGTGCTTGCATTTGCTGCTTCTCAACCTTTTTATATGTAATATTCGCGGCAAACAACAGTGATGCCAAACCTAAAGCGGCGCAAATCAAAAACAGATGGTGAAATGACAAAATTCCAGCAAGCAATAACCCCGCAGACGGCCCGAAAGCGAGCGCCAAATTTCCTGATAAGCCATAATAACCCATTCCTTCGCCTCTTCGGCTGGCAGGGATGATGTCTGTTGCAATTGTTCCAGCCGCTGTGGTGGAAAATCCCCAGCCAATTCCTTGAATGACCCTCATCATAAAGAGCAATACAATGCTTGTGATAAAGCTATACGACCCTACAGAGATGACAAATATCGCAAGTCCTAATAAAAATACGAAACGCCGCCCCTTCGTCTCAAGCGCATGGCCGGCAAACGGTCGCATGATTAACGCCGAAAATGTAAAAATCCCGACAACCAAACCAATGAGCTGATCATTTCCGCCAAGATATTCGACAAAAAGCGGAATCGTCGGCAACGTCATTTGAAAACCGAGAAACACAAAAAAATTAGCTAAACAGATTAGCACAAAATCTTTTGTCCAAATTTTTTCTTTTGCTTCTATCACTGCGCTGCTTCGTTCCACTGCGTTATTTCGTTGCACATTCACAAAACGTCCTCCTTCCAAATGGCATTTTTATTTCGGGTCCCTTAATATTTTGTAGTATATCATAAAAAACAGCAAAGACATGACTGAAACAAACCATTGTTACCCGCTATCCGGCTTTTCTTGATATATGAAGAGAAAAGAGACTAACCGCAAAAACGCAGTCAGCCCCTTCACTCATTATACTTCCAACATTTATATTGTGCTAGTTTCAACCGCTTATCACGCCTTCCTCATTCGGTGATCACGCCGTGAGCGAACCTGATAATGTCGCCCGCTTCGCGAATCGATGACAACCAATTGGTGATAAACCGCCGCAGCTTGCCAACAATGCCGGCAAGCTAAGCGCTTAGTTCCAGCCTTTTCGCTTCCGCAAAGAAATAATTTGCGCCGTATGATGTTTCCCGTGCCATGCGTACAGCGCTGTTAATACATATAAAGGGACGGTTTCTTTTGTTCCTTCATGATAAAACGTCCGTGCGAAATCTTCGGGGCACAGCGAGCCAAGCAAGCGAGTCCAGCGTTCATGAAGCCCTTCAAGCAATAGCAGCGATGGCTCGATCGGCAATGAACGCGCTTCGATCGTTTTCGCCCACTCGCTTTCTTCAAACGGCTTAATCGAAGGCACATCTTCTGTTAATATCCATTTTGTGCGCAAAAACGCATTCATGCTTGCATCAGCGAGATGATGCACCACTTGCGCAACCGTCCATCCTCCATCGCGATACGGTGTATTCAGCTGTTCCTCATTTAGCCTGCTGACCGCCTCCCGCAATTTGGCGGGTGCTTGGCGAATGTCAGCAATCCATTGTTTTATCTCTTCTTCACGAAACGTCTCCGGTGCTTTAAATTTGCCAATCGGATAGCGAATGTCATCCATAATTTTTCTCCTCCCTTTTTACGTATATTCCATATCTATAAACGAAATCCTGCTTATTTTAATAATAGGCAGCATATCATGACATCACCGTTTTTTGACTCACTTTCACTCAAGTCTATATGCGGACTTTCTTTCTGCTTTTGCGCATTTTCATTCTATTTCAGAAATCGTATATCTTTCACAAATAATTTGTTTATATTTCAGCATCTCAAACGAAAACAGTTTGACAAGCACGACCGAAACATGATAAATTAAGCCCAGAAAATATATAATATTTTTAAAATAAATAAAATTTAAAATTTTTTGGAGAGGGAGAGGAATAAGCTATGGCAAGACAAACAATTAAGGATGCTCTCAAAGAAACCCTTGATAAAGTTTTGCATAATGCTGTTAGCAGGGCTGGCGGAGTGCCTGGGGTAGTTGCAATGATAACGGATCGGGAAGGGAACATTTACGAGGGTGCAGCTGGGGTGCGCGAATTTGGAAAAGAAACAGCAATGACTACCGACACCGTATTCGCGCTTTTCTCAACGACGAAAGCCATCACTGGTACAGCCTTGATGCAATTGGTAGAAGAAGGAAAAGTTAAGCTCGACGATCCCGTCAAGAAGTATGTGCCTGAGATTGCTGACATTAAAGTTCTCGATGGATTTGACAACAACGGGCAGCCAAAACTAAGGGAACCAAAAACAGACATTACCGTCGGCATGCTGATGCTCCACACCGCCGGCTTCGGCTACGAATTCTTCAGTCACGAGGATCGAAAATATCGCGAGCAAAAAGAAATCCCTTCCATCCTCACCAGCACTTTTGACTCGATTAAAAGTGTGCTGCTATTCGATCCAGGCGAGCGCTGGAACTATGGCGTGAATATCGACTGGGTCGGCAAGGTGGTTGAAGCGGTGCGCGGCAAGCGGCTTGGGGAGGTAATGACCGAGCATATTTTTGCCCCTCTTGACATGAATGACATCGGATTTACGCTAACGCCGTCGATGTTGGAACGCCGCGCAACCATTCATAGCCGCACTAAAGATGGCAATATCACGCCACTGCCTGATCTCATCCTGCCGCAATCTCCTGAAATGGACATGGGAGGGCACGGTTTGTATGCCAGCATTGGCGAATATATGAAGTTCATCCGGATGATCCTTAATGACGGTGCAGGTGTGCTTAAACCAGAAACGGTCGCGAAAATGGCTCAGAACGGGCTTGGCGAATTGAAGAGCGGCGGCTGGATCTCGTCCGATCCATCGCTGGCGAATGACGGTGAGTTCTACCCTGGCGTGCAAAAGTCGTGGTCTTATACATTCCAAGTAAACGAAGAGCCAACCCCTACAGGGCGCCCGGCAGGCCAGTTGATGTGGTCTGGACTGGCCAACCTGTTCTACTGGATCGACCGTAAGAACGGCATCGGCGGATTTTGGGCTTCGCAAATCTTCCCGTTCCAAGATGTTGCTTCGTACTTGGGTTTCATCGAGTTCGAGTCAGCAGTCTATAGTACATTAAAACGGTTAGGACAAATTCCCAATTAATTCGCAATATTTTAGCTTGCTGCTCCGCCTTTATTCTCTGGTTATCCTTATAACAAGCCCGTTTCCCACTAAAGCAAATAAAGCCGCCGAAAAGAAAACGGCGGCTTTTCCCTAATTCCATAAATATACGCGCGCTTCATAAGGTTTTAGCTTAAAGCGCGTCGCGTTTTTATGCGGTTTAACATCATAGTTTTGCAGCACTAAGTTATCTGAATTTAAACGAAGGCCATCATAACGGTACATAGCTGGTTTGGCACTTAAATTGACAATAATCACCGCTTTTTCGTCTCCGAGCGTTCTTGTATATGCGTAAATCGCCGGATGCTTTTCCAAAAGCAAATCATACGTTCCGTAAACGAACACTTCGTTTTCTTTGCGAAGCCGAATCATTTTTTTGTAAAACTGAAGGACGGAATTCGGGTCGCGCAATTGCGCCTCGACGTTAATGGTCTTATAGTTTTCATTCACTTTTATCCACGGCGTTCCTGTCGTAAATCCAGCGTTTGGCGCGGCGGACCATTGCATCGGGGTTCGCGAATTGTCGCGTCCTGTTTTCCAAATAACTTCCATCACTTCTTCATGCGAACGCCCTTTTTCCCGCTCCAGCTGATACATCTTTTTAACCGCAACATCTTTATAATCATCGATATCCGGAAAGCGGACGTTTGTCATGCCGATTTCTTGTCCTTGATAAATGAAAGGAGTTCCTTGCATGAAAAAGTACATCACGCCGAGCGCCTTGGCACTTTCAGTAAGGTATTCCTTATCATTTCCCCATATTGAAACAGAACGGGGCTGATCGTGATTTTCCAAAAATAACGCGTTCCAGCCGCGGTTTTCCAAGCCTTTTTGCCATTTTGTCAACGTGCGTTTTAATTGACGCACATCCACCCCACCGTTTGTTTCTTTTTGCCAAAGCCCTAAATGTTCAAACTGGAAAATCATATTGAAGATTCCGTTTTCTTCGCCGACCCATGCTTCCGCGTCTTCGATCGTAACACCGTTTGCTTCGCCAACCGTCATAATATCATAGTGTGCAAACGTTTGCATTTTAAGCTCTCTTAAATAGTCCATAATTCCCTCTTGGTTCATATGGCCGGCAAACGAAGGAACATAGTCAAGTCCTTTCGGATTCGGCAAATCCGGCAATCCCGGCTTTTTCTTGATATGAGAAATTGCATCGACACGGAAACCGTCAATCCCTTTATCCAGCCACCAATTAATCATTTTATACAATGCGCGGCGCACTTCTTCGTTTTCCCAATTTAAATCCGGCTGCTTCACATCAAATATATGCAAGTAGTATTGGTCTGTTTTCGGATCATATTCCCACGCCGATCCACCAAAAATGCTTTCCCAATTGTTCGGCTCTTTTCCGTTTTTGCCATCGCGCCAAATGTACCAATCCCGTTTCGGGTTATCCCGCGATGAACGCGATTCAATAAACCATGGATGTTCATCACTTGTATGATTAATGACTAAATCTAAAATCAATTTCATACCGCGCCGATGAACTTCTTCCAGCAGCAAATCAAAGTCTTCCATTGTTCCAAACTCTTCCATGATCGCGTGATAGTCGCTAATATCATATCCGTTATCGGCATTCGGCGACTTGTAAACCGGGCAAATCCATATAATATCAATGCCAAGATCTTTTAAATAATCAAGTTTCCCGATAATTCCGCGAAGATCGCCAATTCCGTCTCCATTGGAATCCATGAAGCTTCTCGGATAAATTTGATATGCGACTCCCTCTTTCCACCAAGCTTTCTTCAAGGCTGTATCCTCCTCTTTTGTGCATACGTTTTCACTATTAACTGTACACTACATAGGGACAATATACAATCCTTTTTGCATAAAAGAAGGCAGCCTTCTTTTCAGCATATGTTAAAGGCTGCTCTGTTCTACTTTTTACGAACGGTTCGCTTCATAAATTTTTAAATTATGGTACACCATTTTTAACAGCGGCGTTGCGATATTGTATTGTTCTGCTAATGAAAGCAAATAGCCTTGCAAATGGTCCGCTTCAATAAGCTGCCTTTTTTCCATATCACGCTGCATCGACGATTTCATCGCCGCTTCTATCCTGTTGAATTGTGCAAGCTGTTGTTCCTCGATATCATCCGCAATCGGTGCGCCATGCGCCCGCATTACTGCTGCGATTTCTTTTAACAATCCGTAAATAATTTCCTGTCCGTACTTTCCTGAACGAATCGGGCCAACCGGCGCGCGAAACAGCGTCGTCACCCCTGACATTGCTGTGATAAATAAATATTTATTCCACATATCAGTGACAATCTTTTCACTTGAGCGAAAACGGGCGTTGCAGCCGGAAAACAGTTGTTCCAACGCCACAATGCGCTCCGTCCGCTCCCCGGACCACTCCCCAAAGCGAGCGTCATGGGAAGCGCTTGTCTGCACGATTTCTCCATGCTCATTCAGCGTTGTTTCAATAAAACAAAGCCCTCCTAATACGTTTTCCTTTCCGAACTCATTCCAAAGCATATTCATGTGTGCCATGCCGTTTAACAGCGGTAAAATGATCGTTTTTGCTCCCGCATACGGTTTCGCGTCGCGAATCGCTTCTGGCAAATGATACGCTTTATTTGAAAAAATAATGACATCAAACGGATCTGCTTTTTCTCCCGTCACAAGCAGTTTTGGCTTTAACACCGCATCTCCGTGGACGCTATGAATCACAAGCCCCCGTTCTTGCAGCTGCTTTTTTCTTCGCTCGCGGACGAGAAATGTCACATCCACTCCTTTTTCCAACAATCGGCCGCCGAAATAACCGCCGACTGCTCCCGCACCAATAACAAGTATGCGCATTGATGTATCCCCCTTATCCTTAAAACAAAATGGATATGATGAATTCCATGTAATGGCCATATCATAAAAAAGGAAAAAGGGGAACATATTCCCCCTTCCATCGTTAGCAACACCGTGACACTTTTCCGCCTTTGCCGTTATAACGCGCTTCCTGCACTTCGCAGAAAAACTCTTTTCTTGATTTGATCGGCTCTCCCGGATGGTGTGTTTTCATATGCTCAACATATTTCTCGTAATTCGGAACTCCGACAAGCAAATCAAGAAACTGCTTACGATAAGCCAATATCGTTTGAACCCACTTACGCATAATGTTTAACCTCATTTCCTCCGTCTCTTGGAATGTAAGGAGATTCTTTTAACGGCACGTGTTTATTTTGCAATACTTTCACCCACATATTGATGCATGAAATCAACATCGCGATCACGACAAGCATGAAAATGGCGCATAGTGTTGCATCAATATAGTCGTTCATAATAATTTGCCGCATTTGCGCTTCATTGGTTGCCGGTGCCAATATGTTTCCTTGATTTAATTCATTTTTAAACATTTTGGCATGGGACAGAAAACCGACTTTCGGATCGCTGTGGAACAGCTTTTGGAACCCGGCCGTCATTGTTACGACTAAAAGCCATGTCGTTGGAATCAACGTCACCCAAACATAAGCTTTTTTGCCCATTTTGAACAGCACCGTCGTACCGAATAATAACGCAATTCCCGCGAGCATTTGGTTGGCAATGCCGAAAAGCGGCCACAACGTATTAATGCCGCCAAGAGGGTCGACTACCCCTTGATATAAGAAATACCCCCAAGCCAATACACATAATGTTGTCGCAATAATATTAGAAACTAACGAATCTGTTTTTCCAAGCGGCTTATAGAAATGGCCGAGAATATCTTGAATCATAAAGCGCCCAACGCGCGTACCTGCGTCAATTGTCGTTAAAATAAAGAGCGCTTCAAACAAAATCGCAAAATGATACCAAAACGCCATTAATGCTTTTCCGCCGATCACATTGGAAAGAATGACAGCCATTCCGATCGCCAATGTCGGCGCTCCGCCAGTCCGCGATAAAATCGTTTGCTCGCCGACATCTTTAGCAAGTTCTGTAAGCATGTCAGGCGTCACAGTGAATCCCCACGAAGACACGACTTTTGCCGCTTGCACCACATCTTGCCCAATCACCGCAGCCGGGCTGTTAATCGCAAAATATGTTCCAGGAGTTAACACACACGCAGCGATAAGCGCCATAACCGCTACGAACGATTCCATTAGCATTGCTCCATACCCGATTGGACGAGCGTGGCTTTCTATTTCAATCATTTTCGGAGTTGTGCCAGATGAAACAAGCGCATGGAATCCTGACACCGCGCCGCAGGCAATCGTTATAAACAGAAACGGGAATAAGTCACCAGCAAACACCGGGCCAGTACCATCGACAAATTTCGTCAGCGCTGGCATTTGCAAATCAGGAGCAACTACTAAAATTCCTAATGCTAAACCAACAATCGTTCCGATTTTTAAAAACGTGCTCAAATAGTCGCGCGGCGCGAGCAATAGCCATACCGGCAGTGCCGAAGCGACAAACCCGTAAATAATCATCAAAATCGCAATCGTTTCGCCTTTTAATGTAAATATTTCCGCCAGCGTCGGATGTTCAGCGACATGCTGGCCAGCAACTAAAGAAACAATCAGGAGCACAAACCCGATTAAAGATGCTTCCGCAACGCGCCCGGGACGAATAAAGCGCATATAAATTCCCATCAAAATCGCAATCGGAATCGTTGCGGCAATCGTAAACATTCCCCACGGGCTTCCTACAAGCGCTTTCACTACAACCAACGCTAAAACAGCTAATAAAATAATCATGATTCCTAAAATGCCAAGAGAAGCAATAAATCCTGTAACCGGGCCAATTTCTTCCTTCACCATTTCGCCAAGCGATTTACCGTTGCGCCGCATCGATGCGAATAAAATAATAAAATCTTGGACCGCTCCTCCTAAAACAACGCCAATAATAATCCAAAGCGTTCCCGGCAAATATCCCATTTGCGCCGCTAAAATCGGTCCGACAAGCGGCCCGGCGCCGGCGATTGCCGCAAAGTGATGGCCGAATAAAACCCATTTGTTTGTCGGCACATAATCTTTTCCATCATTAAACACTTCTGCAGGCGTTTTGCGGTTGTCGTCAAGTTCAAACACTTTTCGGGCAATAAATTTACTATAAAAGCGATACGCTACGGCATATGTGCATACAGCAGCGACAATTAGCCAAATCGCATTCACCGTCTCGCCACGGCTTAATGCGATGATTGCAAATCCTACTGCCCCGAGTGCAGAAACAAGCCCCCAAAGCAAGATTGATTTTAATCCTTTCACGCCTTCTCCTCCTTTGTTGTTTCTTCAAATTCACTATATGAATAATTATATTAACTATTCTGAAGAATTTAAAGAATAATTTTTTTGGGACAAACATTGGTTGATAATGAGCCTGTCAACTTCCGCCTCTAAACGGCTTTTAAAAAAACAGTTGAATTTGCCGACGTTTTATTATATGATTGTACCAGCAGCAAAATACTATATATTGTGTTTGTTCCTAAAAAACACAACTAAATATAGTATAAACCGCAAGCAATGGTGTCCATCCGGACTTAATAGGGAATCTGGTGAGAATCCAGAACTGCCCCCGCAACTGTATGTGTGGACGAAATGGAACATCCACTGTATGTGAAAGCTCGCTCGGGCGCACATACGGGAAGGATCCAAAGTAGGATGAAACACGAGTCAGGAGACCTGCCTTGCTTGTTTGCGTTTCATGTTCTCCGGGGATCGAGAAGATGAAACGATGGTTTAAAAGGGCTTTTTGCACCCTTTTTATGCTGTCGTTTCATCCACTCGATCCGAGTGGATTTTTTTTATGGAAACTATGGAAACAAGGAGGAAAAAACAATGAAATTGAATACAAAAACCACCATTATTACGCTAGAAAACGGGCAAACTGAACCGTTTTCTCGCGAACGTCTTATTTCATTTATCCGCAATATAACAAAAGACTATCCGCATCTACAGACCGACGACTATATGGAGCGCATCATCCGCATTATCGAAAGCAAAGATACGCTTTCTACGGAACAAATCACGAATTACTTAATCCTTGAAGGCCTTTCCTATATTAGTGAAACAGAACCAGAATGGACGTTTGTCTGTGCCCGCATCTATTTACAAAAGTTATACAAAGAAGCGGCCAAACAACGCGGATATGAGGCAAAACAACGCTACGGCAGCTTGTATGCATTAATAACAGCACTTGTTTCTAAAGGTGTGTACAGTTCCTCTCTTTTGAATGATTACTCAAAAGAGGAAATCGATGAACTGGAAAAGCTCATTGATCCGGATAAAGATAAGCTGTTTACATATATCGGGCTTCGCACACTTGCGGACCGTTACCTTGCCCGCGACTACCATCGCAACTTATACGAGCTGCCGCAGGAACGCTTCCTTATCATCGCAATGACATTAATGGCAAAAGAGCCGAAACATCGCCGTTTTGCCCTCATCCAGGAAGCGTACTGGGCATTAAGCAACTTGTACATGACCGTCGCTACCCCGACGCTAGCAAATGCCGGAAAAAGTTACGGACAACTGTCAAGCTGCTTTATCGACACTGTCGATGACAGCTTGCAAGGGATTTACGACAGCAACACCGACATCGCCAACCTTTCCAAATCCGGCGGGGGAATCGGCGTCTATCTCGGCAAAATCAGAAGCCGTGGCAGCGACATTAAAGGCTTTAAAGGTGTGTCGTCCGGCGTTATTCCATGGATGAAGCAACTCAATAACACCGCTGTCAGCGTTGACCAATTAGGGCAGCGAAAAGGAGCGATTTCCGTCTATTTAGACGTTTGGCACAAAGACATTTTTGCTTTTTTGGATGCGAAATTAAACAACGGCGATGAGCGGATGCGAACGCACGATTTATTTACTGGCGTCTGCATTCCTGATTTATTCATGGAGCAAGTCGAAAAGCGCGGCGACTGGTATTTGTTTGACCCGCATGAAGTTCGCAAAGTGATGGGATTTAGTTTGGAAGATTTTTATGATGAGGAAAAAGGAAGAGGAAGCTTTCGTGAAAAATATTGGCAATGCGTTCAAGAAGAGCGCCTTTCGAAAGAAAAAGTGCCAGCAATTGAAATCATGAAAAGCATTATGCGCAGCCAATTAGAATCGGGCACACCGTTTATGTTTTACCGGGATGAAGTGAACCGAAAAAATCCGAACGCCCATCTCGGCATGATTTATTGCAGCAATCTTTGTACAGAAATCGCGCAAAACCAAAGCCCGACCATCGTTGAAAAACAATATACGAAAGACGGAAAGATCATCATTGAAAAAATCCCGGGCGATTTTGTCGTTTGCAATTTGTCTTCCATCAATCTTGCCCGCGCTGTTACTGACGATGTACTCGAACGGCTTATCCCGATTCAAATGCGCATGCTCGATAATGTGATTGACTTAAATCATATCCCAGTATTACAAGCGCAGCTTACCAATCAAAAATACCGCTCCGTAGGGCTTGGCACGTTTGGCTGGCATCATTTACTTGCGTTAAAAGGAATTCGCTGGGAATCGGCTGAAGCGGTGGAATACGCGGACAAGCTGTATGAAAAAATTGCTTACTTGGCCATCCGATCTAGCATGGAGCTCGCAAAGGAAAAAGGAAGCTATCCGGCATTTCCAGGTTCCGACTGGCAGACGGGCGCTTATTTTGAGAAACGCGGGTACCGCCACAATGACAATGCCGACTGGGACACGCTGAAAAAGCAAGTTGCTAAATATGGCATGCGCAACGGCTATTTGATGGCAATTGCGCCAAATGCTTCAACATCCATTATCGCCGGAAGCACCGCCAGCATCGACCCAATCTTTTTAAAAGTGTACGCAGAAGAAAAGAAAGATTACAAAATTCCAGTTACGGTGCCTGATCTTAATGCCGAAACAACGTGGTATTATAAATCGGCGTACCATATCGATCAGCACTGGAGCATAAAACAAAACACGGTGCGCCAACGCCATATCGACCAAGCGATTTCATTTAATTTCTATGTCATGAATACGATCAAAGCAAAAGAGCTGTTGGATCTTCATCTTACCGCATGGAAGGCAGGATTAAAAACAACGTATTACGTCCGCTCAACTTCCAGCATTATCGATGAATGTGAATCATGCGCAAGTTAATGACAGGGGGGGAAGAAATATGGCACATCCATTAACGAAACGAGTCATTATGGATCCGGAAGCACCGAACCGTTCTACAAGAATTATCAACGGCAAAAGCTCCAACGTCCTGAATTGGGATGATATCGCCTATCCTTGGGCTTACGCGAAATATAAACGAATGCTGGCCAACTTTTGGACACCGTTTGAAATCAATATGTCGCAAGACGTTAAACAATTTCCGCTGTTAACCGGACGCGAACAAGACACATTTTTGAAAATCATTGGGCTTTTAGCGCTGCTTGACAGCATTCAAACGGACTACGCCGGCCGAGTCGCCGATTATATTACTGATTCAAGCATTAACGCGCTGATGATTATGCTCGCACAACAAGAAGTCATTCATAACCATTCATATTCTTACGTGCTTTCCAGCCTCGTGACAAAAAGCAAGCAGGACGAAGTGTTTGAGTTTTGGCGGAACGAACCGATTTTGCGGAAGCGAAATGACTTTGTCACCAACGGTTATAAAGCATTTGCTGAAAATCCAAATGTCGAAAATTTGCTAAAATCAATTGTGTATGATGTCATTTTAGAAGGTTTGTTCTTCTACTCGGGCTTCGCTTTCTTTTATAATTTAGCGCGCAATCAAAAAATGGTCGCAACAAGCACGATGATTAATTACATCAACAGGGACGAACATATCCATGTTGACTTATTTGCAAAAATTTTCAAAGAAGTGTTAAGCGAATACCCGGAATACAATACACCGGAACTTGCTGAATTTGTGCAGGCAACGTTCACCAAAGCGGCGGAGCTGGAAATCGAATGGGCCAATTACATTATCGGCAACGATATCGATGGCATTGATATGCACGATTTGAGCGCCTACATTAAGTTTTACGCTAACGTCCGCGCACATCAGCTTGGTTTTGAACGTCCGTTTGCCGGCTATCGGACAAACCCATTGCGCTGGATTAAAGCGTATGAAGAAGTCGATCTTGGCAAATCAGATTTCTTTGAACAAAAATCACGGCAATATACAAAAGTCAATATTGATAACGGATTTGATGAGTTATAAACAAAAGCCGCCAATCATCCGTTGGCGGCTTTTGTTTCTAATTTGTTTCTACCCTTCTTTTTTTTCAACGTGCCGGCGGCAATCACCCCGGCAATGACAAGAATTTCAAATCCGTATTTCACAAGCGGATTGGCGAAGTATTGATCTAAAAACGGCTCATCGACAATCATTTTCGAAGCCGTCCATGCTAGCACTCCCGCTCCGATTGTAATAATAATTGGAAAACGCTCGATCCATTTCAAAATTAACGTGCTTCCCCATACCATAATAGGCACAGAAATTAACAACCCTAATATAACTAATAAGAAGCTTCCGTGCGCGGCTCCCGCCACCGCCAGCACATTATCCAACCCCATGAGCGCATCAGCGATAATAATTGTACGGATTGCCTCCCATAAGCTTCCTCCTGCTTCGACATCATGGCCTTTTTCCTCCACAAGAAGCTTATAGGCGATCCAAACAAGCAATATGCCCCCGACAAGCAGCAATCCAGGAACTTTTAATAGCCATACGACAAACAAGGTCGCAAGCGCGCGGATCACAACTGCCCCGACTGTTCCCCAAATGACTGCTTTTTTCTGTTGATGCTTCGGCAAATTCCGCGCCGCCAAACCAATGACAATGGCGTTATCGCCAGCTAATACAAGGTCGATAATGACAATCGATAAAAGTGCAGATAAAAATTCCATTGAAAATAATTCCATTTACCGTTCCTCCTTTTAAAGGCCATATTTATTTTTCAAACGGGAAGGCGCCATTTTCACTATTTGTTGAAGAATAAACAATAGCACGGCCACATCATCGATGACGCCAAACAATCCAAGCCAATCGGGAATGATGTCAAATGGAAACGCGGCATAGCTCGCTAAAAGTAAAATCACAAGCGTTTTTTTCAGCATCGACACTTCTTGCGAACGGAAAAATTCTATTAAAAATGGGAAAAACCGGCGAATTTTAATGACAAAACGCAGTCGTTTCCATATTCTCTTCATCATATCCCTCCTTATCCTATTGCATCTCCTTTTTATTCTCTCCAACCGTCCTCCTTTCTTTGCGAAAATAAAAAGACCTTTACCGATTGGTAAAGGTCTTTCAATAACAACAGACCTTTACCAATATTGGTAAAGGTCTCGCTAACAACGTTTCCGTTGCCAACAAAGCCGAGGGGGGTGACCCTGAACTGACGACTTTGTTGTTAAAGCTACTCCCCTTTAACACAGAAACCGCGTATTTATTTCTACATTTTTATGATAGTCAACTTTCCTATACGTTGTCAATAAAAAATTGCTCTTTTATAAAATAAGCGCTGTCCATATGATCCTCCATCATCTATCAATAAAAAATGATGATATCATTTAGAAAAAATTTACTTGGGAGAGACGAAGATGAACACAAAAAAGATCACTGCACTTTTTCTGCTTGCGGCTTTATGGGGAGCCTCTTTTTTATTTATGCGCATCGCCTCCCCTGCCATCGGTCCTGTGCTAACGATCGAGCTGCGCATGCTTATTGCCGGCATCACCGTTTCATACTGGGACTCTCTTGCAGCGATTCAACAATGGAAGGAAAATGCAGCGCACAAAATTGCCCAAGAAAAAGGAAAACAGCAATGGTACGAGCGCTATTCCGTCCGGGGGCGCAAAGCAAAACGAGAATATGATTTTGAAAAATAACCGAGACTGCTGCATTCGCCAGCAGTCTTTTTTTATGTGCAACCATTGAACCTTTTTTCCTCGGCTTTCGCCTTAACTCCAGTTAATATAAATAAAAGCACGATGGCTACAAAAACCATCCCGATCAGCAAAACGTTTGTAACAAAAGACGGAATTGCAAGTCAACGTGAAAAGTTAAAAACGGTAATTGTACCTTATCTAAACGAGAATTGGCATGTTTCACTTCCTGTTAGAAATGAATAAATAAAAAGCAGGGCGCTCCCCTGCTTTTTTTACTGCCCGGACGCAAACTTCAACCCGACGATCCCGACAAGAATAAATGATAAAAAGATAATCCTCGGCGCATTGACCGGCTCATTTAAAAAGAGCATGCCGATGATGACCGCCCCCACCGCTCCGATTCCCGTCCATACCGCATAGGCGGTGCCGATTGGCAGCACTTTCGTCGCCATCGATAAAAAATAAAAGCTGGCGATCATTCCGCCGATTGTAATAACAGATGGCACAAGCCGCGTAAACCCCATCGTATATTTTAGCGCAACCGCCCACACGACTTCGAAAATGCCGGCAATGATTAAATATACCCACGCCATGTCCATCACTCCTTTTTTCCAAAAATAAAAAAGCCGAAAGCAATATCGAACCGATATCCTCCCGGGCTTTTGTCCCTCCCGTGTACGCGGCAATGCCGCGCGTTTTCTCTCGGTCGCAGACTGGCTGCTAAACAGCCACGGAACCCTTGAAAACTTTTTATCCTCATTATTCGCCATTATTGTAACATTTCCGGCTGCTGCCGACAAATAAAAGGAGTTTTTACGTTTTTGAAGAATATGAATATATAAATAGAAATGGCAAGAAAGGAGGAGCAACCGCCATGCGTGAAGTGCAGCGCCCGCCTTGGTATGCGAATATGCTTGTCCTTATTATCTCTGCTGTGATATGGTACGGATTTATCCAGCAAATCATATTTGGGATCCCATTTGGCACGAAACCGGCCAGCAATACAGAAATGTGGCTCTTGTTTCTGCTGTTTGGCATTTGTTTTCCGCTTTTCTTTTTGTCGCTGAAACTCGTCACAAAAACGGAAAAAGAAGGGCTTGTCATTCGTTTTTTCCCATTCCGCTCCCGCTTTATTCCGTATCAACAAATAAAAAACGTTCAAGTCCAGCCTTATCAGCCTATGTCCTACGGCGGCTGGGGAATTCGCTGGAGCTTGAAAAAAGGACGAGCTTACACCATGAAAGGAAAGAAAGGAATATGGATCGAGCTGACGGACGGAGACGGTTTATATCTCGGTTCACAAAAACCGGAAAAATTAGCAAAATATATACAAAGAGAGTGTTTGCACCGCTAACCGGCGAACACTCTCTTTTGAACTTTCTCCAATCTGTTTTCATAGAAAAAGCATATCAAGCTATTGTTGAATGGCCAGCTCGATTTCGTTGCCAAACGGATCGCTCGTCCATATGCTATTTTCGTTCCGCCGCACCGATGCACCGATATATTGCAGCCGTTCCGCTACCTTCTCCCGTTCTTCCTCATCAAGAAGCAAAATAGAAAACACGCGTAGCCCCACGGCGTTCGTTGGCGGTGGCGGCGCCCCGACTCCCGCCCATGTGTTGAGGCCGATATGATGATGATAGCCGCCTGCGGAAACGAACAAAGCGTGCGTCCCCATGCGGATCGTTGCTTCAAAACCTAATGCTCTTACGTAGAAATCATATGCTTTTGCGATATCTCCCACATGAAGATGGATATGGCCGATGCGCGTTTTCGGCGGAAGACCCGACCATGCCTCTATTCCTGGTTGGGCGAACAGGTCACTGACATTTAACGGTTCTGTTACTCCTTTATACTCCCCATTTTCTGTTTTCTCCCACTTTTCGCGCGGCCGGTCGGCATATATTTCAATTCCGTTTCCGTCTGGGTCAGCTAAATAAACCGCTTCGCTGAACAAATGATCGGATGCCCCTTGCAACGGATAGCCAGTCTGTAATAAATGAAACAAAGACTGTGCGAGGCTTTTTCTGTCCGGAACTAAAATCGCGAAATGATAAAGCCCTGTCGTCCGCGGCGGCTTCGGCACCGCATCCGTTTTTTCTTCAAGCACCACTAGCGGGGTAGCCCCGTCTGCTGTTAACACCGCTTCGTATTGGTTTTTCCTTAATATGCGGAATCCAATGATTTCTGTGTAGAAACGAAGCGATCGTTCCAAATTAGATATGATAAGATGAACATGTCCAATCGCTGTTTGAGGATGAATGATATTGTCCATAAGGATAACCTCCACTTTTAATATATCCGGCTGAAGCGTGGATTTCCGGCTTCGCAATGATGGCTGCCGCAAAGCCTTCCGTTAACATCCGGCTTTCGCTTTCATCCACTTTCAGCCGGTTTGTATCCACCCGATATGTTCTTATTCGCTCTCCTCCGCTCCGCTGAACTAACATTATCCCATTCCATTCTTTTTATTTTTTATGCAATCAGATTAATAAAACCAAGAAAGACACATATGCGGAACTCCCGGGGCAGCTTTCAAGCTGCCAGCTCCGCCGGCTGTAATAAAGCGGCCCGCTCCCCAGCTGTTTCACACTATTGCCTCCGGAGCAAACGCACAAACGGTGACATCATGACCGCAAACCGCTTAAACAACTTTATTTAGGTCCAAAAGATTTCCAGCAACGGAATGCTAACGTTCAGTTTTTATTCCAACGCGGCGGATCGCGGACAATCATTGCTGCTTCAGTTCTCTTGATAAAGTTTCCGCCAAACTGTGCTGACCGATCATGCCAGTAGCACAAACAAAACAATGTTTGCCAAAAATCGCCCTTTTTTATAATTTGAGGAGGAAACGCAGTTGTAACAATTATAGTTACAACTAGTTTAAAAAAAAATTACGTACGATTCGCTTCGATTTTTTGCGCTAATGTCGTCACAATATCATGCAGGCGGATCTCCTGCAAAACGTTTTCCATTGCCGCTTGCGCCCGATGGAGAATGACTTCAAGAACGGCTTGGATATTTGCTCCTACCGGACATTGCGGGTTAGGATGTTCATGAATTTGAAACAACTCTCCTTCTTCAACTACTTCGACTGCCCGATAAATATCAAGCAGGGTAATCTCTTGCGTATCTTTCGTAAGAAACGCGCCTCCTGTCCCCGGACGGACTTGAACAAATCCTGCCTTTTTTAGCTGCCCTATCACACGCCGGACAACGACCGGATTCGTATTAACGCTTCCAGCAATCCATTCCGATGTGCAATGCGCGTTTTTTTCTAATGCCAGCAAAGCTAAAATGTGGACAGCAACAGTAAAACGACTGCTTATTTTCATAAACTTCCTCCTCTTGTAACTATTATAGTTACAACAAAGCATAAAGTCAACAGGCAGAATGTGAACCTTCCCGCCTAAATGCTTCTGGTTCAACCGCTGAAAATGCCACTTCCCCTTCAAACTTAATAGACTTTGTGACCATCTCCATCCTCACCTTCCATAAACATACGTTTATAATCTCCGGTATTAACTATGAAATAAATGTGAACATCATTGACAAAAGTAATGCTCCCTCTTAATATACCGTATAGGGTATATTATTAAAATCATATGGAGGGGAATCTTTATGCGAAAAATTGTGATTGTCGGCGGGGTAGCAGGGGGAGCCACCGCAGCAGCCCGGCTGCGACGGTTAAGCGAAAAATACCAAATTATTATGTTTGAGAGAGGCGAACACATTTCGTTTGCTAACTGCGGCCTGCCGTATTATATCGGTGAAGTCATCACGGACAGAAACAAACTGTTAGTCCAAACAATGGAAGGGATGGCAAAGCGTTTTCGCATCGATGTTCGCAATTTAAGCGAAGTCACAGCGATTCATCGTGACCGCAAAACTGTTACAGTAAAAAACCTCCGCACTGGCGAGGAATACGAAGAAACATATGATACATTAATTTTGTCACCTGGCGCAAAGCCAATGGTGCCTCCAATTCCCGGAATTCATGAAATCGACTCGCTATTTACGCTTCGCAATCTATCTGATACAGATAAAATAAAAGCATATGTTGATCACAAAAAAACAAAAAACGCCGTAGTCATCGGCGGGGGATTTATCGGTGTTGAGATGGCAGAAAACTTAGTCAAACGCGGAGTTAACGTAACGCTTGTTGAAATGGCAAATCAATTGTTGGCGCCGATGGACTATGAGATGGCAGCGATCGTTCATGCTCATATGCGCGAAAATGGCGTTAATTTAATTTTGGAAGATGGTGTGAAAGCTTTCGAAAACAACGGCCGGCGTATAATTCTAAACAGCGGCCGTACGCTTGAAACTGATCTGATTATTTTAGCCATCGGAGTGCAGCCAGAAAGCCAATTAGCAAAAAACGCCGGACTGGAGCTTGGTGTGCGCGGCACCATTAAAGTCAATGAATATTTGCAAACATCGGATCCGGACATTTACGCCATCGGCGACGCGATTGAAGTAAAAAACTACATCCACGGTTTTGCGACGTTCGTTCCTCTTGCATGGCCGGCGAACCGCCAAGGCCGCCTTGTAGCCGACCATATTCACGGACTCGATGTGAAATACAACGGCACATTAGGAACCGCCATCGTAAAAATTTTTGAATTAACGGTTGCCACAACAGGAAATAATGAAAAAACTTTAAAACAGCTGGGCATTCCATACGAAGTTGTCCATGTTCATCCGATGAGCCATGCGAGCTATTATCCAAATGCAGCACAAATGACATTGAAATTGATTTTTGACAAAGAAACAGGCAAAATCTATGGTGCACAAGCCGTTGGAAAAGACGGCGTCGACAAGCGTATTGACGTTATCGCTACAGCTATCAAAGGCGGCCTAACGGTCCGGGATTTGCCTGATTTAGAGCTTGCCTATGCACCGCCGTTTTCTTCTGCAAAAGACCCGGTGAATATGGCAGGCTACGCCGCTTCAAACATTCTTGACGGCATGGTGGAAACGGTACAATGGCATGAAATTGATGGAATCGTCGCAAACGGCGGCATGCTCATTGACGTTCGCACGCCAAAAGAAGTTGAACGCGGAACGATTCCTGGCGCTATCAATATTCCGCTTGATGAACTGCGCGAACGTTTAGCAGAACTTCCGAAAGACAAAACCATTTACGTAACGTGCCAAGTCGGCTTGCGCGGATATTTAGCGACACGAATTTTGCATGACAACGGATTCCGCGCGAAAAATCTAGATGGCGGCTATAAATTGTATTCTTCCGTATTTGGCACAAAACATTAATCACGATATGCTGCAATAACGAACCGCTCCCGCCTTCATTTCGTGAAGAGCTGGGAGTTTTTTATTATCAACAGCGAAGAAGTTTTCGCAAAGAAAAAACTGCCGGTTCCTCTTCCTTTTGTTTAGAGAAAGGATGATTTCCCAGAAAAATAACAAATGGTCAGTCATTTTAGACGGTTATTTTACCACTTCATAAAATACCGCTTCTGTGATGCGTTGTAAATCTTCCACTTTTAATTCAATTAACAAACCGACCTTGCCGCCGCTAACGATGATATGCTCGATTTGCGATGCACTGGAATCAATAAAGGTCGGATAATGCTTGATCATACCTATCGGGGAACATCCGCCGCGAAGATAGCCCGTCCATTTCTCGATATCTTTCATTGGCACCAGCGCGACATTTTTCTCTCCTGTTATTTTCGCTGCTTTTTTCAAATCGAGTTCCGATTCTACAGGGACGACAAACACATAAATGTTTCCGCTCTTCCCTTGCGTGACTAATGTTTTATATACTAATTGCGGGTCTCTCCCAATTTTTTGTGCAACCGATATGCCGTCAATCTTTCCATCTTCGCTGTTATACGTAATGACATGGTAAGGAATCATTTTTTCATCAAGAACACGCATCGCATTGGTTTTTACTTTTTCCATTTTCTTCCCTCCTGTTCATTTCCACAGCAAATGCCGGATAATCAAGACACATGATACTACAATCAATATCCCGATTTCCACTTTGCAATATGAAGGCTGACACCTTGCCCATTCCGTTCCACGTTCATCCCTATCTCCCTGCGGCAGTTATGCTGGCAGTTTCAACTTTTTCAAAATCTGTCCTACAGAAGCAACAACTTACTTAAAAATATAACAAACCCAGTTGGGCACTGGGTTTGTGAATATATTCTTATTATTTAGTTAATGCAGGTTCTTTTTGTGCGCCTTCAACTTTTTTTGGCATCTCGCGGACTCCAAATGCCACGCGTTTAATGTTGAATAAATGAGTTACTGTCACGTTGTCTGATGTAATGTTGTTACCGATAGCACCGCATCCAAGTGTCAAGGATGGTTTAACATTCACTGTTGCACCAATTCCGCCAAACGTTGTACCAGCATTTACAACAATCCGTCCGGCTGGTTTATCGATGGTGTACGCTTCGATCACTTTTTCATCTTCAGCGTGAATTCCAACTGTATGGCCGAGTCCGCCCACTTCAAGCAATTTTTGGGCAAGCTCGCTTGCTTCTTCCATCCCTTTCACTATATAGAATGCTAGAATTGGAGACAATTTTTCAATGGAGAATGGATATTCTTTCCCCACTTCTGTTTCTTCTGCCACAAGCAACTTCACGTCAGATGGAATCTCAATCCCAGCCATTTCCGCGATTACTTGCGGCGCTTTTCCAACGATCTTCGCATTTAATGAACCGTTAACCATAATGATGGATGCTACTTTTTGTTTTTCTTCTTCATTCAAGAAGTAAGCGCCTTGTTGTTTTAACTCAGCAACCACTTTTTCTTTAATCGACTCATCCACTAAAAGAGCTTGTTCAGAAGCGCAAATGGTTCCATAGTCAAAAGTCTTGCTTTGGATGATTAATTGAACAGCTTTGGCGATATTGGCACTTTCATGGATATATACTGGCACGTTTCCAGGCCCAACGCCATATGCTGGTTTTCCGGAACTGTACGCTGCTTTCACCAAACCAGGGCCGCCTGTTGCTAAAATGACGTCAGTTAATTTATGTTTCATTAACTCGTTTGTTGCAGCCATTGTCGGTTGTGTGATGCAAGAAATCAACCCTTTTGGCGCTCCGGCGCGCTCCGCTGCTTCTTGCATGATTCTTGCTGCTTCTGCTGTACATTTTGCTGCTGATGGGTGCGGACTGAAAACAATGGCATTTCTTGCTTTAACTGCGATCAATGCTTTAAAAATAACTGTTGAAGTTGGGTTGGTAGATGGGATGATTCCTGCAACAATCCCGACAGGTTGAGCAATTTCCCAAACGCGGTTTTCTTCATCACGGCGAATAATCCCAACTGTTTTCACATCTTTGATAGAGTTGTAAACATCATTCGCTGCGAACAAATTTTTCAACGTTTTATCTTCCACATTCCCGAAGCCGGTCTCTTCGACTGCCATCGCTGCTAAACGGCCAGCCTCTTCTCTCGCTGCATTTGCCATGCTTTCGACAATCTTGTCAATCTCGCTTTGTGTCATTTTTTCAAGGATTTTTTGTGCTGCTTTCGCTTCTTCAAGATAATTTCTGACCTCTTGGATGGATTGCAAATCGATGTCACGCAACATCTTTGCTCTCTCTCCTTTTCATTGATTTTATTTTTATAATTTCCTATAACTGGTATAACAACTTTATCATCGTGTCAATATTGTTCATGGGAGCAGCAACGTTACTTTTGCGCCTGCCATCACCTCCTCTAAATAGTGACTGCTCGTCCTTCCTTTCATCGCAAGACCGGAACAATATCGGCCACACAAAATTGATAACGGTTACATAAAAGTCCAACAATCATTGGATAGGTGGTTTTCACGCATGCTGTGAAATAACTGAGCTGCTTCTTTCTCCAGTTTTTGCCTTGAACAACTCCATCTTTCTTTGCTTCACGACCGAACTGCCATTTTTTGAGATGTGCAACTTCTGAATGTTTTTCACCATCCTGCAGCATTTTTTGATCTGCCATAACTTCATTTCACTCCACTAAGACTGGTATAAACAGCTAAGAACCGGCGATTCCGGTCCCAAGGTTAGAACGGAATCGCACGAGTTCTTCATATTTCACTTCCCTTAATGATTTCTCGGTTAATGCCGGAAAGTGCAGAACCACTTCTTCCCCTAATTCTTCCATCACTTCTTCTACAGGACGATGGCCGTATTTTAAATTGATAAAAACGCTCACCGGATAGTTTATCGACAGAAGCAGCGGCTTTAGCAACATGCAAAGGATGGCGCAAAGTAAGAATGATACTTGCAGTGCCCAATGCAATCGTTTTAGTATGGGCAGCTATATACCCTAAATAGACCCAAGGGTCATAAATTTGCCCGACATCTCCAAAATAAGGATCATGCAATGGAACATCCCTGACAAACAATGCGGCAAAATTAAGTTCCTCTGCTCTTTTTGCCAGTTTTATTTGCTATCTCTGGAACGCTGCCTTCGTATGATTTTATCGGAAAGAACAGCCCGAGAGTGAGATGATTTTCTTTGAACATGCGTGAATATCCTTTATGCTTTTCGAATCGGATCATCCATTGTTCCTCCACATTAACGTCTATTTTCGCAAGTTCCATTGCTTTTCGACATCCATGATGGAATATCGTCCTTTGCCTCATTACCGGAAATGCGGACAGCATTCATAAACTTTATGTTTGCCAAACCGGTTCCATCCATACAATCCATAAAATTTAATTTTATAAATATCTAGAATTATCGATATAAAAGAGAAAAAATAATATATTTTTAAATATCTAGAATTACCTATATAATAATACAAAAATAATAGAGATTCAAGACCAAAAAAGTGAAAATAATGTTTTTATCACGAAACAACACAAGCGAGAGTTTGGTCTATAAATCTCTAGATAACAATTCAATCATTTTTTTGATATTCTCCTCATCCCTTTTATAGTAAGTCCATTGCCCCACTCGTTTTGCCCTTATCAATCCGGCGTTTTGCAGCATAGACAAATAAAGGGAGACTGTAGATTGCGACAAACCAACTTTTTTATGAATGTCACTTACGCAAACACCGTCTTCGTGTATATCGCCATGCAGCGGCTTCGGAAAGTGGATTTCAGGATTTTTCAACCACTGTAAAATTTGCAGCCGCGTTTCATTGGATAAGGCTTTAAACACTTCTAAAAGTTCCATTGCTACCTCCAAGTTCGTCAATAATCGCATTTCTTACTATTATAATTGCTGCACTTGAGTAAATCAACTAACATAAACTCCAACCGCTTCCCCAATCCGAATATGCATATGGCAAAAGCCACCGGCCAAGAAAGTTCATCTAAGAAAAGAGTAGCATATCATCGGAAAATCTACAATATCCGCGGAAGGCCATTCAGGAGCGGCTGGACAAAAAAAGGACCTGTATCAAGGATACAGGCTGTTTGATAGAAAAAGAAAATTTAACTGTTGGAAATAATGACTTTTAACGCTTTTTCTTTTGCTGCATTTCCAAATACTTCATACGCTTTCATAATGTCTGAAAAGGCGAAACGATGGGTAATTAATTGTTCCGGCTTCAATTTTTTCGACTGCACCGTTTTTAATAACATCGGCGTAGAAGTCGTGTTGACAAGACCGGTTGTCAACGTAATGTTGCGTATCCATAATTTTTCAATGTGAAATTCCACGCTTTTTCCATGAACACCGATATTGGCGATATAGCCACCTGGTTTGACAATTTCTTGACAAATATCAAATGTTGCCGGAATTCCGACGGCTTCCATCGCGACGTCTACACCTTTCCCGCCGGTTAATTCCATAATTTTTTCCACTGCCTTGCCATCAGCGCTATTCACCACTTGGGTCGCGCCAAATTTTTTCGCAACTTCTAAACGGTTATCGTCTAAATCAACCATAATGATCTCTGCTGGTGAATAAAATTGGGCTGTTAATAGCGCTGCCATACCTACGGGACCAGCTCCGATAATGGCGACGGTTTGTCCAGGCTGAACTTTGCCGTTCAACACGCCGATTTCAAATCCTGTTGGAAGAATGTCACTAAGCATGACAAGAGTCTCTTCATCCACGCCTTCCGGAATAGGATAAAGGCTGTTGTCTGCGTGCGGAATTCTTACATATTCTGCTTGAGTTCCATCAATTAAGTGGCCCAAGATCCAGCCGCCATCTTCGCAATGGGCGTATAACCCTTTCTTGCAATTTTCGCATTTTCCACAAGAGGTAATGCAAGAAATCAACACTCTGTCGCCTTTTTTAAAATTCTTTACGGCCGAACCAACTTCTTCAATAATTCCGACGCCTTCGTGTCCTAAAATCCGCCCTTCTTCAACAGTAGGAACATCTCCTGAAAGAATGTGCAAATCCGTTCCACAAATCGTTGTTTTTATTATTTTGACGATTGCATCGGTTTCCTTTTCAATTTTTGGCTTTGGTTTTTCCATTAATTCTTTTTTTCCTGGCCCTAGGTATGTAAGTGCTTTCATCTAAGTTCCTCCCTGAATATTTTGATTCTTCCCAATTTTCATTCTACAAGAAACCAGTTGCCGCTTCAATAGAACATTTAATAATTTTGTCGAATTTTTGACAAATTTTTTGGAGACGTGTTTTCTTTTTTTACTTCTCCCTTATCTTATCCTCAGGAAAACATTTATTCTTCTCAAGTCAAAAACTCACACCGGATCATTATCTATATTGCTGTAAGATTCAATCGCCTGATCAAGCGCCCGGTACGCTTCGGCAAAAGCGTTTGTTGCCGATTCATCGCCCGCATTGGCAAGCTGTGCTTGCGCATTTTTCGCATGGGTGACAGCACGAATGACGTCTTCCATCATTTGTTGTTTACCCCCCTGCTCCTTTAACTGCTCAAGTTCGCGGAGACATTGCTCCAAATCATAGGCGCCCGGCTGGTCAAACGATTGTTCCAGCTTTTTTTTGATGCGTCGCAATGCTTCTATCATCCAAGCCCACTCCTTCTTGATATTTTCATCAACTAGTGTGGGCGATTGGAAGCAAACTATACTTATAAATCAAACGATCTGTTATAAAATATCGACCCAAATTTTTATAGCTGTCGCTAAAATGAGAAACGCCAACATCACTTGCAATATTTTGGTGTCCATTTTTTGCCCCGTTTTTGCACCTAAAGGAGAGGCAATTAAGCTGGCAATCACCATGATGATGGCAGGAATAAGCGCAACTTGGCCCGCCGTGATTTTTCCTAATGTCGAACCGATGGATGAAATCAACGTAATCGCCAGCGAAGAGGCAATCGTCATTCGTGTTGGGATTTTTAACACAACAAGCATAACAGACACTAGCAAAAACGCGCCGGCTGCGCCAACGATCCCGGAACCAATCCCAATGACAAGCGCTAATGCAGCGGCAAGCCATTTATTAAAGGTCAGGTGATCAATTGGAATATCGTCAATGCCTTTTTTCGGAGCAAACATCATGGCGGCAGCCAGCGCGGCAAGAACACCATACACGACATTAATCGTTCCTTCGCTCATCATTTTCGAACCAAATCCGCCAAGAAAACTGCGATCAAAATACTGATCCCCATATAAAGAATTAATGTTTTATTTAAATAACCGCTTTTTCGATACGCCCAAACGCCGCCAATTATCGCAAAAAACACTTGAACCGCACTGATTCCCGACACTTCATGGGCGCTAAATGCAGCGAGCCCAAATAACGGCGGAAGATAAAGCAGCATCGGGTATTTAATAATCGACCCGCCAATGCCAACCATGCCACCAATAAAGCTGATAAGAAAAATGACAATTATAAAATTAACATCCATTTAATACTTTTTCGGTTAATGTTTGCACCGTCATTTCTTTCACCACCACCTTATACCCCATATAGTATATTTTATTTTTAAAAAAACCGCTCAATCATGATTGAGCTGTATTGAGCGGTCCTTCCCATTTGGACATGCCTGGGACGACATTCCATACGTTCGTAAATCCTTTTTCGGTTAATTTTTGTGCCGCTAAATCACTGCGCGTTCCAGTACGGCAAACAACATAAATCGTTTTATCCTTCGGCAGTTCATGGATATGGTCTTCTAATTCTCCAAGCGGAACCGAAATCGCACCTGGTATATGCCCGAACGCATACTCCGCTGGCTCGCGGACATCTATAATGACCACCGAATCATCCTTTATTTTTTCTGCCAGCTGTTCGTTGGAAATCATATGAGGATATGCTGCATTGTTTTTTGTCTCATCGTCATTTGCTTTACGAATATAATGTTTTAATACGTCTCCTTCTTCAATCAATTCCTAAATATTGATGGCCGGTACTTTCCGCCCATGCTTGGATATCGGCTTTTGAAGCTTTATCGGTTGCCTGTACTTCAAGCACTTGTCCCGGTTATAGGCCATTGATCGCTTTTTTTGTTTTAACAATTGGCATAGGACAAGATAACCCCTTTGCGTCAACGGTCATGTCAACACGAATCATGCTGCATGCCTCCTTTTGCCATTTTATTTATTCCACAGGCCCTTCCCATTCCAACATGCCGCCAGTCATATTGATCACATGATATCCATAACTTTCGAGCAGCTGGGCTGCGCGCCCGCTTCTTCCTCCCGAACGGCAAACAAGGATATATTCCTTATTTTTATCAAGCTCATGCATGCGAAATTCGAGCAATCCTAACGGAATATTAATCGCACCAGGGATTTTTCCATCTGCCACTTCATCCGTTTCACGAACATCGATAATGTTCAGTTGTTTTCCTTCTTGAAGAAGTTTTTCCACTTCTTTTGCTGTTAATTGCTTCATCAACGGTCCCTCCTTTTTTATGACCAAGCGTTCATTCCGCCTTTTACGTTCGTTACGTGTTTGAATCCAAGTTTCTTCAATAGTCTGCTGGCTTTTGTACTTCGCATTCCGCTTTGGCAAATCACTATCACTTCTTTTTCTTTGGATAATTCGTTCGCGCGTTTTGGCAATTCATGAAGGGGAATGTTTTTAAATCCGCGAATATGATTCGCGCGGAATTCCGCAGAAGTACGTACATCCACATACTGCACATCTTGTTTTTCTAATTCTTTCTTTAGTTCTGCTGTCGTAATCATCCGCACTCCACGCGGCGGAATGGCGCGGGCTGCAATAAACCAAGCAAGCAATAGGAATAAAGCGATATTCATTACCGTCTGTGCCATTAGCTTCACCTTTAAATGAATAAGTTTATGTTCCCTTCTGACGCATCCGCCAAATATGTCGCCACTCCAGCAAACTCGATGCCATCAAGCAATTCTTCTTGTTTCAGCCCTAATAAATCAACAGTCATTTGACACGCGACTAACTTAACTCCTTGCTCTTTGGCCATTTCAATTAATTGCGGCAGCG
Source organism: Parageobacillus thermoglucosidasius (assembly GCF_001295365.1). Taxonomy (GTDB): domain Bacteria; phylum Bacillota; class Bacilli; order Bacillales; family Anoxybacillaceae; genus Parageobacillus; species Parageobacillus thermoglucosidasius. Next base: position 1,301,577 of record NZ_CP012712.1, on the reverse strand, counting down.
GCATTGCGTTATGCTTTTTCATGACGTGTTTCATTAATTTCAGTCCGATGCCGCCAAAGTTCATGCGGGAAAGCCCCATGCGGTCCGCTCCGTGCGGCATCATTTTGGCAAACATTTTCTCCAAAAACCCTTTTTTTATTGGAATATGCGCATCTTTTCGCAATGCGTTTAATCCCCAAAACGTATGGAAAATCGTGACATCATGGTCATAAGCGGCGGCGCCGTTCGCGATGATGTACGCTGCCATCGCCTTATCGTAGTCGCCGCTAAATAAAATAATCGTTGTTTTTTTCTTTTGTTGCGGCATAACGCCCTCCTTTATATACATATACTTATATGGGTATATAAACTATCAAAAAAATTACCCTTTTTGAATCCAAAATGTCAATACGCCATTTTCTTCTTTCATATCAATGACTGTATGGCCGCTTGCGTTTGCCCATGCCGGCAAATCGCTTTTTGCTCCTTTATCCGTTGTTTGAATTTCCAGCACTTGTCCTGACGTTAATTCATCCATTGCTTTTTTCGCTCTTACAACCGGCATTGGGCAAGCTAACCCTTTCGCGTCTAACAGTTTATTCACATTCATGATGGATAACCTCCTTATCATTTACTATTACCCCTATAGGTATATTAGTATGTGTAAAAGAACGTGTCAACCCTTTTTTCAAGAGTTGACTTATCTGCTTTTCACTAATAGTTCTACTGCTTCTTTAACCAAATGTTCTGTTTTTTCCCCTTTTTCCATGCTTTCGCGGAGGCAATTTTCCAAATTGGTGCTAACAATGACGGCAATGGCGCGGTCAATTGCGTTGCGCGCCGCTGATAATTGTGCGACAACGCTTTTGCAGTCTTTTCCTTGCTCCATCATGCTAAGCACGCCTTTCACTTGCCCTTCGATCCGTCTTAAGCGGTTTTTGATTTCTTTACTGTATTCCATCTTTCATTTCCTCCTTCTCGGCAAGGACAATGGATAATTGAATAGCTTTGCACATCAAAACCATGGCGCCGCAAAAAACGTATGCCTAAATTTTTTTCGATTTCATCGTTTGCGATAATATGAACCGATTTGCTCGGAATAGTAGAAAAATGCCGCTTTAAATAAGCATACGGAATATGAAGCGAATTAGCAATAGACTGTTCTGCCGTTTCGTTATAATCGCGAATATCCAACACAACCATGTCCTTGATTCTCTCATCACTTATATCTATGCAAGGAATGCCGCTGACCGGATAATAACGATGGTATAACGTTGCCAATAATAACCCGAAAATAATCAGGCCAATAATATACAATGGCAATCACCTCCTGTCGTCCTTGATTTATTATATACCCTTTTAGGTATATTGAAAACTTTTTTGTTTTAACCATTTTCTTTTCAAGTTCGGAGCGAATATTCCTGGATGAAAACGATGTCCTTCCATTCATAAATCCTCTTGGGGAAATCAAAAATCCTTGGAATCTATCAGCTCTTGAGGCAGGCCAGTTTTTTATGAAGGAAATGCAACTTTGTAAATGTTAAAAATGTCTCTGGTGCTGCCGCTGCGGCAATATTGAATACTTTGTATGCATGCAATAATCGCCACTTTCATCATGAATTCCCTTTTGTTTTCCGCAATTATCGTTTTGTAAGCTATTTTTCACATATACTGTATATATATTTAGTAATTTTTTCCACCAATGCCAACAAACGAATATAAAAAGCCGGGCAGGAAGCCCTGCCCAGCTTTCTGTTTCCTGTTAAAGGCGAAAACAGCGCAGCAAGCCCCTACTCGACTTGTTCGTCTTTCAACCCCGCCCAAAATGCAGCAACAACTGATAGCGCTACAATAAGAATCGGTGCATACATAAGCAAAAACGTCTGCATCGCATTCTCCTCCTTTTATAATTGTCCTTTAACGTATTTTTTGTTGAATAAAAACAGCTTTAATAATAGGTACAATGACGGGACAAGAAGCAGAAATCCCGCAATAAACGCGAGAATCAGGGCAATCGCCATCGTTTTGTTTGTAAATCCGTCGTAAATCGTTAAGTACGGGTACAACAAATATGGATAATGGGAAATGCCGTATGCGTAAAACGCAAACGCGTATTGCAGAACTAAGCTAACAAACGCCCAGCCGTAACGTTTCTTTTTCCATAACAAATAAATGGTGATGACAAAAAACACAAAGGAAACAACAAACATCCAGGCGACGTTGAACATGTTGTTGTAATGCTCCGGATTATGGTGGCGCAGCTGATAAATGATAAGAAGCGCTGATAAAATCGTCGGCCCGCTCCAGCTTAATGCGTATTTCCGCAATAGTTCGCGCGCCTTCATATCTCCTGCTTCATTGGCATAATACGTCAAGAATGTAGCAGAAATATAAAGGACGCTCGTAATGCTTAACAGCACAATACTCCAAGTAAGCGGGCTGACAAACAGCTCTTTATACAGCAAGGTGAGAGTTTCCCCGCTTTTCTCGACAAATCCTCCTTCGGAAATGGTCAACACGATCGACAATGACGCCGGAATAAACAGCCCTGTTAGCCCGTAGGCCAGCAAATACCAATTTCTTTCCGTCTTTCCATACGTATGAAACGCATAATACGACCCGCGAATCGCCAACAGCACAATGGCAATGCTGGCGGGAACGAGCAAAATCGTGCCGTAATAATACGCGGTTTTCGGGAAAAAGCCAACGATTCCGACGAAGAAAAAGACAAGAAACACATTTGTTACTTCCCATACCGGGGAAAGATAACGCTGAATGATTTTATGCAAAATATGCTTTTTTTTCGCGAAATCACTGTACGCGCTGAAAAACCCGGCGCCAAAATCAATCGATGCAACGATGACATATCCGAACAAAAACAGCCATAACACAGATATACCGATAATTTCTAACGCCATTAAGATACTCCCCCTTGTTCAAGAGAGCGTTCCGCCAGCTCTTTTTCTACCGGATTTTTTCGGAACATGTTAATCAACACTGCCACACTGGCAATTCCCAAAATGAGATACAAGATCGAAAAAGCAACAAGCATCGTATCCACATGCCCCGATGATGTCGCCGCTTCCGCTGTTTTCATATACCCGCGCAAAATCCATGGCTGCCGGCCGACCTCAGCGAAATACCAGCCTAATTCAATCGCCAGCATTGAAAGCGGGCCAGCAGCGACAAGAGACGCTAAAAACGGCTTGCTCATAATCCATTTCCATTTCAATTGTTTTCCAAGCCAATAAATCGCTGATACAATCGTAAGTAAAACGCCGATCGTAACCATTAAATCGAACAAATAATGGATATACAGCGGCGGTATTTCATCTTTTGGAAATTCATTTAGCCCTTTCACTTCTGCCCCTGGGTGATTATGCGCTAAAATGCTTAGCGCATATGGAATTTTGATGGCATTTTTGACATCGTTGTTTTCATCTAACGTGCCGAACATCACAAGCGGCGCATGGGTGCTCGTTTCAAAATGCCATTCCGCCGCCGCTAATTTTTCCGGTTGATATTCGGCCAAAAATTTTCCTGACAAATCACCGACAAGCGCGCTCGCAACCGAAAAAATAAAGGCCGTCTTCACCGTTAAATGCAGCGCTTTTTTGTGATAAATATGGCGGTTGCCCCGCAATAAATGCCAAGCAGCAATGGATGCCAAGATAAAAGCGGAAGTCATATAAGCGGTTGTCAATACGTGCGCCACTTTCGTCGGCGTCGCCGGATTAAACATTGCGGCAAGCGGCTCGATATTCGTGATGACCCCGTCTTTCAACTCAAAACCTTGCGGAGTATTCATAAACGCATTGACCATTGTTATAAACATTGCTGAAGCCGAAGAGCCGATCGCCACCGGAATCAATAACAATAGATGTTTCTTCTGGTTTTCAAACCGGTCCCATGTATATAAGTAAATGCCAAGGAAAATCGCTTCGAAAAAGAAGGCAAACGTCTCCATAAACAATGGCAAACTGATCACTTGACCTGCAAGTTGCATAAAGTTCGGCCACAGCAAGGACAACTGCAACCCGATCGCTGTTCCTGTCACGACGCCTACTGCTACCGTAATAACGAAACCGCGCGTCCATCTTCGTGCAAGCAAAATGTAATGTTCATCATTTTTCCGAATCCCCACCCATTGCGCAATCGCAATCATCAGCGGAACGCCGACGCCGATCGTTGCAAAAATGATATGAAACGTTAACGTTAATTCGGTTAACAGCCTGCTAAACAGCACCGGATCATACTCCCACATCGCTACATCCTCCTTTTTATGAAAACAATCTGCCAACTATCGAAAGAAGCATAATAAACGCCACTAAAAAACTAACTATCACCAGCCATTTTTCTTGACGTTTCCACACAGCTTTTCCTCCTTTAACCCCTCTTGCACTTAATACTTTATCAACAAACAATGAAGAAATAGCAAAATAACTTTGACAAGATGGTGAATTTGTGATGTTTGTCACAAAATTGTCATGATTAATACGGTTATAAATGTAAAAATAGTTTTAATCATTATACTTATGGATCAAATTTCCAAAAATAAAATGGCTATCATCGACAAAGCGGATAACCATTTTCTCGTATTTTATACAAAAAAATAAAAAATAATCACTAAACAGCAATGGAAAGGATTAAAAAACCAAATGTATGCAAACAAAAAAGCTGCTTTCACAGCAGCTTAATGTCACAAATTTATATATATTTTCGATGCACCGTTTTTCCATCATACGTAAATAATACAGGCTTCTCTTCCACGACCGTCTCCATATGAACAGAGCGCCCCCATAGCTGATAAATGTACGGAAGCACTTTTTCTAAGTATTTTATATCTAATTCAATTCCTTCATACCAATGCTTTAAATATAACTCACCATTGCGCATGTAATCCCCATCATTTACGGTAATGTATGGAAATCCGCCATTGACACGCATGCTGACGAGCTGGTCGCGGACATGCTCCCAATCTTTATCAACAATTTTATACTCTTTTCCTTGCTTTTGGAATAAATACATATCTTCGCGCATCACTAACTCTTTTGTTAAATAATTGCGCAAAAACGAAATATCGGATTCCAATTCGCGCACTTCAAAAATTTTTTCGCGGCCCGATCCCGGCTTAGTGCCCCGTTTTTTCATTTCCTCTGTTGGGTTATTCCAGCGTTCCTCAATGTCTTCAAAAATTTTCAATCCTAAATAATATGGGTTAATGCCTGTGCGCGACGGCTGCACGACATTGGCGTTTAATTTCGCAAATTCAACCGCCTCGTCGCTCGTCAAGTCCATTTCCCGCAAAATCCGCTGATGCCAATACGTCGCCCAGCCCTCGTTCATGATTTTCGTCTCCAGCTGCGGCCAGAAATAGAGCATTTCTTCGCGCATCATCGTCAAAATATCGCGCTGCCAGTCTTCCAGTTCCCGGCTGTATTCCTCAATAAACAACAATACGTCTTTTTCCGGCTGCGGCGGAAACTTTCTGCGCTTTTTGCGCGGCGGCGGAGCCGGTTTCTCTTTTTTATCAAGACCCCATAAATCGTCGTACGGCATCGCCATTTTTGACGTCTCTTCCTCTTCATACACTTCCGTATCTTCCCACGTCCACGACAGTTTTGGCCGAAGCAGCGACGGATCGATATGCTCTTGAATCGCCAATACTGCATCTAAAAACTTTTCCACTTCCAATTTTCCGTATTGGTGTTCATAATGTTTGATACGCTCGGCGGTCGCCGCCATGCTTTCGACCATATCGCGCTTTGTGTTGCTAAAGCGCACGTTATTTTTAAAAAAGTCGCTATGAGCCAGCACGTGTGCGACGATCAATTTATTTTGAATAAGCGTATTGGTATCCAACAAAAAGGCATAGCACGGATCGGAATTGATCACCAGCTCATAAATTTTGCTTAGCCCTAAATCATAATGCAGCTTCATTTTATGAAACTGTTTGCCAAAGCTCCAATGGGAAAAACGCGTCGGCATGCCATACGCGCCAAACGTGTAAATAATATCGGCCGGACAAATTTCATACCGCATCGGATAAAAATCCAATCCAAATCCTTCGGCGATTTCGGTAATCTCAGCAATCGCCCGCTCCAACTTCTCTAATTCATCCTGCCGCATGCACATCCCCCCTTTTCCTCTTATCACAATGTATGAGCAAAAAGAAGTTTTGATACACTTAAGTCCACACCAAAAAATCATTATGTCCTTCCCGAAAACCGGAGACGATCTTTTCTTAAATTAAACGAGAAACCGGACATAAAAATGTTCCATTACAGAACAATCCTCCATGTTGTTAAGGAGGGGAACTTTTATTTCCTCCATGGCGCATTGTGCAAATGGCAGCGATTGATTTAGAATCATTGTGTATGTCATCAGCCACAGAATTGACATGGCAAGAAAACGATTTTTTCCGGTGATCCAAGTTCGCTGGACTGACAGCGGAATTCTCCCCAATAATTTGGACTTGACCCATGCATGTATTGTTTATAATAAACAGTATCAAGAATAAAACTTATGGCGTCCGATTCATTGCTTTATTCTTTAAACTCGTTAAAGTGTGGTGATAAAGGTGGGCCATTATTTTCATTATGTGATCGCCCATTTTGGGTACATTGGCATTATGATCGTGTTAATGCTGGGGATCGTCGGTATGCCAATTCCGGATGAGCTGCTGCTTACGTACATTGGATACCAAATTTCCACGGGAGGGATGTCATATCCGATCGCGTTTGTTTTTAGCCTTATCGGCGCTATCACCGGCATTTCCATTAGCTACCTTTTAGGTGTTAAACTTGGATTGCCGTTTTTGCGAAAAGTGGGGCCGACCATACATATTACCGACAAGCGGATGGAGCAGACGAAAACGTTATTTTCCAAATTAGGACCAGCCGTGTTGTTTATTTGCTATTTTATCCCTGGTGTCCGGCATGTTGCCGCCTTTTTGGCTGGCGCAAACACATACGGCTGGAAAAAATTTGCGGTGTACGCTTACAGCGGCGCGTTTGTCTGGATTTTCACCTTTCTGGCGATCGGCAATTATTTAGGGGAAAATTGGATGATGATGAAGCAATATATGGATAAATACCGCGCTTTTTTTATCGTCACATTTATTTTTTTGATTTGTTTGCTCACCTTTTCTTGGTATTATCAGCAAAAAAAGAAGTAAAAGAGGCTGTCTCAAAAGGTCGTCTAAACCGACCTTTTGAGAGTAGCCTCTGTTTCTTTTTCTTACCATTTGGTTATTTATTCCTTTTTTGAGGCAGGAATTTCTCCTTATTTCCGAATTTTATCCTATTTTTTCCTTGTTGGGTCGGTCGTTGTGGCCCACTTTCTCAAATTGTGGGCAGCACAAACTAGACCCCACTCCAAGGTAATTTTTGGGAGGCCTCTCAATGAAAACCGATGAAATTGCTGATTATGCTTGATTTGCCCAAACACCGGCTCGTTTTCGATTTGCCGTCTTCGATATGTCGTCGCCCCTTCTTCCGTGGACAGCCGTTTCCGGATTTCTTGCCGTTGTTGTTGATTTTTCAAGGAAACGCGGATGGTTTTCGTGTCTTTGCCTTTGGCACATGCTGCTTGAAACGGGCATCCGGCACATGCTGTACAACGATACGTCCGTTTGACGATGACGTACCCGTTGTCGGTCGTTTCCTTCCGTTTATACACAAACACCAGCCGTTCCCCTTTCGCGCAAATCCACTCATCCAATTCCTCATCGTACGTCATGTTCTCGATTCGGCCGATCTCTTTCGCCCACGCTTTCGTTTGTTCCCGGTCCAATGTGTTGTACTTGATCAGTACGACGATCTGCTTTTTCTCGCAGTACGTGTAGTTCTCCTCACTCCCACAGGCGGAATCCGCAATCGCTCGTTTAGGCATGGGACGCCCATGGGCGGCCAATTGCTCCAAATGCGGAATGAAGCATCCGGCATCCCCCGCCCGTTGATGCACGCTAAATCCAGTGATGAATTGGTTCCCTGTCCCTATCTGCACATTATATCCCGGTTTGAGCTGGCCGTTTTTCATATGGTCGTCTTTCATCCGCATAAACGTCGCATCGGGGTCCGTTTTCGAAAAACTGTTTCGTTCGCCTAACACTTTTTTGTATTCTTCATATTTTTTCTTACGGGGGAGAATGTCTTGTTCCAATTGCTGTTTTGCTTTCTTTAACGTGCGATTCTTCGGCTCTTTCTTTAGATGTTCTTCCACTTGTTCGATCACGGCTTCGATCTTTTCAGACGTGATCGGTGAAGCTTCCAGCTTTTCTTGAAAATCTCCTTCTTGTTCCGACTCTTCATCCTCTTTTACCACCTGTTCGATCGAGGCTACGATTTTCCGGAATTTCTCCTCCAACTTCTGATCGTACTTTTCCGTTGATTTGCGCCAAACGAACGTGTACTTGTTGGCGCTGGCCTCGATTTTCGTTCCATCCAGAAAGTAATCCTCTAGTTTGACCAACCCTTCTTGACGCAGAAGATCGACAATGGAGAAAAACGTTTCGTAAATGATGTCCTTCATCCGTTCCGACCGAAATCGGTTGATGGTGCGGAAATCCGGTGTTTGATGGCCGGATAGCCACATAAAATAAATGTTTTCTTTCAATTGCTTGGCGATTTGGCGAGAGGAATAGATCCGATTGGCGTAGGCATACAGGATGACTTTCAACATCATTTTCGGATGATAGGCTGGGCGGCCTCCGCCGGGATAGAGGGAAACGAGCAGAGCTGGATCCATTTTTTCCACGGCTAGATCCACGATCCGGCAAAGATGATGTTTGGGAATGAGAATTTCAAGATCCATTGGCAAAATGAGTTGATCTCGGTTATAATAAATGTACATAAGAAAACCGTCCTTTCTTGGTAGGGTTGTGGTGACTCTATTATACCAAAAAAGGAACGGTTTTCTTCTTTTTTTGCCCAAAAAAGTGCCCCAAAAGCGAACGCTATGCGAACACTTTTGGGACATCCTCTTTTACACACTTGTTTTGCTATTTCCGTATGTTTCCATTAAAATCCCCAAAAACGTCCCAAACCCAAACATAAACATGGAAGCACCGATAACGCCTAAGCTGATAATCGTAAGAAAAAAGTCTTTATTGTAAGCGTTTGCAACAAAACTCAACAAAAACAAGGAAATGCCGACAACTAACCCAACAGCAGCGATCATTTTGCACATTTGCGTAATCTCTTTGCTTTCATAACGTTCCATCCTCTTCATCACCATCCCCTTGCTTTGAGGATACCATTTTTGTCACAAAATCGCAATATTTACTTTTACTTTTCCCTGATTATTTGAGTTATAATTATTTTTTGCCTGCCATTGTAATATTTACAGCGCAAAAATGAGCCCGGGCATCATACACTAATGATAGCTCCTTCTGCAAAGGAGGCATGCCCATTGAACACGCTCGATTATGATAAAGCGTTATATTACACGCACCGGTCCGAATGGGATAACTTGCTTATTTTAATGGTGCGCACAAAAGACGACTTGCTTTCAAAAAAAATTGAAAAATTTCTTCACGCTTACAACTTCGAGCATGATTACTCAATTATCCAAAAGCGTCTAACCGCTCTGTTGCGTTATATCGACCATGCTCTTGAGGTAAGCGAACAAAAAACAGGAATCGAGCAGTACGCTTGCCTGTATCAATGAAGGGAATGCAAAACAGACAATGCCGGCAATGGCATTGTCTGTTTCATCTTGTGCCAAAATTCATCAACAAATATGCGCTGCTTACATTTTCCGAAACAGCTTGGCCGGAATTAGCAAAATCTTCCCCACCATTCCTCAGATTAATGTCTGCAGATGTTACATTGCCTATGGTTGAAACGGTGAAGCGGTATTCAAAAAACCGCGCACCCGTTCCATTACCGTGTCGGAAAGTTGTTGCAGCTTCGCTTCGCTGTCAGAGAGCGATTCTCCTTTCACACCGAAATACACTTTGAGTTTTGGCTCCGTTCCCGACGGACGCAAGCAAAACCATGAATCGTCTTCCAATACATACTTTAATACGTCAGAGGTTGGAAGCGCAATCAACGTTTTTTCTCCAGTCGCCGTGTTTACCCGTTCTTTCGTTTTGTAATCCTCGATCACGATGACTTTTTTTCCTGCCACCTCTGTCGGAGGCTCATGACGGAACGAGGTTAAAATCGCTTGGATCGTTTCTGAGCCTTTTTTTCCTTTTAACGTCAGCGACTGCTGACCTTCGCGGTAATAGCCGTATTGGTCAAACAATCGCAGCAATCCTTCGTATAAAGACATGCCGTGTTTTTTATAAAAAGCGCATACTTCCGCCGCTAATACCGCTGCTTGCACCGCGTCTTTATCACGCACAAAATCACCGATTAAATAGCCGTAGCTTTCCTCATAGCCAAATTGGAACGTATACTGGCCAGTTTGTTCATATTCTTTGATTTTTTCGCCGATAAATTTAAATCCTGTCAGCGTGTCAACTGTATCTAAACCGAAAGATTGCGCAATCGCGCGGCCAAATTCGGACGTGACAATCGTTTTTAGCACTACTCCGTTCTCCGGCAATATCCCCTTTTCTTTCTTTTGTGACAGCAAGTAATGAAGCAATAAGCCGCCAGTTTGGTTCCCGGTCAATACGATATAGTCACCTTTGTCGTTTTTTACGGCAATCCCTAACCGGTCGGCGTCAGGGTCTGTCGCAATAAGCAAATCGGCATTGACTTTTTTGCCGAGTTCTATCGCTAAGGCAAACGCCGCGTGCTCCTCCGGATTTGGCGACGAAACGGTAGAAAAATTCGGGTCTGGATGTTCTTGTTCTTCCACCACAAATACATGGCGGTATCCAAGTTCGGTTAACGCACGGCGAATCGGTTTATTGGATGTGCCGTGCAGCGGAGTGAAAACAATGTTCACATCGGTCTCTTCCGCAAGCTTCGGTTGGAACGAAATCGTCTTGACAGCATCAATATAAGCGTTGTCCACTTCTTCGCCAATCATTTGAATAAGCCCTTTTTCTTTCAAAACTGCTTCCTCTTCCACATCGATTTCCAATTCATTTTCCACTTCATTGACGTATCGAATAACCGCGTCTGCCGTCTCTGGAGGAAGCTGCCCACCGTCTTCGCCGTACACTTTATATCCGTTATATTCTGGCGGATTATGGCTGGCGGTGATGACAACGCCGGAAAATGCGCGCAAATAGCGAACAGCAAACGAAAGCTCCGGCGTCGGCCGCAGTTCGTCGAATACATACGTCTGAATGCCATGAGTGGCCAATGTTTTCGCCGTTTCCATCGCGAATTCCCGCGACTTATGCCGCGAATCGTAAGCAATCACGACACCGCGCCTTTTCGCGTCTTCGCCAAACGATTCTATGTACCGCGCCAACCCTTCTGATGCTTTCCGAATCGTATATACGTTCATCCGGTTCGTCCCCGGCCCGATTTCTCCGCGCATGCCGCCTGTGCCAAACTCTAAATTTTTATAAAAACAATCTTCAAGCCACGGAAGGTCGTGTTGATGCTTTTTTAACAAATGCTTTAATTCTTCATCCAACGGCTCATATGCCAACCATTGCTCATATTTTTTCTTCCAATCCAACGGACATCCCTCCGGATCGATAAGCTTCTTGTTTTTTTATGTATTCGTTATCATCATACAATATACCGGATAAAAGAAAAAGGATGTCTCACAAAAAAGAGACATCCTCCCCTTTTTTATCCTTGTGGTTGCGATGGCTGCGAAATGTTTGTCAACGCTTGTTCCGCCGCTTGATCGGAAGCACTGTTTGTCGCGATATCGCCAAGAGCGACAATGCCTTGAAGCTGATTGTTTTCAACAATTGGCAAACGGCGGACTTGATTTTGTGCCATCACGTTTGCCGCTTCTTGCACACTCATATCCGGCGTACCGGTGACGACGCGGTTGGTCATTACTTCCGATACAGGAGTGGAAGCTGGATCTTTTCCTTGCGCTGATGTGCGGAGCGTAATGTCACGGTCAGTAATCATTCCTTTTACTTGGCCGTTTTCCGCAACAGGAAGCGCACCAATATTTTTTTGGCTCATAATTTGCGCAGCTTCTTGCACCGTTTGGTTAGGAGAAACGGTCGCGACATTTTTTGTCATAACATCTTGAACTTTGTTGCCGCTATTGTTAGTCATGTGATCCTCCCCTTTCACCGATTATTATGGACGATTCGCGGGAGGATATAGGTAGAAAATAATGTTTGCACCGTTTGGTATTGGCACGGAAAAGAAATTTTTTATGGCAAACGGATTTTATATACGCGCGCTTCCCATGGACGCAAGCGAATTTCTTTCAATTCCTCCGCTTCATCCACATCGTAATTGCTAATAAGCAGTTCTTTTGTTTTATAAATGATATGGTCCGGAAGCCGGAAAACAGGAGTTTTTTCTGAAAAATTGGTAATAACGATCAGTTGTTCATTTCCCAGCGTGCGTGTATATGCGTAAATATACGGGTCGTCTTCCAAAATTAAGTCATATGTTCCATAAACGATAATGTCATGCTGCTTGCGGAGTTGAATTAATTTTTTATAATAATGAAACACCGAATTTGGATCCTCTAACGCCGCTTTCACATTGATTTCTTTATAATTTGGATTGACTGGAATCCACGGCGTCCCTGCGGTAAATCCTGCGTTTTCGCTGTCATCCCACTGCATCGGCGTGCGCGCGTTGTCGCGTCCTTTATAATAAATTTTTTCCATCACTTCTTGCGGATCTTCTCCATATTCTTCGACACGTTCTTTATACATGTTTAACGTTTCAATATCGCGGTAATCTTCAATCGACGGGAAGCGCACATTGGTCATTCCGATCTCTTCCCCTTGGTAAATATACGGTGTTCCTTGCATCATATGGAGAAATGTTGCCAGCATTTTCGCCGATTCGACCCGATATTTGCCGTCATCGCCAAAACGAGAAACAGCGCGCGGCTGGTCATGGTTATTTAAGTAAAGACTGTTCCAGCCCTTTCCTTCCAGTTCTTTTTGCCATTTTGTCATCGTTTTTTTCAAATCTGCCAACGACCATGGACGAATATCCCATTTTCCGCCAGGCCCTGAATCCAAATCCATATGTTCGAATTGAAACACCATGTTTAACTCACGGCGCGACGGATCAGTATATAAAATTCCCTCTTTTGGTGTGACACCCGGCGTTTCTCCAACCGTCATAATGTCATATTTCGACAACACTTCCCGGTTCATCTCTTGCAAAAATTCATGGACACGCGGGCCGTTCATATAATACCGGCTTCCCGACGCGTATTTTTTCCCGCTTTGCGGCTCACCATCCGGCAATTCCGGCACTTTGGAAATCATATTAATGACATCCATGCGGAAACCATCGACGCCTTTGTCGAGCCAAAACTTCATCATCTCATACACTTCGCGGCGCACTTTCGGATTTTCCCAGTTTAAATCAGGTTGCTTTTTTGAAAAAAGATGCAAATAATATTCTCCTGTCATTTCATCGTATTCCCATGCAGAACCGCTAAAAACAGACTCCCAGTTATTCGGTTCTTTTCCATTTTTCCCAGGCCGCCAAATATAATAATCACGATATGGGTTGTCTTTTGATTTTCTCGATTCGATAAACCACGGATGTTCATCCGATGTATGGTTGACGACTAAATCCATCACTAGTTTTATTCCCCGCTTGTGCATTTCTTCAAGCATTGTTTTCCAATCTGCCATCGTGCCAAACTCATCCATAATATCGCGATAATCGCTTATATCATATCCGTTATCGTCATTTGGCGACTTATATACCGGCGACAGCCAAACAACATCGACGCCAAGTTCTTTTAAATAGTCCAATTTAGCGATAATGCCGCGGATATCGCCAATGCCGTCTCCATTGGAATCGTAAAAACTGCGCGGATAAATTTGGTATACCACCGCTTCTTTCCACCATACTCTTTCCAAGTTTCTCACCTCTATGTACGTTGATGAAAACGATTGCACATAATTATTGTACTATAAATCAAAAGATAACGGTTATTCATTTTACATTCTCCTTTTCGTCCAATATAATGAAAATGGCATGTATATCAATAATGAGGGGATTTTAGCTATGGACAACAATAAGGCAAAAACAACGGAAAACGCGCTTATTGGCGCTTGGGGGATTTCCTTGATCGCGACGCTTGGCAGCCTTTACTTTTCCGAAATTTTAAAATTTATCCCTTGCGATCTTTGCTGGTTCCAGCGGATTTTTATGTATCCGCAAGTGATTTTATTAGGGCTCGCTGTGATTCGCAAAGAATACGGCATCGCCCGCTATAGCCTGGCGTTGTCGGTCATTGGCGGTTCCATTTCCCTTTACCATTATCTTTTGCAAAAAGTTCCTTTTTTCCAAAGCCACGCTATGTTCTGCGGCCGCATTCCTTGTACGGGACAGTACATTAACTGGCTTGGCTTTATAACGATTCCGTTTTTGGCGCTAGTGGCGTTTTTTCTCATAAGCGTATTAAGCATCTTCATTATTCGCAAAGAGAAAGAAGGGAAACAAATTTGAAAAAGCTCCTTATTTTCGGCTCGATTATTGTGGCACTGTTTGCAGCGCTCGCCTTTGTCACGTCATACCAGCAAAAAGAAGCGGTCAAAAATAATCCGTACCATAAAAAAGAACTTGATCCCGCAACTATTGAGCAGCTTGACGATCCAAATTATCAAAACCTTATCTTGCCGGACGAATTAGAAAAGAAGCTAAAAAATAAAGAAACGGTCACCGTCTATTTTTACAGCCCGATTTGTCCTCACTGCCAAAAAACAACTCCGATCGTTGTTCCTTTGGCCAAGAAAATGGGGATTGATTTAAAATTGTTTAATTTGCTGGAATTTAAAGATGGATGGGACAAATATCATATTGAAGGAACGCCAACGCTTGTTCATTATGAAAATGGGAAGGAAGTTAAACGAATTAGTGGTTATCGTGAAGAGGCGGTGTTCCGTAACTGGTTTTCCTCCATCCAGCAGCGCAATTCATAAGGGGCTTGCCCGCAACAGGCAAGCTCCGCCTCATATTAACCATTCGCTTCGTGAAGGCAAATACATGCTGCATGGGTAATGATGTTTGGCGGCAAACTGCTCTATCGCAAACGGAAAGACAATGCCGTGCCGCCGAAGCAATTCGACGTTCCGCTGAAATACATTACGGTATCGTCCGCAATCCCCGCTTTTCCCAACATATTCGATGACAGTAATTAATGATTGCAGTGATGCAATTATTTGAAACGCTTCTTTCATAGTTCTGCTATATTTCATATGTTTTTCTTGTAACGAAAGAATTTGTAAATTTTCAAATTCATGAATTTGTTCATCTGCGAAATAATACGGAAAAATGTTCATGTAAAAATAATTTATTAAATAATGAATATATTCCTCCTGCGCTTTCGTTGCCGCATAAACCGTCTTCATCGCCCTCGCCGCCTTTTTTGTGATCACGCTTGCGCAATCATTAACAAAACGATACTATAAGTGTATCATGCATTATGTGCACATAGAGGTAGAAAGTGTTTCCACCGCGAAAAATCCGGAGTGAAATGAACGATGTGGGTTAAAAAAGGTGACTGGCTTGAATGCACCATTCCTTCATTCTGGCAGGGACAAACGATTGAGTCGCTGCTGAAAGAAGTATGGTGCACCTCAAAAAAATTCGCTCATCAGCTGCGCATGGAAAAAGGAATCAAATTAAACGGAAAAGAAGTATCGTGGCAAACTACATTGCGAGAAAATGACCGTTTGCAGCTGCGCCTTTATCATCCTGAGCCTTCTGCCATTCTTCCCGAATATCGGGAGATTTCCGTTTTATGGGAAGATGAGCATCTGCTCATTATTAACAAAGAGGCCGGCATCGATATCCATCCTTCCGAGCCTTCTCAAACGGGAACGTTAGCGAACGCGGTCGCTTTTTATTTGCAAGCGCAAGGCATTTTGACGAAAGTGCGCCATATTCACCGGCTTGATCGCGATACATCGGGAACGATTTTGTTTGCCAAACATCCGCTTGCCGGCGCGACACTCGATCGGATGCTGGAAAAACGGCAAATCAAACGGACATACGTAGCGCTCGTCCATGGCATCGTCAAACATAAATCCGGAACGATTTCTGCCCCGATTGGGCGCGACCGCCACCATCCAACAAGGCGAAGAGTTTCGAAAACAGGCGCAAAAGCAGTGACGCACTATCGCGTTTTACATACATTTTTGAACGATCAGGCATCGCTTGTCGAGCTTTCTCTTGACACCGGGCGCACGCACCAAATCCGCGTTCATATGAGCTACATCGGTCATCCGTTAGTCGGCGATGTTCTTTATGGGGGGGAAAATACGTTTCATCGCCAAGCGCTGCATGCCGTCAAGCTGTCGTTTTTGCATCCTTTTACGAAAGAAACGGTTTCGTGTGTCGCTCCTGCTGGCGATTTTCCCGTCGATATTGCGCGGTTTTACACCGATGCACAAGAAAAAGAGGCTGTCTCAAAAGGTCGGTTTAGACGACCTTTTGAGAGTAGCCTCTGTTTCTTTTTCTTACCATTTGGTTATTTATTCCTTTTTTGAGGCAGGAATTTCTCCTTATTTCCGAATTTTATCCTATTTTTTCCTTGTTGGGTCGGTCGTTGTGGCCCACTTTCTCAAATTGTGGGCAGCACAAACTAGACCCCACTCCAAGGTAATTTTTGGGAGGCCTCTCAATGAAAACCGATGAAATTGCTGATTATGCTTGATTTGCCCAAACACCGGCTCGTTTTCGATTTGCCGTCTTCGATATGTCGTCGCCCCTTCTTCCGTGGACAGCCGTTTCCGGATTTCTTGCCGTTGTTGTTGATTTTTCAAGGAAACGCGGATGGTTTTCGTGTCTTTGCCTTTGGCACATGCTGCTTGAAACGGGCATCCGGCACATGCTGTACAACGATACGTCCGTTTGACGATGACGTACCCGTTGTCGGTCGTTTCCTTCCGTTTATACACAAACACCAGCCGTTCCCCTTTCGCGCAAATCCACTCATCCAATTCCTCATCGTACGTCATGTTCTCGATTCGGCCGATCTCTTTCGCCCACGCTTTCGTTTGTTCCCGGTCCAATGTGTTGTACTTGATCAGCGCGACGATCTGCTTTTTCTCGCAGTACGTGTAGTTCTCCTCACTCCCATAGGCGGAATCCGCAATCGCTCGTTTAGGCATGGGACGCCCATAGGCGGCCAATTGCTCCAAATGTGGAATGAAGCATCCGGCATCCCCCGCCCGTTGATGCACGCTAAATCCAGTGATGAATTGGTTCTCTGTCCCTATCTGCACATTATATCCCGGTTTGAGCTGGCCGTTTTTCATATGGTCGTCTTTCATCCGCATAAACGTCGCATCGGGGTCCGTTTTCGAAAAACTGTTTCGTTCGCCTAACACTTTTTTGTATTCTTCATATTTTTTCTTACGGGGGAGAATGTCTTGTTCCAATTGCTGTTTTGCTTTCTTTAACGTGCGATTCTTCGGCTCTTTCTTTAGATGTTCTTCCACTTGTTCGATCACGGCTTCGATCTTTTCAGACGTGATCGGTGAAGCTTCCAGCTTTTCTTGAAAATCTCCTTCTTGTTCCGACTCTTCATCCTCTTTTACCACCTGTTCGATCGAGGCTACGATTTTCCGGAATTTCTCCTCCAACTTCTGATCGTACTTTTCCGTTGATTTGCGCCAAACGAACGTGTACTTGTTGGCGCTGGCCTCGATTTTCGTTCCATCCAGAAAGTAATCCTCTAGTTTGACCAACCCTTCTTGACGCAGAAGATCGACAATGGAGAAAAACGTTTCGTAAATGATGTCCTTCATCCGTTCCGACCGAAATCGGTTGATGGTGCGGAAATCCGGTGTTTGATGGCCGGATAGCCACATAAAATAAATGTTTTCTTTCAATTGCTTGGCGATTTGGCGAGAGGAATAGATCCGATTGGCGTAGGCATACAGGATGACTTTCAACATCATTTTCGGATGATAGGCTGGGCGGCCTCCGCCGGGATAGAGGGAAACGAGCAGAGCTGGATCCATTTTTTCCACGGCTAGATCCACGATCCGGCAAAGATGATGTTTGGGAATGAGAATTTCAAGATCCATTGGCAAAATGAGTTGATCTCGGTTATAATAAATGTACATAAGAAAACCGTCCTTTCTTGGTAGGGTTGTGGTGACTCTATTATACCAAAAAAGGAACGGTTTTCTTCTTTTTTTGCCCAAAAAAGTGCCCCAAAAGCGAACGCTATGCGAACACTTTTGGGACATCCTCCTATAAACGAAGTTCTTCCTTTTCGCCGAACGCGTCATCTTGTGTTTCCTCTTCCTTCTCCTGCTTTAAGATTTCCACCGTCTTCACATGGTGGCCGTCCATCTCCTTCACCGTAAACAAGTAATTGTCTATTTCGACGCTGTCGCCTACTTTAATATCATAGTGTTTCGTCAAAATCCAGCCCCCGATCGTATCGACATCATCATCATCGATGGAAAGGCCGAACAAATCGTTCACTTCGCTTATCAGCACTTTCCCGTCGACAATCGTCCGCGTTTCATCCACTTTTTGGATTAACGGCATTTCATCAACATCAAATTCGTCTTGAATTTCGCCAACGATTTCTTCTAAAATATCTTCGACAGTGACAAGCCCCGATGTTCCGCCATACTCATCGACCAAAATCGCCATGTGAATGCGCTCTTTCTGCATTTTAACAAGCAAATCATGGATCGCGATCGACTCAATCACTTGAATGATGGGACGGATATAATCTTTCATTTGTTTTTCTGCGGATGGGTTTGTCACAAGATCAGTAAATACTTCTTTCACGTTGATGAGTCCGAGAACATGGTCTTTATCGCCGTCAATCACCGGATAACGCGTGTATTTTTCCTCTTTAATAATTTCCAAATTCTCTTTCACGCTTCGATTGATATCAAGCGCCACAATTTCTTTGCGCGGCACCATAATTTCTTTTGCAACCCGATCGTCAAAACGGAAAATATTGTTCACATACCGATACTCTGATTGGTTAATCTCTCCGCTTTTATAGCTTTCTGATAAAATGAGGCGTAGCTCTTCTTCGGAATGGGCAATTTCATGTTCTGCCGCCGGCTGCAGCCCAAACATTTTGGTGACAAGGCGCGCTGAGTTGTTGAGCGTCCAAATAAACGGATACATCGTCTTATAAAATAAAATAAGCGGTTGTGCGGTAAACAGCGTGATCGCTTCTGCTTTATGAATGGCAAACGTTTTAGGAGCCAGCTCGCCGACAACGACATGAAGAAAGGTAATCGTCGAAAAGGCAATAACGAAGGATAAAACGTGCGACAGCGATTCCGACAAATGGATGCGCTCAAAAAGCGGCATTAGTATCCTTTCCACCGTCGGTTCACCGAGCCAACCAAGCCCTAGTGATGTCATCGTAATGCCTAACTGGTTCGCCGATAAATAGCCGTCAAGGTTAGAAATCACCTTTTTGGCAGCAATCGCCCGTTTGTTTCCTTCGTTAACTAATTGGTCAATGCGCGAGCTGCGAACTTTGACAATCGCAAATTCCGAAGCTACAAAAAAAGCGGTACATGCGATAAGCAAAGCCACTATCAATAAATTGACTATGTCCAATTGGTTTCCGGGCGCGAATCATGCGCCCGGATCACACCTCCTACAGACAGGTTTCTATGCTTATTCATCATTATTGCTTTGCGTAAAAATCAACACGTATTTTAACAATTCTAACACCGAAATGAGCGTTGCTGCCACATACGTCAATGCGGCCGCTCCTAATACTTTGTTGACGCCGCGCTTTTCATCCGGGTAAATCAGCCCTTCCGCCAACATAAACTTTTTCGCCCGCGAGCTTGCGTTAAACTCCACCGGCAACGTAATGAGTTGAAAAGCAACGGCAAAGGAAAAGAAAATAATCCCTAAGCCAATCAGCGAAAGTTGATGAAGCAAAAATCCGACTAGCAATAAAAACGGCGCCACTCCCGATGTGAAGTTCACGATTGGAAACATGCGATGGCGGAGTACAAGCGCGCCGTATGATTGCTGGTGCTGCACCGCATGCCCGACTTCGTGCGCAGCAACCGATATAGAAGCAATTGAACGGCCATAATACACTGGTTCCGACAAGCGGACGACACGCGAAATCGGATCATAATGGTCCGTCAGCCTTCCCGGAATTACTTCGACCGGTACGTCATAAAGGCCGTTGCGGTCCAAAATCATGCGTGCAACTTCCGCTCCTGACAAACCGGAAGAAGCTGGAACTTGCGACCAAGCATTAAAGTTGCTTGAGACTTTCCATTGCGCCCATAGCGAAATGCCAAAGGCGATGAGAATGACAAAATCCATCGGATGGAATAGCAGCATTACAGCACCCTCCGTTATCCACTGTCACATCAAATGTGTATACTAATATTTATTGTACTTTAGCGATCATTCATACGTCAAATAATACATTTATTAATGGTTGACAAGGAAAAATTGAATATATATGCAAAATCCCGCTTTGCAAAAATAGGATTTTCCTCCACAAAACGCCCGGTTTTTATTTGCCGCACCGTTAAAAATCGAAATTGTCCGGATCCGGCCCGATCCGTTTGTTCAAATTAAGCGCATCGATTGCTGCCATTTCCTCCGCCGTCAGCTCAAAATCGAAAATATCTGCGTTTTCTTTAATGCGCTGCGGCGTTACCGACTTTGGAATCGTCACCACTTCGTTTTGCAAATCCCAACGAAGGATGACTTGCGCTGGGGTTTTTCCGTATTTTTTCCCAATTTCAACAAGCGCCGCTTCCTGCAAAACTTCCCCTCTCATTAATGGCGACCATGCTTCAAGCTGAATGCCGTGCCGCTTGCAAAACGCATGAAGCTCTTTTTGTGTCAAACGAGGATGGTATTCCACTTGATTGACCATCGGCTTAATCTCGCAGTCAGCCATTAAATCTTCTAAATGGTGGATATGGAAATTGCTGACGCCAATCGCCCGCACCCGTCCATCTTTATACAATTTTTCTAGCGCCTTATACGTTTCTTTATATTTTCCTTTAACGGGCCAGTGCACTAAATATAAATCCACATAATCAAGGCCTAACTTTTTTAAGCTTGTTTCAAACGCTTTCAATGTTGTTTCATATCCTTGGTCAGAGTTCCACACTTTTGTCGTGATAAATATTTCTTCGCGCGGAATCCCTGATTCGCGGACCGCTTTTCCGACTCCTTCTTCATTTTGGTAATATGCGGCTGTGTCGATATGGCGATAGCCGATTTCCAGCGCAGTGCGCACCGCATTAATGACTTCTTCTCCATCTTTCACCTTATACACTCCGAGTCCAAGCCACGGCATTTGCACCCCGTTATGTAGTGTGACACAGTCTTGCAGATGTTTCATATTTTTTCTCTCCCTTTCAGAAATCAAAAATTTACTTAATTTTATTATCTTGGCGTACGGGAAAAAAAGCAAAATATATGCATAAAAAAAGACGAGGATGAACCTCATCTTTATCGCTGCATTCCATTTTTAACCCATTGAGCAACTTGGATAGTGCGGCGCGCTTGATGTTTCACAGCTGCTTCTACATCTTCCACCATTTTTCCGTTTTGATCGACAGTCACGGTCGTTCCATACGGGTTTCCACCCGCAGCAAAAATGGATGGATCCGTATATCCAGGCGCTACGACAATCGCACCCCAATGGTACATGGTTGTATATAGCTGCAAAATGGTTTGTTCTTGGCCGCCATGCGCGTTTCCTGCCGATGCCATCGCGCTGACCACTTTGTTGGCAAGCTTTCCTTGCGCCCATAATCCGCCGGTCGTATCTAAAAATTGTTTTAATTGGGAAGGAACATTACCAAAGCGGGTCGGCACACTGAAAATGATGGCATCCGCCCACTCCAAATCTGCCAATGTAGCTGTTGGAACATCTTTTGTCGCTTCTGCGTGCGCTTTCCACGCCGGATTGGATTCAATCGCTTCTTTTGGCGCAAGTTCAGGAACTTTTACTACTTTTACTTCTGCGCCTGCTTCTTTCGCCGCTTCTTCTGCCCATTTTGCCAATTGATAGTTCGTGCCTGTTGAGCTGTAATAAATAATTGCTAATTTTACGTTCGCCATCGTCCATCTCTCCTTTATGCGGGTTTTTTCGGCAAATGACTGAATGCTTCAAACTTGCTGGAACTTTCCAATCGTAATTTATCCGTTTTTTCGCATTTCATTCATTTCCCTTGGCAAAAACACTTAATTCATAAATCTTGAATTCGAGATTTATTATATAAAACCATTTCGTTTATGTCAACTAAAAACGAAAATTTTCTGCCGCAGGCGGCAAGGACTTGCTTGCCGCCTTTCGCATGGCAGAAAAACTAAAGACTCATTTTGCAACAGCAATATTCGTTCTATCCTCATTTTGTTCCGCAGAAGGATGAAATTCGTTTTCCATTTTGGAAACAACAACAGTTGCGACTGCATTGCCGATTAAGTTCGTAATGGCGCGCGCTTCCGACATAAAGCGGTCAACGCCAAGCAACAATGCGATTCCTTCCACCGGAATCATCGGGAACACCGCCAACGTTGCGGCGAGCGTAATAAACCCAGAACCTGTCACGCCAGCTGCCCCTTTGGATGTTAACATTAAAATCCCAAGCAACGTAAGTTCTTGCCAAATCGTCAAGTCAATGCCGTAAGCCTGTGCAATAAAAACCGCCGCCATCGAAAGATAAATGGACGTTCCATCAAGGTTAAAGGAATATCCTGTCGGCACCACAAGCCCGACAACTGACTTCGAACATCCGTATTTTTCAAGGCGCTCCATCAGCTTTGGAAGCGCTGACTCCGAAGAAGATGTGCCAAGCACAAGCAAAATTTCTTCTTTAATATAAGCGATAAATTTGAAAATATTGAACCCGTAAAACTTCGCGATGAATCCAAGGACGACAAAGATAAACAGCGCCATTGTAATATATACAGAACCCATTAGCTTTCCAAGTGACACTAACGAACCGACTCCAAACGTGCCAATCGTGTACGCCATCGCGCCAAACGCCGCAATCGGCGATACTTTCATCACCATATTGACGACGCCGAAGAAGATGTCCGCTAAACGTTCAAATAGCGCAACAACCGGTTTCGCTTTTTCCCCCAATGCCGCTGTCGAGAGGCCGAACAAAATCGCAAAGAATAAAATCGGCAACAATTCCCCTTTAGCAAATGCTCCAATGACGTTATCTGGAATAATGCTAAGCAAAAACTCAATGACCCCATGATTCACTTCTTCTGCTTGTTTCGTATATTGCGACACATCGCCTCCTTTTACCGCATCTGTATTAAACCCTGCCCCTGGTTTGATGAGATTAACGACAATAATCCCGATCGCCAAGGCAAATGTTGTTACAATTTCAAAATAAATAAGCGCTTTTCCGCCGATGCGGCCGACCTTTTTCAAATCCCCCATGTTGCCGATTCCAATCACAACCGTGAAGAAAATGATCGGCGCAATCACCATTTTGATTAACTTAATAAATGCGTCCGCGAGCACTTTTAATTTTGCACCAAATTCAGGAAATAAAAATCCAACAATAATCCCTAAAATAATTCCAATAATCACTTGAACGGTTAAATTTTTTAATTTCCCCCGCATTTCTCCCTCTCCTTTCGTTGTCTTGATAACGCTTTCACATCAGCTATTTTCATGTTAACGTAATGTTCAGAAAATAAAAATATTATGTTAATAATGGTCTTTTTGTTCTTTTTGGTCTCCAAAATAAAAAACGGCCCTAGTTAAACGGCCGTTTATTTATTGTATTTTATTTCGCGAAGCAGCTTATCGCCAAACTCTTTTGTAAATTGGTCATACAAAGGGGACAACCGCTCTTCCCACCGCTTTTTTTCTTCCTCCGACAGCCTATGGATACGGATATGTTTGTTTTGCTCTATTTTTTTTAGCTCTTCTTCATTTTGCTTTTTCGATTGCTGCAAATTCCATACTGTCGTTTCCTGCATCGCCTCCGTAATTTTTTGCTGAATATCTTTCGGCAGACTTTCCCAAAATGATTTGTTCATCATCACGGCATATCCAAGATACCCATGATTGCTTATCGTTATATACGGCTGAAATTTGTAAAAACCTTTCGAATAAATGTTGGAAATCGTATTTTCCTGACCGTCAAATTCATGCTTTTCTAAAGAACGGTAAACATGAGCAAACGAGACAACAACCGGATCGCCCCCCAGCAAACGAAATTGACTTGCGATCACTTCGCTTGGCATGATGCGAAAGCGCAATCCGCGGAAATCATCAACATGAACGAGCGGACGGGTCGTGCTCATCATCTGTTTGAAGCCGTTGCTCCATAATGCCAATCCTTTAATTCCTTTTTCATCTAACATCTCTAAAAGCTGCTTCCCAACATCTCCCGTAAACGTCCGCTCCACATCGCGATAGTCTTGAAATAAAAACGGCAAATCTAATACTTGCCATTCGGGAATTAATTCTGTCACATTCGAAAACGCTGGCGCAATCATCTGCACGTCTCCGCGCAGCAATGCATCTATTTCCTCGCCATCAGAATATAAAGAACCGTTCGGAAACACTTCGACTTTTACACGGCCATTCGTTTTTTTCTCCACAAGCTCTGCGAACTTTTGCGCGGCCAATCCTTTTGGCGTATTTTCCGCGACTACATGGCTAAAATAAATCACAATTTGCTTTTTTAATCCTCGCTGCTCATCATCATACACTATATTTCCATTCCAAAAGTGCTGCTTTAGCAGCAGCGCCACGCTTCCTAAACCGACGAGTAAAACGAGAAACAGCGCCACCCATTGCTTTTTCATATTCCACACCGTTTATTGCTAAGTTTTTTAATCCAATTTTATCATATTATTAAGAAATGCTAAAATTATAAACAAACGATATTTTCTTAAGACGGGGTATTGATGTGATGTATCGGCTATCCATCCGCTGGAAAATCACGATCTTAATTTTTTTTATTGTTAGCTTTTCCTTATTGCTAAGCGGATTGTTTGTCATCGGCAACTTTTTTCATACAAAAGAGAAAGAATTGCAACAACGGGCACTGCTGACAGCACGGACGGTATCCGAGCTTCCCGAAATCAAATCCCATATTGTCGGAACCAAAAAAGAACGGTCTTCCATTAACAACATTGTGGAACGTGTCCGCGTTATTCATAACGCCAACTACATTGTTGTTCTTGATATGAATAGAGTCCGCCTTTCCCATCCCGTTCCATCCATGATCGGGCGCGTTTCCCGCAGTACCGATGAAGGTCCTGCGTTTGCGGAGCATACTTATACATCGAAAGCACGCGGCGAAATTGGCACTGTCATTCGTGCATTCGTGCCGATTATGAATAAAGATCATCAACAAATCGGCGTTGTCATTGCGGCATATCGATTGCCAACGTTTTTGGAAGTGATTTATGCTTTAAAAGAAGAGATTTTCATTGCAACAAGCCTTTCTCTTTTAATTGGTGGGATCGGGGCTTGGCTGCTCGCTTCCCATATTAAGCAACAAATGTTTCATCTTGAACCGCACGAAATCGCTAAACTGCTTGTCGAACGGACCGAAGCCTTCAACGCGATGCACGAAGGCGTTATCGCGATCGACAGCAATGAAAACATCACGATTTTTAACGACCGGGCAAAACAGATGCTCGGTGTCAGCGGAGATGTGATCGGCAAGCCGATTCGCTCGGTGATTCCCGACACGCGCTTGCCGGAAATTTTGCAAATTAACCAGCCTATTTATAACAAAGAACTGCAAATCGGAAATTTAACGATTTGGAGCAACCGCATTCCGATTAAAGTCAATGGCAAAACAGTTGGGGCAATCGCAATTTTCCAAGACCGTACTGAGGTGAAAAAACTCGCCGAAGAGCTGACAGGAGTGAAAGCGTTCGTCAGCGCTTTGCGTGTGCAAAATCACGAATATATGAACAAGTTGCATACGATCGCCGGATTGATACAATTAGGACATCAAGAAAAAGCGCTCGAATACGTCTTTCAAGTGACAGAAGAACAAGAAGAACTGACACAGTTTTTAAGCAAACATATTAAAGACGAAAGCATTTCCGGCTTGCTCTTAAGCAAAGTCCGCCGCGGCAAAGAATTGGGCATCCGCGTCACCATCGACCGCCATAGCCGTCTTCATGCTTTTCCGTCTCTGTTGGATCATCACGATTTTGTCGTTATTCTTGGCAACTTGATCGAAAACGCGTTTGATTCGTTTCAAGGCATTACGGATCGGGAAAAAGAAATATATGTTAGCATTGAGCAAAATGAAGAAATTTGTTCTCTCTCAGTGGAAGACAACGGCCAAGGCATTGATCCAGAGCACCTCGGCCATATTTTCGAGGAAGGGTTCTCGACCAAAGGCAAAAATGGGCGAGGCATCGGTTTGTACTTAGTCAAGCATATTGTGGAAAAAGGAAAAGGGCATATGGATGTGAAATCAGAAAAAGGGAAAGGAACGATATTTACGATCACTTTTGAGATGTAAGGGGTTGGGAAAATGTACCGAGTGCTGCTCATTGAAGACGATCCGATGGTACAGGAAGTGAACCGCCAGTTCATCGAACAAGTAGAAGGATTTACAGTAATCGGCGTTGCCGGAAACGGGATCGAAGGAATACAACTGATCCGCGAACTTCATCCCGATTTAGCGATTATCGATATTTATATGCCACAGCAGGACGGCTTGGAAACATTAAAAGAAATTCGCGCGAAAGGGTATGAAGTCGATATTATCGCCATCACGGCAGCAAGCGACATCGATACTGTACGCCGTGTATTGCAAAACGGCGCTTTTGATTATATTATGAAACCGTTTAAATTTGAACGCCTCAAACAAGCGTTGGAAAATTATCATTCATTCCGCCAAACGCTGAACGAAAAAGAAACATTAACGCAAAAAGAGTTAGACGTTCTTCTGCAAACGGCGGAACCCCAACCGCTTGCGCCGCGCAGCGAACTGCCAAAAGGCTTGAACGAAGTCACATTGCAAAAAGTCGTTCGTTATCTCCGCAAACAAACGGAACCAGTTTCCGCCGAAGAAGTCGCCGAAGGGGTCGGCATCGCGCGAGTAACAGCCCGCCGCTATTTAGAATACTTAGAAAAGCGTGGAGAAGTCAGCCTCGATGTTCAATATGGCGGAATTGGGCGCCCGGTAAACCGGTACATGATGAAACGCCACACATAGAAACGGGCTATACCGATGAGCGTTCAATAAAACGAACCGGCAACTTTTCCGTTTTTCTTGCGATATTCCCTGTTTCGATATAATGATAAATAAGGCGAAACGCTTTCGTTCCCATCAGCGCAAGCGGCAGTTCCATCGTCGTAATTTGCAGCGGTTCCGAAATCGGATGATTATCAAAACTGACAATCGCAAGGTCATTAGGGATGTTCACTCCTTCTTTTTTCCCCCACAATACGATGCCTGCCGCCACTTGATCGCTCGATACAAGCAGCGCGCTCGGCTTTTCCGGCAATGACATCCACTCATGAACGACTCGTTTCCCATCTTCCATGTATAAACAATGATCAAAAATCCACTCTTTTCGCGGCTCGACACCAATTTGCCGCAGCGTGTCGTAATAGGCCATTTCCCTCGCTTTGCTGTTTGTCCCTGTCGTTCTTCCGATGCAATAGCCGATGTGCCGATGCCCTTTCTGAATTAAATAGCGCAACGCCTTAGCAAACGCATCATAATGGTCAATATAAACAGATGAAAAATCTTTATCTCCAACATCTTCACATAATACGATCGGCCCATCTTCCTTGTACGCCTCGATTACGTTCCAGCCCGACACATGTGAACAAATAATAAGCCCATCGACTTGTTTCATTCGCATCATTTCCAGCGCTTCCAGCTCTTTTTCCACATCGTAATTCGTTTGAAACAGCAAAAGGTGGTACCGGTGGCGCAGCGCCTCTTTTGATATTCCTTCCAATATGGCTCCGAAATACGGGTGATTCACATAAGGAAGCATGACCCCGACAATCGATGTTTTCCCTTTCGCTAAATGGACCGCATTGATATTTTTTGTATAATTTAACTTTTCGACAGCTTCCCATACCGCATTTCTTTTCTCTTCCCGCACGTAAGGATAGCCGTTTAACACCCTTGACACCGTTGCCACCGAAACCCCTGCTTCTTTGGCAATTTCCCGAATATTGGCCATTCTTTTCACCTTTTTTCAAAAAACTATTGCATTGAAACGCGTTTCATACATTATTGTATCTCCAAACAACATAAAGGGGGAAGATGCGATGATCAGCGGAATATTACTGATTTTGCTTTTATGTGCGGTAGAATGGATCGGAGCCTATATCGCCTTAGAAGCCAGCCCGCAGGCGAAGCAGGAATATTATAATGAAAACGATCCGTTCAAAACATTGTTCATGTAACCCAGACAAACGGGCAGCAATGGTTCTGTAGCGTTTGCAAAAAAATCTCCTATTATAAACGCGTGTCTTAACGCTATATAAGCCTTCCCATGACTATTGTCGTATTGTAAAAACGCCAACCGCCGCAGCATTCCTCATTCATGTTTCGAAATGATATAATAAACTATATAGCACTTAAGGAGGAATGCGAGATGAAATTTACATGGAAACCATGGATCACTGCCGCCGTTGTTATCGCCCTTGCATCAGGATGTGGAACGAAAGAAACAAGCGAAGTAAAACAAGGAACCCCTTCTAATAAGGACGCAAGCCAAACAGAAACGGCACAATCTGGCCAAAACACAAAACAAACGGAAACGCCGCAATCGGATCAAACAGGGCAGTCAGAAACATCCCAACCCTCTTCTAAAAACGGAAGCAGCTCTTCAGGAAACAGCGCCACTGACGCAGGAGAAAGCAAACAACAAGAAGCACGCCCTTCTGAAATGCAATTATCTTATACAGCAGATGGAAAAGAAGTGAAAGAAACGGCCACTTTAAAAACAAGCGATAACCAAGGATTTTCTTTATATGTGCTAAAAGGTTGGGAACTCGAAGCTGAAGAGCCGCATTCCGATGTGTTGCTGCGCAATGACAGTTTCGTCAGAATCCGCCTCCTGCCAACGGAAGAAAACGGAACAAATTATGCGAAACTGGCAGAAGAACACGCGCAAGCAGTGTCTTCTGACGCTGCTCGCCAAGATAGCGCAAATCTTCCAGCATCGCTGAAAGGAGCTGCTTGGTATACAGCGCATTCGGACAACATGACAGTTCATGTCATCGGCACAAGCAGCCCTGTCCCTATGCTGGTGATGATTCAAACACCAAAAGACAAAGAAGAGCTCGCGCCTATTTTAGCGATGATTGAAACAATCCAGAAAACGGATTCAGCAAAGCCGGACGAAGAAGCAGCAGCAACCAGCTCCTCCAATTAAATTTTCTTCAAAAAACAAGATCCCGTTTCCAGCAGGAAACGGGATCTTGTTTGTGATTATTGTGCCAAATTTCCCTCTTGGTTACCTTGAACATTAGGAAGTCCAATCGCGCAGATCAAGATAATCCCTCCTCAGTTTCTACATTTTTTCGGTTATTAATCGGGACGGCAAAGCGGAACGGTAACCACCAATTCGCTTCGCCAAGTACTCTCATTATGGCAGGAACTAGAACAGAACGAATCACAGTCGCATCTAAAAGAATAGCGATTGCCAAACCAAATCCCAGTTCTTTAACAACTTGAACTTTCACCATGGCAAATGCCCCGAACACTGCAATCATAATGGCAGCTGCTCCATTAACAAGGCCGGCGGTTTCGGAAATACCTTTTACAATGCTTTCTATAGTAGGAATCCCTTCGTCTTTCAGCTCCCGAATTCGGTTAATAATGAGAACTTCATAATCCATAGACAGGCCAAATAAAACGGCAAACAATACAACAGGAGTAATCGAATTAATCGCTTCTCGGAAGTTGCCTTGTTGGAAAACAGCTACTAACATTCCCATACTCGCCAGTGTAACGAGAGAGTTTAACACCAACGCTTTTACTGGAAGGAGAATTGATCGGAAAGACACTATCAAAACCACGAAAGAAATTACAAAAACCGTAACGATAATCATAGGTAAATTATTGAAAATTCGTTGATCAAAATCTACTCCAATTGCTGATTGGCCTCCGACATAAGATTCAAAATTTTTTGTCGGATTTTCTTTTAAGAGATTCCGTATTTTTCTAACTAATTCGCGCGATGCTTTACTGTCTGCATCACCTAATTATACAAATTGTTTGCTTTCTTCTTTGCGAAAGAATGTTTTCATCGCATGAAACACATCAGATTTTTGTTTGAGAATATAATACCGGAATTTCTCGTCTTTAATGTTTTTATAAGCAGACATCAGCGTTGAGTGGCGGTTGTACTGATACAACTATATATCCTATACACTTCTGTATATTAATATTAGCTAATAAAATTATATGTGCGGTATGGAATATTTACTTTCACAGGATTTTTTTAATCTTTATTTCACCAATACGAAAGATCATCGCTTTCATAAAAAACGCATATTTTTATTCATTTTACTGAATTCATCGCTATCTTAGTAAATTCCCCCGGATGAGGACCCACTGGTGAAGAAAGAGTCTGCTCAAGGCAAGTACTGGACCATTTGCCAGATAACAAGGCGATGCCCATATTATTTAAGCACCGCACCCGGTTGTTGAATACGTAAAGCAGTATCAGTTTGATAAAAAACCGTCTGGACGGTATAATAAATAAAAAACCGTCTGGATGGTTGTTGCATAAGGAGTGAGACATGTGGAATCAAAAGCTGCTATCAAGCGTAAGCATATCTTAAAATCTGCAAAAGAATTCATTCTCAAAAATGGTTTTAATGCATTAACTTTAGATTCTGTGGCAAAACAAGCAGGAATCAGTAAAGGAGGTTTATTATATCACTTTCCAAATAAAGAAGCATTATTGATAGGGTTGGCACAATATATTTTCGAAGAATTCACGATGCGATTGGAAGAACACGCTAAGAAAGATCCAATAGAAAAAGGGAAATGGTGCCGTGCTTTCATTGAAGCATCCAAATGGGATTTGGAGCATAATGCCGAGCTTAATGTTGGAATAATTGCTGCTTCTATGTTAAATCCAGATTTATTAGAAAATATATCTCAAAGTTGTGATTATATACAAAACAAAGTGGAACAGGACAATATAAACCCTGTTACCGCAACGATTATCCGGTTAGCAATAGATGGCCTTTATTACTCAGAACTGTTTAATATAGCTCCGTTAGATGACAAATTACGTGAAAAAGTAATCCAGCAATTGATAAATATGACCAAATAGGGGGAATTCATCTTGAATCCATATGTCATTTTGGCGGCAGCCATCATCAGTGAAGTGTTTGGCAGTGCGATGCTAAAAGTATCAAACGGATTTGCAAAGTGGCTCCCCTCCATCGCAGTCATCATTGGATATAGTGCATCCTTTTATTTCCTGTCTTTATCTCTTCAAGCAATACCACTGGGCACAGCTTACGCTATATGGTCAGGTGTTGGGACAGCTTTAACTGCGTTAGTCGGTGTCATCATTTATAAAGAAAGCTTTAATCTTAAAAAATTTTTTGGTTTAGTTCTAATTACTGGCGGAGTTATTGCTTTGAAACTCTCAAGCGGCGGCTCTCATTAACCTTTAGCGAATCGGAGGCAATAACATGAAAGGCTATATTGCGTTAGGAATATCCATTATCAGCGAAGTGTTCGGTACGACAATGCTTAAATTGTCAGAAGGATTTACAAATATATTCCCTTCCATTGGAGTGATCGTTGGTTATGGATTATCATTTTATTTCTTATCATTATGCCTTAAGACCGTTCCGTTAAGTTTGGCTTATGCTCTTTGGTCAGGAATAGGGACAGCTTTAACAACGTTAATTGGTGTACTGTTATGGCGAGACCCATTTAACATCATTACATTAGTTGGCTTAATATTAATAATTGGCGGGGTAGCTTTATTGAATGCTTCTAAAAGCCTAGAAAATGCAAAGAAACCAGCAAGCTGAATGTTGTTCCCGATCGATGAAACTTATCAGTCGTTAAGAACGTATCAATGGCAATAATCATTGCTGAAAATGGGGGATTAGATGCAAAAAAAGGTTGAAAGAAAGTTATTCCATTTATTTATCGGGGAATTATCTGCTGCTGTTATATTTGCATTGATATGGATTATGTATATACAACTTTTTGAGTGGGCAGAACCCTACTTAACTTCATTTTCGTCTTTATATGCATTTATTTTACTGGAATTTATCTTGCTTCAAGGCAGTTTTTATTGGTTTCTTAAATGGAAACAAGTCCAACGAAAATGTTACTCTCATTTACCTTATCATCAACTGCGGCTTTTTGCATTTTTTAAAAGGTTCAACCTTCTCCTGATTTCCATGGGATTATTGTTCATGATATATCAGTTCAAAGTATTTCCTATTGATTTTTATTGGTTTGTCTTTCTTTATGTTTTCGCCATAATTGAACATATCAATTACTACCACATTCGCCTTTCCTATCAAAGCATAGAGGAAATAAAAGATTTTATTCGCCAAAAAGGATTTCGCAGCTCAAAATTGGCAAGAGAATTGAAAAATCTTTAATTCGTTGCTTATCAATCAATAATAGTCTCTAACATAGCCAATTCATAAAATAAACGCCCCTCTCGAATGAGAAGGGCGTTTTGCGTCCTGGCTTTTTTTGCAACTGTCAATACAATCAATTCCAAATAAAAAAGCACCCCGAAGGATGCTTAACTTGATCGCTGACAATAAAGTTGTTGAACTTTTAACTCTTAACAAACATAGCAGCAGCCGAACATTTCTACCTGTCTTTTTCCATATATTCTTTTATCTTTCTTTCTTCCCACTCTTCACCGAATATGCCAAATGCCAAGGTTGATACGCCGTGTACTATAACTCCGATTCCCCAGCCTACCAGTGGATATAGGAACCACCAATTACCGGCACCAGAAATTAGGTTAATCACAAAAAGCATGGCATTCACTAAAATATAAACAATTAAATGAATATAAAATGCTCTTAGATTTTTCACCCTTTTTTTCGCTCTTATATATTTTTCGTCTTTTTCGATTTCCAACGCCCCCCTGGCTGAAGTTTTTTAACAACTTTATTTGCCGCTCATTATAACTATGCATGTTTTTTATCAAAACATTGCGTTTTGTTTTGCCATTTTCATTATTTCATGGAATGATACAGGACAATTCATTTAAGGAGCCCGGTAACCTTTCTCCGCTTTATTCGGCAAAAGGAGGCATTTTCCTGCATCATTGTTCCGCCAAGTTCCGGGTAACGAATGTTAAGCTAATTAAACCATTGAACGACAAATCGTACAACTGCCAGTGTTAAAAGGCAATATATGAACCAATCCAACAAGTTTCTATTTGTATTTTTTTCTGTTTTACTTTTGTTCATTAATTATCCCTTCTTTACAAAAAAGTAAATGATAAAATGATTATAACCTATTTTTTTACTGTTGTAACTATTGTGAATATTTTTCTTTTTTATTAAAATAATAATAATGCTAATTTCTTTCGTGAAGCAAAACTTGTACTAGGAGCGGTGTGAAGGTGAAGATAGTAATACAAGCATTAATTTTGTCTTTATTCATTCATATCTTGTATTTCTTAGGCACATTTTTATCAGGTTATTTCCAAACAATATCATACAAACCAGATATTCAAAACGCATGGCAATCTGCGCATCATCTCCAAAATAAAGTAACATTTGGCGTTGCTATAAGCCCTTTATCATACCTATTGTCGTTTTTAGGAGTTACCTTGGCATGCGGAATGATCATATTCTTGTACAAAAAGTTGTTTCACTGACGAATGGATAAAAAACACCTATTGAAAAAAATCAGCAATGAAACAAAGCGCCACCCCCGATCAGGGTAACGCCCGGCTTCCATAAAACATCCATGCTATCATCATAGCGCATGTCTGAAGCATCATAGTCTGTCATCTTTCTGCCAATTAACAAGAAGCTTTATATAGCCTTTTACTTAAAGACCCGCTTAGCACCTGTATATCAGCCTTTCCAATATTTAACTCCTCCCTCTTTTGATGTGGCACCAATAAATGCACCATTTCCATTATAAAATTCCACAAAGGATACTTTTTTTCCCTTTGCTCTTGTTACATAAAACACTAAACTTCATTGTTGCAACGCATTTTATTTAACAAATTTGCCGATTTTATACTGTGCGGCACCCGTTCGCGGAATAGGCAATTTAGTTGCAGTGTTTTTATACACATACGATAATTCGTTACTTCAGAAATAAACGCAAAGAAAACAAAAATACATAAAACCTTATATCGGAGTCTCAGCTTGCCGACAAAGCCAGCAAGCTGAAGCACCAATAAAGTGCTGGTAATCTTGTTTTAACGAAGCCTTTTTGTCTCATTCAGCCTCCTTTTCAATTCAACTATTTTCATACGGAAAAACCTTATTTTTCCTAGGGTGATTATGTTTAACATTGAATAACAAATAAGGCTCAAGGAATATTCTTTATCCTTATTAATATCATGGAAAAACTTCACTCCAACTCCAACGCTCCTTTACTAACTAAAATTTCTTGCACCATACTGTGCTTCCTCTTGTTTCATTCTCAATAGGTTGTGGAGGAAATATTGGAAAGGATTCATTACTATTATTTTGTAATTTTATGATTGCTATTGCAAATGGAGGCTTTTGCATATGAAACATTGGAATAACAATAAAAGGGATTTTATGAAATTGGTTTGGTTTGCGCTATCTTTAATTCCTATACCATTCCTTTTCCATTTTTATGAATACGGACAATATAACAAAAGGAAAAGAAGCTCCATTTCTTATGTTTGGTTTCATACTTTCTATGATTATAGTTGGAATTTTATCAAAGAATATCAGGGTCATTTTTATTCTTTTAATGAACTTAGTGACAACGCTTGTATCTGTTATTCTCGCTGCAAAGTTTCTTCCAATGATAGCGGTTGGTTTACTGTTGTAGGAAGAGATGGCGCGGTAATATTTATTTGCTTGGACAATTGTTTGTAAGAATGATTGCCAAAAACAAAAGATGACTGATAAATCTTATTTCACCACCCAAGTTTTGATACGTTTACTAATGATTTCCCACTTATTTGTACACTTCAATCCGTAAAGCAAAAGCCAACTGATAAAAAGCCCGTGCTTTCAACCGTTAGCACTTGCTTTCACTCATTCCCATCCCATTGTTGATTTCATATAATCTCTGATTGACAATTGCCCGTTCCCATTTGCTTAAGCGCTTGATTGCCTCTATATGTGAATATTTGTGATAACTGATTCATTCGTTAGTTCCCCCCTTAAGTTTTTTTCTTGGAAACACAACTGTCATTTTTCTTTCTTTATAAATTATTAATCATTCATCTTAGTATTTCTGGTTGCCTAATCTGTAAAATATTGTTAGAATAAAGACAAATGTATTGAAGTTTGGACAGCCCTTACAAGTTTGAGTTTTGTCGAACCAATATTTGGATTCCTAGTATTAGTTGTACTCTGTTGGTTAAATCTTCGGCAAAACAACGCTTCCGAATCAGGTGCGATATTAACGGAACAACTTATGATCAATTACTTATTGAACCCATTTATTGATTAACCGTAAATAAAAATCGGAAATAATTGCTATAATATACAACATTGAGGTGATGAAATTGAATAATAAAAATATAGGTCTTGTTTTCGTATCACTCGGTTTCATTTTCTTAATGTTATCATTAACTCTTACCTTGCCTACCTTTCTATGGGGTGTACTGCTTGGCATAAGCATAATTTCAAACATTACAGGAACTGCACTTTTAATTCGTTTTATAAAAACTCCGCAAAATAGCATAAGATAGTTTTTTTAAAGCGGCCTTTCTTAGTATGGCCGCTTTTGCTTTATGAAAGTTATCAGCAGTATTGATTAACAAATCCTTACTAATAACAACATTTTCACTGCGCAGTATATGACTAAGTGGCAAATCCAATTATCCGAAAGTGTTGGAAATGTGATGTCCAATTTTATACCTACAAAAGTTCATAAATATCTGTTTGCCATTCTCGTGCTGTGAAATGTTGCGATTTTGCTTGTATATTAGAGGACTTTAATTGGATTCTTTTGCTCTGTAGCAATCAATAACCGCCTGGGCGATCTGTTTCAAAATAGGATTTCCCTTTTCCCATTCCTTTTCGAACCACTCTTTCCGTTCATTGGGACTCATAAGAACGAGTGGGGAGTGAATAATAACAGTCGTGTTGCCGTATTTAAATTCCTTCATGCCCGCATTCCCCCTTTGTTCATGTTTATGCGGAGCACGGGAATCAATTGCTGACATTCTAATGTCATCTCACATACGAGAATTATCGTCAGGATTTTCCTTTTACCTGTCGAAATGTAACCAGGAGGAAGGAGGAAAAATATGAATCATAAGCTCTACAAAGTTTCTGGAATTTTTGCAGTCACCAAACGAAATATATGAGGATGGTCGGTTATATACTTGTGTAGAGGTGATGTTATGTACAGACCAATGTGCCTCGATGTCTTCATCTACCTTCGCAAAAGCCGCAAAGACATTGAGGAAGAGAAAAAAGCAGCTGACATCGGGGCTTCTTATGATACGCTCCAACGCCATCGTGACACATTGCTGGCTGTTGCGCGGAAAGAAGGGCACAACATCATTGATATCTTTGAAGAGGTCGTCTCCGGAGAATCGATCGCTGAGCGGCCTCAGCTACAAAAGCTACTCCGGAAAGTCGAAACAGGAATTGCAGATGCTGTTCTTGTGATGGACATCGACCGTCTTGGTCGCGGAGATATGCTGGACCAAGGAATTTTGGACCGCGCATTCCGCTATTCCGGGACAAAAATCATCACTCCTACAGAAGTATATGATCCGGAATCAGAAACATGGGAACTCGTTTTTGGAATCAAGTCCCTTATCGCACGCGAGGAACTTAAGGCCATTTCCAAACGTATGCAACGCGGCCGACGCGCATCCGCGGCAGAAGGAAAATCTATCTCGAAGAAACCGCCGTATGGCTATCTTCGCGACGAGAATCTCAAGCTGTACCCCGACCCAGAAACGTCATGGGTAGTGGTGAAAATCTTTGAGATGATGCGGGACGGATATGGGCGTAAAGCGATTGCGGCAGAACTGGACAGACTTGGCGTGAAACCGCCCGATGAAAAACGAGCATTTTGGGCGCCCACCACTATCACATCGATTATAAAAAATGAAGCCTACATGGGGCATATTGTGTGGGGAAAATTTCGGTATGTCAAACAAAACGGGAAATATGTGCGAAAAAAAATGCCTCCAGATCGCTGGTATGTGAAAGAAAATGCACACGAACCACTCGTGTCAAAAGAGCTTTGGGAAGCCGCCAATAAAGCTTACAAAAGTCGTTGGCGTCCTTCAACAGTTGAAAATAAATCACTTGCAAACCCACTTGCCGGAATTCTGAAATGTGACATTTGTGGCTTTACGATATGGTATCAACCGCGCCCCGACCGCCCTAACGATATGATTCGTTGTGCGAATCCAAAATGTAAAGGCGTACAAAAAGGGGCATTACTCCCGCTTGTGGAGGAAAGAATTTTGCAATCACTTGCTGAGTTTGTCGATCAATTTGAAGTGCAGGAACAAATGATAGAGAAAAGAGAAAGTCAATCTGTCATCCCTCTTAAACAAAAGGCTCTTGAGCAAAAAGAAAAAGAATTGAAAAAGCTGAACGTTCAAAAAAACAATCTCCACGACTTCTTAGAACGCGGAATTTACACTGTAGAAATATTCCTAGAACGGCAGCAAAACATTATGGAACGTATCAAACAGACACAAGAGGAAATCGAGCAGCTGAAACAAGAGGTAGAAAAAGAGCAGCTCAAGGAAAAGAATATCAATGAGTATATTCCGTCCGTCAAAAAAGTGTTAGAGGCATATCGCAGCACAGACGATGTTGAAAAGAAAAACCGTCTTCTCAAATCTGTGCTTGAGAAAGCGACTTACTTGCGGAAACCGGAATGGAAGAAAAAAGATCAATTTGTGATTCAACTTTACCCTAAGATATAATAAAACCGTTGAGATTCAAGTTTCTCAACGGCCTTTTTCTTATCGAAGTTTATCAAGAAGGTTATAATAATAATATGTTTTGAAGCGAATTCTCCCGTCTGAGAAAATGATTCTTTGATCTTCCAATTTGTTTAGATATCTCCTAATCGTTCCCTCGGATAAACCGGTTAAATCAGACATGGTTTTGGCTGTAAATATTGGTCTTTGGAACATTACATCGATTACAGTACGAATATTACTACTATTGACAATGGAACTCGCTCTTTCCAAATCTTCTTCATATAGTTTATTTACTTCTTCAATTAAGCGAACATTTTTCTTAGCTTGAATGCTAATGCATTCTAAAAAGAATTTAATCCATTGTGTCCAATCGCCTTTATAGCGAGTGTCATTTAAATACCGATAATATTTATGTTTATCTCTTTCTAAAACATCACTAATAAAGAAGTTTGGATAGTCAATTACACCTTTATTGTACAAATAAAGCGGTATTAAAATCCTTCCTATTCTTCCATTTCCATCAAGAAATGGGTGGATAGTTTCAAATTGCGCATGAATAATCGCAACCCTTACCAATTCATCGTAATCATCTTGAGGATCATTGATATACTTTTCTAAATTGGACATATAGTCATTCACAAGTTGCGGTTCCGGAGGAATATAAGTAGCTGTTTCAATAGTGCATCCTTCGGGTCCGAGAAAGTTTTGAATTCTTCTGAACTCCCCTGGCGAACGATTGGAGCCCCTTACATTGTTCGATAACAATATTTTATGCATTAATTTAAAAAGGCGCGTAGAGATAGGAATGCTTTTTAAAGCATCCATTCCTTCCATTAATGCTTCATAGTAGTTTAGCGCCTCTTGAATATCCTTATTTGCTTTTTTAGTTTGGACCTCTGCCTCCATTACTTCGTCCAACGTAACTTGAGTACCCTCAATTTTTGTAGATTGAACCGCTTCTTTAAGCATTACTGGTCTTAGTAAAAACTGAGGATGCAGTTTAGAGTTTCTTAACATTGTTTGGTATTCCACAATGCCCTTATTTGCTTCAATTAACTCACGAATAAATTCAAGCTGGTTCACGATTTGTTCCTTTAATGGTAACATTAAAGGAACAAAAGGTTTTAATCTCATGTTTCATTACTCCTTAGATTCATTTTTATTATATATTGTTCGTTAATAATATAATACATCCTCTTTACAATCATTTATTCCTTTTTTTGAATTTAATTATACACTTTTATTACTTATTTGTTAAGAAAAAAAGACTTCTGCCGGAAACAGAAGCCTTCTTAATCAGTGTATAGGATTTACGGTTGTACTGATTTACTTCCCCATAACCAAACATGTTTGACACTTTGATAAGTTCTTGCACAAGCTTGACACAGCGGGCGTTGTCTGATGTCAAGTTATCTCCGTCAGAAAAATGGAACGGATAAATATTATAACGCGACGGCGAATATTTCGTTTCAATGAGTTCGAGAGCTTTCCGATAGGCGGAAGAGCAAATCGTCCCCCCGCTTTCCCCTTTGGTGAAAAATTCGTCTTCCGTCACCACTTTTGCTTCGGTATGATGGGCGATAAATGCGATTTCGACCGTTTCGTATTTGGTGCGCAAAAAACGTGTCATCCAAAAGAAAAAACTACGCGCCATATATTTTTCCCACAATCCCATCGAGCCGCTTGTATCCATCATTGCGAGAACAACAGCTTTCGACTCTGGTTTTACCACTTCGTTCCATGTTCTAAATTTCAAGTCTTCACGATAAATCGGATAAAAACTTGGATTTCCATTCATCGCATTTCTCTTGAATGCGGCGAGCATCGTTCGTTTCTTGTCGATATTCCCCATCAGGCCAGTGCGGCGAATATCATTAAATTCAATATGTTGCGCTACGTTTTGGTCCGCTTCTTTCCGCTGCAAATTTGGCAATTCCAATTGGCTGAATAACACTTCTTCCAGTTCCATCAGCGATACTTCTGCTTCATAATAATCTTGCCCAGGCAAGTCTCCCGCTCCTTGCCCTTTTCCGGGACCTTGCCCCTCCTCTGCCCCATCTCTTGCGACAATATCGCCGACTTGGCTTTCCCCGTCTCCTTGGCCGACATGTTTGTTTTTCTCATAATTATAGCGAATTTTATATTCATCCAAAGAACGAATCGGAATTTTAATGACATCACGCCCATTGGACATAATAATGCTTTCTTCTGTAATTAAATCCGGCAAATTGTTTTTTATCGCTTCTTTTACTTTTTCTTGATGGCGTTTTTGGTCATCATGTCCTTTCC
Source organism: Parageobacillus thermoglucosidasius (assembly GCF_001295365.1). Taxonomy (GTDB): domain Bacteria; phylum Bacillota; class Bacilli; order Bacillales; family Anoxybacillaceae; genus Parageobacillus; species Parageobacillus thermoglucosidasius. Next base: position 1,261,186 of record NZ_CP012712.1, on the reverse strand, counting down.
GATGGAGGGACCAGTCTTCTTTCGATACAACAAAGTTCCCCTTCATCTATTCCCCCTCCTCATCAAATTTTTTTCACATTTTTCCGCTTTGAAGCATATACTTATGTTGGCGCCATAAAAACATAATGAATCAATGACAGTTTGTTTACTCTATCCTATGCACAAAAGCGAAATAATTGACAAATTATTACGAAAATGAACATGTAAATTTTTATTGGACAAGCGATCAATCGGCTCCAACCGCAATCATGTCTTAGTGTGCAAAAATTCCCTCCCTGTCCCATCCGCGTTGGATTCCCCAGTAAACAAAATGATGTTAAGACACTTCCCACGATCCCATCCCGACAGTCAAAGTTCGCATCCTAGTCATTGTATACAATTTTCCTCTCCGCTTAGTAAACATGAACCACTGGAAAACAAAACTGCCGTTCTCTTTTTACACAACAAATTTTTTCGTTCGCAGCAACTTAACGCTTTCCCGCTAATCGAGCAAAAAAAGCATGCCTGGCACAAGGCATGCTACCGATTTAACAAACTGCCGACATAGCGGAGCAGTTCGTTCGCAGACGTAGAATTATAACCATATTCATCGATTAAACGCGCCACAACCTCATTAATTTTCTTCAACTGTTGCTCATCCGGCGTTTTCGTGGAAGTGGTGATTTTCACAATATCTTTTAAATCAGCAAATAATTTCTTTTGAATTGCCTCACGCAGCCGCTCATGCGAATTGTAATCAAACTTTTGTCCTTTCCGCGCATAGGCAGAAATGCGAATCAAAATTTCCTCGCGAAACGCCTTCTTCGCGTTTTCGGAAATGCCGATTTGTTCTTCGATCGAGCGCATGAGTTTTTCGTCTGGATTCATTTCCTCCCCTGTCAGCGGATCGCGCAGCTTTGTTTTATTGCAGTACGCTTCCACATTATCTAAATAGTTATCCATCAATGTTTTCGCCGATTCTTCATAAGAGTAAACGAACGCTTTTTGCACTTCTTGCTTGGCGATTTCGTCGTATTCCTTGCGAGCCAGTGAAATAAAATTTAAATATCTCTCTTTATCTTCTTTCGAAATGGACGGATGCTGGTCAAGCCCCTCTTTTAAGGAGCGCAATACGTCTAATGCGTTAATCGACGGAACTTCTTTGCGAATAATGCATGAGGAAATGCGGTTAATGACATAGCGAGGATCGATGCCGCTCATTCCTTCATCCGGATGCTCCTTTTTCAATTCCTCGACATCAACTTCATTAAATCCTTCGACCATTTCGCCGTCGTAAAGGCGCATTTTCTTAATTAAATCGACGTCCGGCCGTTTCGATTCTTTCAATCTCGTTAAAATCGTAAACATTGCGGCGATTCGCAGCGTATGCGGAGCAATATGGACATCAGCGACATCGCTTTCGCGAATCATTTTTTCATAAATCCGCTCTTCTTCTGACACGCGCAAATTGTACGGAATCGGCATGACGATAATCCGCGAATGAAGCGCTTCATTCTTTTTATTCGCAATAAAAGAACGATATTCCGTTTCGTTCGTATGCGCGATAATAAGTTCATCCGCACTTATCAGCGCAAACCTCCCCGCTTTGAAATTCCCTTCTTGCGTCAAAGAAAGCAAATGCCAGAGAAACTTTTCATCACATTTGAGCATTTCCTGGAATTCCATAATTCCGCGGTTTGCCTTGTTTAACTCCCCATCAAACCGATAAGCGCGCGGATCTGATTCTGAACCGTACTGGGCAATAGTTGAAAAATCAATGCTTCCTGTAAGATCAGCAATATCCTGCGATTTCGGGTCCGACGGGCTGAACGTCCCGATGCCGACTCGTTTATTCTCCGAGAAGAAAATTCTCTCGACCAAGACATCTTCAATGCGCCCGCCATATTCTTTTTCCAATCTCATCATGTTTAACGGTGAAAGATCGCCTTCAATACGGATCCCGTATTCTTTGTAAAAATCATCGCGCAAATGATGAGGAATTAAATGGAGGGGGTCTGCGTGCATACGGCAAGTAAATATAAAATCACCCGTCTGTTTAAAAACCTCATTTATGAATATAGACACGTGTTCCAACCGGAACCATTGACGATAATTCGATAACATCATGGTTATACATTCGAATACATCCACGTGACACATTTTTGCCAATAGAAGAAGGGTTGTTCGTTCCATGTATTCCATAATGAGGCCTTGATAAACCCAGCCACAATACCCCGAAAGCACCTCCGGGATTGCGCTGTTTATTGATAATTGTATATATTCCTGAAGGGGTTGGGGTTAACATTTTACCGACAGCAATGGGATACACTTTTATTAACCTATGGCCATCATAAAGTTTTAATTGATGTTTGTTTGTGGATATGTCGATCCAGCGTGTCATAAGAACATCTCCAACCAAAACAAATTACCATTTGTATTATTTGTATGGAGCTTTTGGGTTTTTGTCATTATAAATGTTTCATTCCGTCCATCATATTCATATAAGCTTTTCTTTGCCGAACTTACCTGTTCAATAGAAAACGCCACCCTTATCTTGCTTAACCCTCACGCATCAGCGCAAGAAGCGTCCGGGATAATCCGGACAAGACAGGGTGGCATAGGGGATGATACACACGGTATCGCTATATTCATGGCATACGTCTTAACACGTTTTCTCCGCCCGCCATCATCAATAAAACCCGGCCTCGCATATGCACATTGCATAGGATGACGAGCGGAAAAATCTATATCAAAATAGAGGAGGGGATAACACCTAATATCAAATATATCAGTATATGAGGAAAACTGCGGCTTTTTTTATGGCTTTTTTATAGATTTTTTATAGCTTTTTTGTGTCTTTATTCTGCAAACAGATTGTTTTTCCAGAAAATCAAAAGTTGTTGCGCGCTTTCACCGTTCGTGCCCATCAACCGTTAAACGGATTCATCATTTTTTCATTACCTGCACTGTTTGTCTTATACAGGCTCGCTATGTTTTACATAGAATGTACTATCCTTTTAAAACAGGAGGTTAACAAAAATGTCAAGTGGATTCAGATCAAACTTTGCTTTAATTGTGGTGCTGTTTATCCTTTTAATTATTGTTGGATGTAGTTGTTTCTCTGGTGGCGGTTACTAATCTTGAATGCATCGATAAAGTTTTTAGTTTTTGTAGGATGGGTCATAAAGATCCATCTTTTTTTCTGGATAATTTCTTCTTCAAAAAATGAAATGTTCCGTCTCCTTTGCTCTTCCTGCTTGCTGCAGGGCAAGATATCAATAATGCCGGTCAAACGTTCTTATCATTTCATCAGTTTCAGCGGTGAAGTTTTTGATTTCAAACTGCATCATACATTTTCCCCTTAAAAAACAAGTTCCTTGGAGAATTTTCTCTCCAAGGAACTGCTGCGATAATATAGCACTAAATTTGAACATGCAGGTTATGGTCCTGTCTGCTTGTGCCATCAATGATGAAAGGAGTATTCAATGCCTGCGAAATTTTAAAAAGCGTCTCTACCCTTGGACTTGTAAGCCCCGCTTCAATTCTCCCAATCGTTGATTTTGGGACTCCAATACGGTCTGCAAGTTCCTGTTGAGTCATATTCAGCTGCTTCCGTCTTGTTTTGATCTGTGCAGCGATAGTTCCTTCTAATTGAAGTTTTTTAACATGCTGCTCGCCGCGAATAGCTGCATATTTCTTAAAAAAATCACTCATTCTTTTCCCTCCCAGTTCATTAATAAAGGTAAGGATCAAAAGTGCAATAACGTTCATATGCTGATTCGGCAGGCACAATATCCTCTCGTCTTATCGCTCCATTATACTGCTTGTCAAAATAATGAAGCAGTATGACTTTGGAAAAATTATGGATTGCAAATATAATTCTGTGATTTCCAGTTCTTCCGCCCCTTATGCCCCATCTGTAAAAATTATTATATTGAGTATTCATGTTAATATGTTTCAATGACGGAGGGGTTATATCGTCCGGAAAGCTGTTGTCCTCCGGATCAGAAGGATATGGGTTATGTTGGATAATCGTAAGTTGCCTTGCATATACATCAGCAACATGACACCATACACCCGGACGGCCTTTTTGTCTAAGTTCTTGCTCTGCTTTACTCAAAAGATAATTTTCAAATTCCTTAACATTTCCTGCGTATATTACCTTAAACAACATCCTCTACCCTTTACTTATTATTATTACACACATGATAGCATTTATGCTACTAAAAAGCAATAATTTAAATGCTTTTGCCTAATTCTTCTTTGGATGCGTCTACATAAAGTAGTGCAGAAATGGCACTTACATCTTTTCAACCAGTGATACCAGATGGATACTTCCAATCGTAAAGACTGCTGCGAATGGCTGTGCTGTCGATTAGCGCGATTGGAGAATACTGTATGTGGCGGATTTTTTATGTGCATTGATGTATCCATTACGCGTTTTGCAACACGTTCTTCCTGATAAATTCTTCAAGAAATGGAATGTTCCGCCTCCTTTGCTTCATGCTTCGCACTGTCTCTGAACTATACGCTAATTTTTAATAACTGCGCACACCAAACTCACTGTTAGTTCATAACATGCCTATATAAAGTTGGTTTTTACTAAGTAAAGAGGTGAAGAGAATTTATGGTTTCCTATATGGATAACACATCCCAAGCACCCCAATACACTTTTGACATCAATAAAAGCCCCTTGTTTAAAAAAGATAACAATAATTATATTAACGTATTAGGTGTAAAACAGTTGAATACACTGGAAAATGTGTCTCTGCTCGATATTTTCCTAAGTGCTAATAATGTCATAGAACCGCACTATCACCCAAATGCAGCCGAGCTGGTCTATTGTATTTCTGGTGCTGCCACTGTATCAATACTCAACCCATTTACAAAACAACTCCTCCATTATTCGATGACACCCGGACATGTGGTAAACATTCCTCGAGGTTGGTGGCATTATGAAGTAGCTAAAGTTAACAACACCCATCTTTTGGCCATTTTTGATGCACCAACTCCAGAAGTAGTTTTAGGTTCTGACATTTTAAAATTTACTCCTGCAAAGATCATGGCACATACTTATTGCCTCGATGAAAATCAATGGAAACAAGCAATTGCACCAATTAAACCATCAACTTATATAGGTCCATACAAAAACTGCAACAAAGCGAAGGAAAATATATCCCATCCATATTTAAACTGGCATCAGCAATATCCCCCACAATGCCAACACCAGCCTTACGTTCCTCCATATCAGCAATATTGGGGCTAATTAGGCAAACAAATACCGCTTATAGCAAGCAAGAATTGGACGAAAAAGCCTTCTCAAGTAAAAGGAATTAAAGATGCAGTAATGGTTAAGACAGGTTATGTGCATAATTTGGTGCTTAAGAAAGATGGCACTGTTTGGGCACAAGGACAAAATAACGAGGGACAATTGGGAATTGGAATAAAAGGACGGGATAATCCTGATAAGTTTATAATAAAGAATCCAATTCAAATAAAGAAACTAACAAACATCATTTCTTTAGACACACGTGATGGACATACTATCGCACTTCGAAAAGATGGGACATTATGGGTTTGGGGGGGAAAAATTCATCCGGGGAATTAGGATTTGGCTCAGATGGCAGCGACCGTTATAATTGAATTGAACCTGTGCAACTTCGGGTATAAAGGTTTCAATCCCTAAATAGATAACCGGAAAAATACTTCATTCCAGCAAAAAATAAAAGAGGCTGTCTCAAAAGGTCGTCTAAACCGACCTTTTGAGAGTAGCCTCTGTTTCTTTTTCTTACCATTTGGTTATTTATTCCTTTTTTGAGGCAGGAATTTCTCCTTATTTCCGAATTTTATCCTATTTTTTCCTTGTTGGGTCGGTCGTTGTGGCCCACTTTCTCAAATTGTGGGCAGCACAAACTAGACCCCACTCCAAGGTAATTTTTGGGAGGCCTCTCAATGAAAACCGATGAAATTGCTGATTATGCTTGATTTGCCCAAACACCGGCTCGTTTTCGATTTGCCGTCTTCGATATGTCGTCGCCCCTTCTTCCGTGGACAGCCGTTTCCGGATTTCTTGCCGTTGTTGTTGATTTTTCAAGGAAACGCGGATGGTTTTCGTGTCTTTGCCTTTGGCACATGCTGCTTGAAACGGGCATCCGGCACATGCTGTACAACGATACGTCCGTTTGACGATGACGTACCCGTTGTCGGTCGTTTCCTTCCGTTTATACACAAACACCAGCCGTTCCCCTTTCGCGCAAATCCACTCATCCAATTCCTCATCGTACGTCATGTTCTCGATTCGGCCGATCTCTTTCGCCCACGCTTTCGTTTGTTCCCGGTCCAATGTGTTGTACTTGATCAGCGCGACGATCTGCTTTTTCTCGCAGTACGTGTAGTTCTCCTCACTCCCATAGGCGGAATCCGCAATCGCTCGTTTAGGCATGGGACGCCCATAGGCGGCCAATTGCTCCAAATGTGAAATGAAGCATCCGGCATCCCCCGCCCGTTGATGCACGCTAAATCCAGTGATGAATTGGTTCTCTGTCCCTATCTGCACATTATATCCCGGTTTGAGCTGGCCGTTTTTCATATGGTCGTCTTTCATCCGCATAAACGTCGCATCGGGGTCCGTTTTCGAAAAACTGTTTCGTTCGCCTAACACTTTTTTGTATTCTTCATATTTTTTCTTACGGGGGAGAATGTCTTGTTCCAATTGCTGTTTTGCTTTCTTTAACGTGCGATTCTTCGGCTCTTTCTTTAGATGTTCTTCCACTTGTTCGATCACGGCTTCGATCTTTTCAGACGTGATCGGTGAAGCTTCCAGCTTTTCTTGAAAATCTCCTTCTTGTTCCGACTCTTCATCCTCTTTTACCACCTGTTCGATCGAGGCTACGATTTTCCGGAATTTCTCCTCCAACTTCTGATCGTACTTTTCCGTTGATTTGCGCCAAACGAACGTGTACTTGTTGGCGCTGGCCTCGATTTTCGTTCCATCCAGAAAGTAATCCTCTAGTTTGACCAACCCTTCTTGACGCAGAAGATCGACAATGGAGAAAAACGTTTCGTAAATGATGTCCTTCATCCGTTCCGACCGAAATCGGTTGATGGTGCGGAAATCCGGTGTTTGATGGCCGGATAGCCACATAAAATAAATGTTTTCTTTCAATTGCTTGGCGATTTGGCGAGAGGAATAGATCCGATTGGCGTAGGCATACAGGATGACTTTCAACATCATTTTCGGATGATAGGCTGGGCGGCCTCCGCCGGGATAGAGGGAAACGAGCAGAGCTGGATCCATTTTTTCCACGGCTAGATCCACGATCCGGCAAAGATGATGTTTGGGAATGAGAATTTCAAGATCCATTGGCAAAATGAGTTGATCTCGGTTATAATAAATGTACATAAGAAAACCGTCCTTTCTTGGTAGGGTTGTGGTGACTCTATTATACCAAAAAAGGAACGGTTTTCTTCTTTTTTTGCCCAAAAAAGTGCCCCAAAAGCGAACGCTATGCGAACACTTTTGGGACATCCTCTTCAGCTTGTCGGCAAAGTCGACAAGTTGAACATATTAGTCATGTATAATATATGCTCCCTTTTTGTCTTTTTCATACTTTCCTTCAGTTTTCTTCCATAAACCTGCCATTCCTCGAACGGTTATCGATGTTCTTACAGGAAAAACAAAAAGAAAGGCGTTGTCATGTAAGAATGTTTCTTATGTCGACTTGATCTCGATATCTTTGAAGTTTGTTACTAAGTGAAATTAACTGATTCCAACGCCTGCACTTGCAAAACCTGTAAGAGTACTGATAGCGGTGCCGCCAGGTGCAAAAGAAACAACCAGCAATAGTTTGTCACCGGCAACTACCGGCAATGATGCTGTTGCAGTGCCAGTTGCAGTATCGCCAGCGGTAACTCCAGGGCCGAAAGCTGGTGCTAAATCTACGAAAACGCCTGTTGGCGTAAAGGTGTTGCTAGCTGCCGGCGCTCTCCATAATTCTGCTCTAACTGTTTCAGCTGCAGTTAAAGTTACTCCCACTGTAGCACTAAAGAATGCAGATATGGATGTAACTGTCCCGGTACGAGGAACCACAAATGCAAAGTCAGGAATGTTCGTGACACCAACACCTAGATCCAGTACCCCTGTATCAAGATTAACAGTTGGCGCAGAACTTCCGAATCCAAGGATAGCTCCAATACTGGCTACTACACCTGCTACATCAACCCTGGTCAATGCAACAGGAGTTACTCCAGATGCATATGGAATAATGGCACCAGCCCCTGGAGGCCCCGGAGGTCCTGGAGGTCCCGGAGGCCCTGCTTGTACAGGTCCATGCACTGTCACCACTTGCCCATTAACACAATCACATCTTACCCTTGGTTTATTGTTACCATGATGATTTTCTGTTCTATTTTTTGACAACATACTTCACCTCTCTTCACTTGATGCTTCAATATATGATCAGGATAATAAATTTGATTAGACAAGAGTCGTAGGTTAAGTGCTTGAATTTCCAAAATTAGTTGATGGAATATTCGAAGCAAGGCGTGAAGCCTCGCTAAACATTTTCGGAATCCACATTAACTACCAGTTTTGTAAATTGATAGAATAACTTCATGCGCAATCAAGTGTTTAACCTTGGCTGCGGTTTATCGCTGGTCAGAATCAATGAATAAACCCGCTTCATTCACGATCGCCGCTAGTTGGCGGCGGCCAAGCGAAGCGGTGTACCTCATCTTCAGTGAGCCGGGATACTGCCATTTTATGATTGGAATGATTGAATATATCGAATATATCGCAAACATCCCCAGCAACAAACTAATTTTCTCATCTTTAACAATTGTGCGTACTTGATTGCCGCTATATGTGAATATTTATCGTAACTGATTCATTCGTTAAGTTCCCTCTCACATTCAGCATCCTCTTTTCCTGGTAAACAAAAGTACGAACTTAATTTCTCTCATCTCATCCCCTTCCTTTGCCTTTTTGGAAACACAACTGTCATTCTGAATATTTTTTATTATTTAATAGCTCAACAGTACTATTTAACAGTTTTCTATTTTCAAAAATAATGAATTTTTCCTATGTAAATTTCACTATAAAATTTGTTAATATTTCTTTCTAGAATTGTTAGACAAAATTCGACAAATTTATACAAAAAATCTGATATTCCATCTACAAATTACTCAAAAGGGTAAAATGCAAGATGCGCATTTTTTACAACAAAAATTTTCCATTTGCTTTACTTTTTAAGTGAAAGGTGGTTTAAATGTATAAAACTGTATTAATTGCCGACGATTCAAGGTTTACGAGAAATTTATTAAAGAAACTTTTAACCGATAATGGTTACCAAGTTGTTGCTGAAGCTTCTGATGGCAGTAATGCTGTATCTCTTTACCAAGAAAAAACACCTGACATTGTTATACTTGACTTAATTATGCCTATTATGAATGGATTAGATGCTTTAAAAAGTATTTTAAAATTTGATCCAGAAGCGAAAGTAATAATTTGTTCATCGATGGGGCAAAAAAGTTTCATTATTGATGCCCTTCAAATAGGGGCTAAGGATTTCATTATCAAGCCATATTTTAATGAATTAATTCCAGCTTTAAATAAATTATTCAGGTAATTACGCTCTTCTTTATGTTTGCTATTGTGTTTCCAATACTCTTCTCTAAAATCATTTTATAAGTTGTTCGTTGGTTAAGTTTGCTGCTGCTACTTCAGCTTGTTTCATCTTTTCTTCATCTTTGTTCCAAAATCCGTACCATGTTGATGATAGTTCCTCTCCATTCATGTTCTTTAATACTGAACGGTATTCTCGCCTAATTCCCGCACGTTTTTTGGCGAGGCTTTTTTCCTGTCACTCTTTCCTCACCTCACCTTATTTCATTTTCATTGAAAGCAGCTGCATGTTTTCTTCATAACTGTTCACCAATCTGTAATTTCATTGTTTATTAAGGCTTCAAATTGACTTTTCGTTATTTACCTCTTGTGTTATAATTATCCAAAAACATTTTGGAGGTCTAACATGAATTCTTCTGTAAGCTTGTTTCCGTTACTTGCTTTTATTCCGTTTATTATTTATATTGGTCTACTGATATTTGGTGTGTGGTTCGCAGTAAGTTTAATAAAAATATTAAAAGAGAAAAATCAAATTCTTAAAGAGATTGCTAGAATTTTGGAGAATGGGAGCAAGGAAGAAATATAAAATTTCTTCCTTGCCATACTATTCAGCGAAAACTTTCTGCATTCAATTTCTTGTATAACAATACAAACCAACACAACAGCAATAACATCCAGCTTCTCAATACCGATCGAATTCTTTGTTTCATTCCTTTTGAGAAGCTCGTCTAAATAAAGCCGCTAATGTTTCATGCTTCCTTATACTCTCCGCAAATATCGTCCATCGTCCAAACATGCTAACTAAAACTGTCTGTATTGCCCAATACGGACACCAGATTCCCTTTTATCGAAAAATCAGCCAAAATGATTTGCCGCGGTATTGTTCCAAGTTTAGATAATTCATTACGCTTCTTCCGAATGCTTAATACCATCATAATCTGCGTCATTCATTAAATAAGCAGGGGCTTCATTTCCTTCCTTTCTGCCGCAAGTTAGCCTGCTTTTCCTTTATTAGCTGCTTCTTTTTGTTGGCGTTTGCGTTCTTTTACGATGCGTTTTGCGTCTTCTACGAAGCACAATAGAAATTTTTTCGCTTGCTCAACAGTCAGGTTGATCTTCATGCGGACCCCCTCCTTTTTTGGGTTTAGGGATATATATGCTTTCAAGACAAGGTAGTATTAGTAGACTAACAGGTCGATAGATTAACTTATCCCACCGCTTTGCCTTTATGGATCTCCGCCAGCTTTTGAAAATCGATTTTCGATTTCATAGAAAAGTCATATTCCCGGCAAAACCGCTATGAGATTAAATCGACACTGCTGTGTCGAGAATTTCGCTGATCACTTGTTTATCTTCTTTCCGCTCCGCTCCTTTCACCCAGCAGACTTGCTCCATCCGTCCCGACGTTTCATTTATTTTCCTTTGCGCCAAATACTTCAGCGAAGTTGGTTGCTGATCTGTGTTATCCCTGTTGAATTATGCAAAGAACGTTTGGAACAGATCAGAAACCGCATATTAGTTATGCAACGGCCGAACAATAGGTGAGATATTGTTCCAGAAGCCACCTGCAAATCGGTATGCTTAGGAGAAAAAATGCTTTTTTCAGCATGCCTGCCATTTCAGTCAAGTATGTCCTGCCCGATGAATACAATATAAAAAGGAGGCAGACTGATGAGATGCGTGATGTATCGTCGGGTAAGCACCGATATGCAAAAAGAAGAAGGCTTCTCCTTAGAAGCACAAAAAATGCGGCTCGAAGCATTTGCGCTTTCGCAAGGATGGACGATTGTGGATGATTATTGCGATGACGGCTATTCAGCCAAAAACATGGACCGCCCCGCTTTGCAACGGCTGATAAAGGATATGCAGCAAAAGAAATTCGATGTCGTCATTGTTTATCGTTTGGACCGGCTTGTTCGTTCGGTCCTCGATCTACATAAACTGCTTAAAATCATGCAAAAATATGATGTTATGTTCAAATCTGCCACAGAGTCATTTGAAACGACAACAGCAAACGGACGCCTTTTCATCACTATCGTTGCTACAATTGCAGAATGGGAACGGGAAACCATCGCAGAGCGCGTCTTCGAAAATATGCTTGAACGCTCCAAAACAGGACAAAGAAACGGCGCCCCTGCCCCATACGGATACGATTTGGTCGACGGGGAGCTGCGCATCAATGAGGAAGAAGCCAAATGGGTGCGTTTTATCTTTGAGAAATACAAAACACACGGCTCTCAAAACATCGCAAAGCAGCTTAACCAACGTGGCGTGAAAACGAAAAAAGGGGAAATGTGGAGCGACTTTTCCGTTCGCTATGTTCTGCGCAATCCGATTTACGCCGGCTATATTCGCTGGAACTACCGCAGCATGTCCAAACAAAAACTTGGCGGGCAGCCCGTAGTTACACCAATTAAACAAGAAAATTTCGTGCCTATTATTTCAAAAGAAACATTCCAAGAAGTACAAGAGCTTTTGCAAAATCGCTACAATATGGCATTTCGTTCAGACAACCATTACCCTTTTTCCGGCGTCGCCCGCTGCGCCAAATGCGGAAAGTCATTTACAGGCGCTCAAAGAAAACGGAAGTCCGGAGGCGTATACCGCTACTATAAATGCCAAGGCCGCTTTAAATTTGGCAACTGCGATGTGCAAACGATCGCCGAAGAAGCGATCGAAAAAGCGTTTTTGGAAGCACTTCATATTCCAGAAAAGCTAGAACTTGAAGTCGAAACGAATGAATCGGAAAAAGAATTAGACACTGACTTTATTGAAAAACAACTGCAAAAACTGAAAGGGCGAAAAGAACGCATCAAAGAACTCTACATCGAAGGAGAAATTCCCAAAGACGAATACAACAAGCGCATGCAAGAGATCGCCATTCAGGAAATGGAATTATACGAACTTCTGAACGAATACGAAGAAGAAGCATCACTTGAAGAAATCAAAACAGTGTTAGAAAATATTAAAAAAGAATGGCACAACCTAAGCTATGAAGCGAAAAAGTACGCCATTCGCTCTTTGTTTGAGTACATCACCATTGAAATCGTTGAACCGACAAAAATGGGAAAATATCCAGAACCACCAAAGCTTAAAATTACAGACTACCGCTTCCGATAGCATATCACAATGAAAAAGAGCTGCCATCAAGCAGCTCTTTTGTAGTTTACTTATCATATGTATGCTTCTTCATGCATCGGGCATCCTTTAATCGCATACACAGCGCCGCGATCCGTTAGCGAATATGCTTCTAATCCCCGTTTTAACAGCGTTACAAGCGTGGATTTCCCGCCTCCAACAGGCCCCATCAGCAATAAGATACGTTTTCGCACATCAAGCCGCTTTGCTGCCGGATGAAAATATTCTTCCACTAAACGTTCTAGCGCCTCTTCCAATCCAAATAACTGATTACTGAAAAATTTATATCGTTTTCTCCCATTCACTACCTCGATTCCAGCATCTTTAATCATATTATAAACGCGTGAATGTGCGGACTGAGCAATCCATGGCTTTTCTTTCAGAATCTCTAAATACTCTGCGAATGTACCTTCCCATTTCAGCCGTTCCTCTTCTTCCCGGTATTGTGCAATTTTCTTTAAAATATCCATAAAGGACCTCCTTATCCTTGATGTCTTAACAACAAGATTATTACAATGTATGCAAGGATGTCCCGTATCATTCATTGCAAAAAAAAATTTGTCTGTTTGCTGTGATAACGCTTCCCATTCACAACATTCGCCATATCCGCTATAATGAGAAGGTGGGACAAACATTCGTGAAGGAGGAAGCGGCATGCGTACATTGCTCGTATTAGGTGTGATCATCGCCTTCTTAACTGCAATCTTTACGGCTGGCTATGAAGATAAACCAGGCGTAAAAAATTAATGCAAAAAAACGACCTCCTTTTCAGAAGGTCGTTTTTTTATTTTTAAAATAAACCGTTAAATTTTTGTTGGCGCAACGCTTCATACACTAAAATAGCGGCGGTATTGGACAGATTTAATGAACGGACTTTATCATTCATCGGAATGCGCAGACAACGGTCCATATTCGCTTCAAGCAAATCTTTTGGCAATCCCGTCGTTTCACGCCCAAACACAAAAAAAAGATCTTTTTCGGTATCGCTAAAATCGAAAGAATCATAATATTTTTTGCCAAACTTCGTAATAAAGTAAAACTCTCCGTGCGGGTACCGCCCAAATAATTCATCAAGCGAATCGTAATAAGAAATATTGACGTACGGCCAATAGTCCAGCCCCGCGCGCTTTAACATTTTATCATCTGTGGAAAAACCAAGCGGACGAATCAAATGAAGCGCCGTATCTGTTGCCGCGCAAGTGCGTGCAATATTCCCCGTATTTGCTGGGATTTCCGGTTGATATAATACTACATGTAATGGCATATCGATTCACCTCAAAACATATCGTCACTTTCGGTCAATAATATGAAAAAATTTATAGCGAATATTCGGCGTGTACGCTGTGGAATCTTCATACGACCAATAGCGCATGCGGCTATTCGTTGTATGAGCATTCACTAACGGCATTCCGTTCGCATCCTTCGCCACGACAATCGTGGAATGATCAAAGCGGCCATCTCCTTGAAAATCATAACAAATAACATCTCCAGCCATCAACTGTTCTGGTGACGACACTTCCATCGTTTGCAAGCCGACGCGTGTTCCGCTTAAATACCAGCGGAAAGAATGCGCCACTGCCCAACTGTAACTCCAATTGCTGTTTTTGCACCACCATCCTTTTGCACGATTCGGATATCCAGTCATCGGTGCTCCGCCTGCGTGCACGCATTGAGAAACAAAATTCGTGCAATTCACTTCAAACCGCGGAAACGCTGGATTGTAGCTGTTCCACCACGTTTCGGCATAACGCACCGCTTTTGCCCGATCATATTCATAGGAAATTCTTTCATCCATTAACATCTCGCGTTCTAAACGGGGGTGAGCCGTTCCCGGTTCTGCGGAAGCCACTTTTTCATCCTTCATCAGCTCTCCGCGTTCAAAATATGCTTTTCTTTTTTCTACTTGTTCCTCAACATACATCTCAGTGCCATGTTTAACTAAAAACTGATAATGCGCCAAATAAATGACCCTTCCCTCTTTTTCCATAACATACTTACTGATAATTTGACTGTTAATCGTGCAGCGGACAATTTCTGCCCCTCGTTTTTCGAACAGCCGGCGCTTCCTTTCCACTGCTTCTTCTTCATTGCGTCCGTCTTTAGACACGAAAAGCTGCGCTCTTTTTTCTAATAAACATTGCAGCTGTTTTTTCACCATCGCTCACCACTTTCGTTTTTGCTACTACTTTACGTAGCAGGCGAGCGATTTTTTCCCTTTTCCTGCTTCGAACGCAATAATTGCAATCCTTTTTGTATTTCCAAAAGGACTTCATGATCTTTTTCCGTCCTGCCAGCTTCCTCTAAATCGGGAATAACGCGCATATCACCTATTTTTCCGAGCGCCCACGCTGCCGTTCCGCGAATGACAGGGCGGCTGTCTTCTTTTAACAGCTTTAACAAATGCGGAACAGCCGTTTTATCTTTATAATGCGCCAACGCTAAAATCGCATTTCGTTGAATCGGTTTTTTCCCGCGCCATGCCCCAGCAAGCGAACCAAACTTTTCTTTAAACTCCCGGTTACTTATATGCAAAAGCGGAATTAATTTTGGTTTCACCACTTCAGGATCTGGCTCCATTTCCGGATGGAGATGAAAGTCCTTTCCTTTATTTTCAGGACAAACCATCTGGCACGTATCACAACCGTATAATCGGTTTCCAATTTTATCGCGAAATTCATCGGCTAAAAAGCCTTTTGTTTGTGTTAAAAACGAGATGCATCGCTGGGCATTCAGCTGTCCCCCCTGTACAAGTGCTCCCGTCGGGCAAGCATCGATGCACTTCGTACATGTTCCGCAGCGGCTCTCAACAGGTTCATCAGGCGGGAACGGAATGTTGGTGATCATTTCTCCTAAATAAACATAAGAACCAAACTCTAGAGTAATAATCGAACAATTTTTTCCGCTCCATCCAATTCCGGCACGCTCCGCAACCGCGCGGTCTGCCAATTCCCCAGTATCCACCATTGATTTTACTCTGGCAAGGGGAACCTTCTCGAGAATAAATGCTTCTAACTTTTCAAGCCGCTCCCGTAAAACGTCATGATAATCTTTGCCCCATGACGCTCTGCAAAAAATCCCTCTTCTTTCCATTTTTGTGCCACGCGGAGCATTTTTCATTTTGGACGGATACGCCAAGGCAATCGCAATGATGGATTTTGCCTCAGGCAAAAGCAGCGAAGGATTCGTTCTTTTCTCAATATCCTGTTCTTCAAATCCTGATTGATATCCTAACTCTTGCTGGCGACGAAGCCGTTCTTTTAACTCGACAAATGGATCAGCGCTGGCAAATCCAATTTTATCAATCCCGATCGTTTTGCTATATTCAATAATTTCTTGTTTCAACGCTGCCGCATCCATCGTTTATCCCTCCTTTCGCCAAAATCCGGAATCTATGTTACAATAAAGAAAAAATTTGGAGGTGAAAAAGATATGGATATTGCTGTTTCCGAAGCGATAAAACAGGCCATTCCTGAATTTAAAATAGGTGTGATATTGTATAATGATATCGTCGTCGATGATTCTCCGCAAATGTTAAAAGGGAAACTCCAATTATTTCAAGAATCCATTTATTTTGATTTGCAGGAAACCGCTGTCGCCGACATTCTCGAATTAGCAGAATGGCGCAGAATCTTTAAAGCAATCGGCACAGATCCGAGCAAATATCGCCCTTCATCAGAAAGCTTATATCGACGTATTCAAAAGAAAAATTTTGTCCCAACTATCCACTCGGCAGCTGATGTGAACAATTTCTTTTCCTTATATTATAAAATTCCAATCGGCATTTACGACTTAGATAAATTAGAGGGACCGGTTGCCGTTGAGATAGGAACAGATCAAGATGAGTATATCGCCATCAATGGGCGCACTGTCAACTTTTCCCGTAAACTCGTATCAAAAGACATTCATGGGCCATTTGGCAGTCCAATTGTTGATTCGCAGCGGACAGCTGTCACAAAAGACACGAAAAACGCTGTCCAAATTGTATATTTATTGCCATCCATGACACAAGAGCAATGCAAAAAACTGCTGCAGTCAATGCAAAACATGTTCTTGCAAATCCACGGGGGGGATGCTGCCTTGCAAATTATATAAAAAATAAAAACGCAATGCCTCGTTCTTTTTAGAAACGAAACACTGCGTTGTACCCGATATGGATGGAGCGGGTGATGGGAATCGAACCCACGACATCAGCTTGGAAGGCTGAGGTTTTACCACTAAACTACACCCGCACATTATTTTCAAACTGCACACATCCGAAATTGCCCTGCCACTTCCTCAACCCGCAACCAGTTGTTCAAAGAAGCCAAATATACCGAGGCGGCTCGCAGCGAATTTGTCCAGCAAGTATTTCCCTACTAACCCCCACCCGCTTTATGCGATTTTAATTCCATATATAACCAAGTGTACCTTCAGATCAATTAACGACATTGATTATAGCAAAGGATTGATTATATTGCAACTATAATCCGCAAAAATTCGACAAATTTCGCTTTTCCTGTTGAAACATAACAAATCAATAAAAATAAAAGCACCAGTTTTCTGGTGCTTCCATGACCCGTACGGGATTCGAACCCGTGTTACCGCCGTGAAAGGGCGGTGTCTTAACCACTTGACCAACGGGCCACATGTCGATGGCGGAGAAGGCGGGATTTGAACCCGCGCGCCGCAAAACTGCGACCTAACGGTTTAGCAAACCGTCCCCTTCAGCCACTTGGGTACTTCTCCGTATGGCTCCGCAAGTAGGATTCGAACCTACGACCTACCGGTTAACAGCCGGTTGCTCTACCGCTGAGCTATTGCGGAATAAACTAAAAGTTGCAACTATTGTGCATATCGAAGTAACTTCAAACCAAAATGTTCAGGCATGAGGGACAATCTACCTATAGTTTAACTCACAATGAAATAATATGCAACATGGTGGGCCTAAGTGGACTTGAACCACCGACCTCACGCTTATCAGGCGTGCGCTCTAACCAACTGAGCTATAGGCCCAAGAAAGCGGGTGATGGGAATCGAACCCACGACATCAGCTTGGAAGGCTGAGGTTTTACCACTAAACTACACCCGCATGGCAAGGGCGACTAGTGGGAATCGAACCCACGCATGCCAGAGCCACAATCTGGTGCGTTAACCACTTCGCCATAGTCGCCACAATCTGGTGCCGGCTGCAGGACTTGAACCCGCAACCTACTGATTACAAGTCAGTTGCTCTACCAATTGAGCTAAGCCGGCACACAAAGCGCGTTTCCTAAAGAATAAGTGTGGTGGCTCGGGACGGAATCGAACCGCCGACACAAGGATTTTCAGTCCTTTGCTCTACCGACTGAGCTACCGAGCCATTCTCTAACACCCATTCAACTATGGCGGTCCCGACGGGACTCGAACCCGCGATCTCCTGCGTGACAGGCAGGCATGTTAACCACTACACTACGGGACCAATTTGGTTGCGGGGGCAGGATTTGAACCTGCGACCTTCGGGTTATGAGCCCGACGAGCTACCGGACTGCTCCACCCCGCGATGATAGCAACAATATATGTGGCGGAGGAGGAGGGATTCGAACCCCCGCGCGCCTTGCGGCGCCTCTCGGTTTTCAAGACCGACCCCTTCAGCCAGACTTGGGTACTCCTCCATCACAATAAAGGATATGGTGGACCTTGTAGGATTCGAACCTACGACCGGACGGTTATGAGCCGTCTGCTCTAACCAGCTGAGCTAAAGGTCCATTACACAATGGCGGCGGAGGGGATCGAACCCCCGACCTCACGGGTATGAACCGTACGCTCTAGCCAGCTGAGCTACGCCGCCATAAACTTAATTGCCATGGTGGAGCCTATCGGGATCGAACCGATGACCTCCTGCGTGCAAAGCAGGCGCTCTCCCAGCTGAGCTAAGGCCCCTCTCTTTCAAAATCGGGAAGACAGGATTCGAACCTGCGACCCCATGGTCCCAAACCATGTGCTCTACCAAGCTGAGCTACTTCCCGCTTTCAACATACGCTAATGTATAACGCGCTCGAGAGGATTCGAACCCCTAACCTTCTGATCCGTAGTCAGATGCTCTATCCAATTGAGCTACGAGCGCATATGCCGAGGGCCGGACTCGAACCGGCACGGTAGTTACCTACCCCAGGATTTTAAGTCCTGTGCGTCTGCCAATTCCGCCACCCCGGCGGGCGGTTACTGGAGCGGAAGACGGGACTCGAACCCGCGACCCCCACCTTGGCAAGGTGGTGTTCTACCACTGAACTACTTCCGCAACTTCATCAAGAGATGCGGGTGGAGGGACTTGAACCCCCACGCCGTAAAGCGCCAGATCCTAAGTCTGGTGCGTCTGCCAATTCCGCCACACCCGCAACTAAAGAGTGAGCCATGGAGGATTCGAACCTCCGACCCTCTGATTAAAAGTCAGATGCTCTACCTACTGAGCTAATGGCTCATACAGTAAATGAAGACAGTTATTGTTTTTTTGCCTCTCCCTCTATCCATAATACATTGGAAGAGTCGAAGCAACTCGCAATTGATTGGCAAAACTGAGACACGTTGCTTTCTGTGCTAAACTAATGGTCAACATGATTATCACAATGCCGGCTGCAGGACTTGAACCCGCAACCTACTGATTACAAGTCAGTTGCTCTACCAATTGAGCTAAGCCGGCATAAAAGCAGTCGTTTCCATAATTAACATTTCTTATTCGAAAAGATTCTTTGGAAATAGAAAACTGCACTGAGAAAATTCATACACTGAATACTAATTTCCCGATTGTATTGAACCGTATTATGGTGGAGGATGACGGGATCGAACCGCCGACCCCTTGCTTGTAAGGCAAGTGCTCTCCCAGCTGAGCTAATCCTCCGTATAAACTGCCCTGAGGAAATAAAACAAGCCTTCACCTTATTATTACTAGTCAAGCAATAGACAAGATATATTATATATGAGTGGCTAGTTTTGTCAAGTTAGGAATTGATTTCATTCCTTCAAAACTAGATAACCGTCCATCTGGAAGAAACCGTTTGGCCAGGCGGCATTCTCCGTTGTTCGTGGTTAAGCCCTCGATCGATTAGTATCCGTCAGCTCCACGTGTCGCCACGCTTCCACCTCGGACCTATCGACCTCGTCATCTTCGAGGGATCTTACTCGCTTGACGCGATGGGAAATCTCATCTTGAGGGGGGCTTCACGCTTAGATGCTTTCAGCGCTTATCCCTTCCGCACATAGCTACCCAGCGGTGCCCCTGGCGGGACAACTGGTACACCAGCGGTGCGTCCATCCCGGTCCTCTCGTACTAAGGACAGCTCCTCTCAAATTTCCTGCGCCCGCGACGGATAGGGACCGAACTGTCTCACGACGTTCTGAACCCAGCTCGCGTACCGCTTTAATGGGCGAACAGCCCAACCCTTGGGACCGACTACAGCCCCAGGATGCGATGAGCCGACATCGAGGTGCCAAACCTCCCCGTCGATGTGGACTCTTGGGGGAGATCAGCCTGTTATCCCCGGGGTAGCTTTTATCCGTTGAGCGATGGCCCTTCCATGCGGAACCACCGGATCACTAAGCCCGACTTTCGTCCCTGCTCGACCTGTCTGTCTCGCAGTCAAGCTCCCTTCTGCCTTTGCACTCTCCGAATGATTTCCAACCATTCTGAGGGAACCTTTGGGCGCCTCCGTTACCTTTTGGGAGGCGACCGCCCCAGTCAAACTGCCCACCTGACACTGTCTCCCACCCCGCTAAGGGGTGCGGGTTAGAATTTCAATACCGCCAGGGTGGTATCCCACCGCCGCCTCCACCGAAGCTGGCGCTCCGGCTTCCCAGGCTCCCACCTATCCTGTACAAGCGATACCAAAATTCCATATCAGGCTGCAGTAAAGCTCCACGGGGTCTTTCCGTCCTGTCGCGGGTAACCTGCATCTTCACAGGTAGTATGATTTCACCGGGTCTCTCGTTGAGACAGTGCCCAAGTCGTTACACCTTTCGTGCGGGTCGGAACTTACCCGACAAGGAATTTCGCTACCTTAGGACCGTTATAGTTACGGCCGCCGTTTACTGGGGCTTCGGTTCGCACCTTCGCTTCCGCTAAGCGCTCCCCTTAACCTTCCAGCACCGGGCAGGTGTCAGCCCCTATACTTCGCCTTTCGGCTTCGCAGAGACCTGTGTTTTTGATAAACAGTCGCTTGGGCCTTTTCACTGCGGCTCCCTCAGGCTTGTGACCCAAGAGAGCACCCCTTCTCCCGAAGTTACGGGGTCATTTTGCCGAGTTCCTTAACGAGAGTTCTCCCGCGCACCTTAGGATTCTCTCCTCGCCTACCTGTGTCGGTTTGCGGTACGGGCACCTCTCACCTCGCTAGAGGCTTTTCTTGGCAGTGTAGGATCGGGGACTTCGGGACCAACGGTCCCTCGCCATCACGGCTCCGCCTTATTGCCAGACGGATTTGCCTATCTGGCGGCCTAAC